>JAPPKG010000592.1:0-8493 GCA_026914085.1 Caldilineaceae bacterium | reverse complement strand
CCGTCCGCAACGCCCGCCTCTACCAGCAGCTGACAACCGAACGCAGCCGCCTGTCGATGATCGTCCAGAACAGCGTCAATGGCATGATGATCCTGACACCCAATAAGCGGGTGGAGGTCATCAACCAGCCCCTTTCCCTCATGACCGGAATCGCCCCGCACGATGCGGTCGGACGGCAGTGCGAAAGGATTCTGCCTCTCCTCAATCTGCAGGGAGAAGACCTGTTCAGTGCCGATTACGACCTGATCTCCTTGCCCGAAAGCGGCGCCCAGTGTGAAGGCGATATCATTCTGCCCGAGGGGGGCCAGATCTCAGTCTCCGTAACCTTCATCCCCGTCAAGGACGAGCGCAAGCGGCTCGTCAACATCATCGCCAGTGTGCTCGATATCACGCGTTTCCGCGAAGAAGAGGAGATGAAATCCACCTTTACCTCGATCATCAGCCATGAACTGAAGACGCCCGTGGCCTTGATCAAAGGATACGCGCAAACGCTGGCCCGGCCCGACGCCGCCTGGGACGCCGAGACAGCCCGGCAGAGCCTCGAAGTGATCGAAGAGGAAGCCGACCGCCTGGAGGCGCTCATCAACAGCCTGCTCGACGTCAGCCGCATCCAGGCCGGCGGCCTGCGCCTCGAACGGTCGGACGTACAGGTGCGGTGGCTGCTCGAGCGCGTGGCGCAGGACTACCGCACACAGACCGACACCCATGAAATCGCACTCGATCTCCCCGCGGACCTCCCCGTCATCTACGGCGACGTAGAACGCCTGCGCCTGGTCTTCACCAATCTGCTCAGCAACGCCATCAAATACTCACCCGACGGCGGCGTCATTCGCATAGGCGGTTGGCACGAAGAGCCACTGGAAAAAAACGCGTTCGGCCGCCTTGTGCTCTATGTCGCCGACGAAGGCATCGGCATTCCGGCAAGAGAACTCCCGAAAATATTCGATCGTTACTACCGCGTGGATAGCGGTCTCCGCCGCGGAACAGCCGGCGTCGGCCTTGGTCTCTTTCTCAGCAAGGCAATCGTCGAGGCCCATCATGGGGAAATTTGGGTGCGCAGCGACGTGAACAAGGGCACAACCGTCTTCGTTGCCCTGCCCGTGGAAGAAACCGAAGCCACTTAGCCCGGCAGCCCGCTAGCGGGTGACCGTGAACTGTGTAGCACCTCTGCACAGGAAAGGCGCGTACAACGAGACTCGGTCATGCAACTCATCCTTGAAAGACGCCTGAGCCGTCCCCGCCACGTCGAGTTCCTGTTTCCCCTCATTGCCCTCTGTCTCGCGCTCATCTTCAGCGGCATTCTGCTGTGGATATTCGGCGCAAATCCATTCGAGACCTATGCGGCTATGGCAACCGGCGCCTTCGGCCAGCGCTACCATATCAGCGAGACCCTCCTGCGCGCCATCCCCCTTATGCTCACTGGCCTGGCCGTGGGTATCGCCTTCCGCATGCTGTTTTGGAATATCGGCGCCGAAGGCCAGTTTGTGTGGGGCGTCATTGCCGCCACCTGGGTCGCCCTCTTCTTGCCGGAACTGATCGGTGGCATGCCGCAATGGGCCTTCCTGCCGGCCATGATCGTGGCCGCCTTTGTGGCCGGCGCCATCTGGGGACTGATCCCGGCCTTTCTCAAGACCGCCCTGGGCGTCAACGAGATCATTACAACGCTCATGTTCAACTACGTGGCCCTCCTGTGGATGCAATACCTCTATACCGGATCCTGGAAAGATCCTGAGGGCTTCGGCTTTCCCGGCAGCGCCCAGTTCCCACAGCACGCCTGGCTGCCCCGCCTCCCCATCGACTTGGGCCGCGTCCACTACGGCCTCATTATCGCAGTCCTGGCGGCCTTCCTGCTCTGGCTCGTCCTCGACCGCACCAAATGGGGCCTGGAGATAAAGGTGATCGGCAAGAACCCGCAGGCCGCCCGCTACGCCGGAATGAATATAGCCCGCAACGTTCTCCTGGTCATGTGCGTAAGCGGGGGAATCGCCGGACTGGCCGGTTTCAGCCAGGTGGCCGGCGTCGCCCACCGGCTGCAAAACGGCATCGCAGTCGGCGACGGCTTCACCGCCATCATCGTGGCCTGGCTGGCAAAGCTGAACCCCTGGGCCATCCTGCTCGTAAGCATACTCCTGGCCGGTCTCAGCACTGGTGGCGATCAATTGCAGATCACCATGGGCCTGCCGGCCGCCGTCGCAGGCGTGCTCCAGGGCTCGATACTTTTCTTCGTTCTCGGCGCCGACGTCTTCATCAACTACCGCTTGCGCGTGATTCGTACGCAGCCCCGGCCTGCTTCGAATCCTGCGCCCGTCTCCGGCGGACCGACGCCCGCCGACTAGCTGCAGCGCAGACCATCCCCAATCTCCCGTTACATACCGGTGGATCCTGCACACAACCTGGCGAAGGCAACGCCGGCTCGCCGCCTGTTTACACGCATGTGAGAGCGTAACGACAATGGAACTCGCCCTTCTTATCTCTATCCTGACGGTGACAATCCAGGCCGGCGCATCGCTTGTGTTTGCCGCAGTCGGCGAAATCTACACCGAAAGGGCCGGCGTTCTCAATCTCGGGCTGGAAGGCATTCTCATCATGGGCGCTGTCAGTGCCTTTGCCGTCGGCTTTCACACAGAAAGTCTCCTGTTGGGCACACTGGCGGCCGTCGTCGTCGGCGGCGCCCTGGCCTCCATTCACGCCTTCCTCTCAGTCACCCTTCGGGCCGATCAGGTCGTCAGCGGCCTCGCGCTCACCCTCTTTGGCATCGGCCTCAGCAGCTTTCTCGGCCAGCGCCTCGGCCCGGAAGGCGCGCCGCTCGTGGGCCTGGTCGGCCCCAAGTTCAACAAACTCGCAATCCCCGGTCTCGGCCAGATCCCCCTGCTTGGCCAGGCCCTCTTCAATCAGGACCTGCTCGTCTACCTGATGTATCTGACCGTCCCCCTCGCCGCCTTCCTGCTCTACCGCACCCGGCTTGGCCTCAACGTGCGCGCCGTCGGCGAAGACCCCGACACCGCCGACGCTATGGGCATCTCGGTCACCCGCACGCGCTATCTGGCCACCATCGGCGGCGGTATGCTCATGGGGCTGGGCGGCGCCCACCTCAGCCTCGCCTATACCCCCGGCTGGACCGAAAACCTCACCGGCGGACGCGGCTGGATCGCCATCGCTCTCGTTATCTTCGCCACCTGGGATCCCGCGCGGGCCCTGCTTGGGGCTCTCATTTTTGGCGGGGTCAACGCAATTCAGTTCCGGTTGCAGGCAGCCGGGGGCGGGGTCATACCCGCTGCCATGCTGGCCATGATGCCCTACCTTCTGACTGTCGTCGTTCTCACACTCATTACCGTCTACGAAAACGTTAGCCGCCGCCTCGGCGCACCGGCCGCGCTCGGTCTGCCCTATATGCGCGGCGAACGTTAATCCCTGTGATCAAGCATCCGAATGGAGCAGAACATTCTTATGAGTAGTCAGGAATTTCGCATTGAACATGACAGCTTGGGCGAGGTAAGGGTCCCAAAAGACGCTCTCTACGCTGCCCAAACCCAGCGGGCCGTCGACAACTTCCCTGTCAGCCCCCTCCGCTTTCCCCGTCACTTCATCCGCGCAGTCGGGCTCATCAAAGGGGCGGCCGCCGAGGTCAATCTCGACCTGGGCCACCTGGATGCCGAGTTGGCCGCGGCAATTCAAAGCGCCTGCACCGAAGTCGCGCACGGCGCCCACGACGCCCACTTCCCCCTCGACATCTTCCAGACCGGCTCCGGCACCAGCACAAACATGAATGCCAATGAAGTCATCGCTACGCTGGCATCCCGGATCCTGGGACGCAGCGTCCACCCCAACGATCACGTCAATATGGGGCAAAGCAGCAACGATGTTATTCCCTCAGCCATCCATCTGAGCGCTTATCTCGCCGTCGTCGAGGAGCTCCTCCCGGCTCTCCAGCATCTGCAGGATGCCCTGGACGCCAAAGCCGCAGAGGTTGACGGCATCGTCACCACCGGGCGCACCCATCTGATGGATGCCATGCCTATCCGCCTGAGCCAGGAACTGGGGGGCTGGAGCAACCAGATCGACAAGGGGCAGCGGCGGCTGCGCGACGCTTTGACGCGGCTGGCAGAACTCGCCCAGGGCGGCACCGCCGTTGGCACCGGCATTAACGCCCATCCCGAGTTCGGCGAACGCATCGCCGCCACACTGGCCCGGATAACCGAGCAGCCATTCAGGACAAGCGAAAACTACTTCGAAAGTCTGAGCAGCCAGGACGCCGCTGTTGAGCTCAGCGGTCAACTCAAGACCGTCGCGACCTCCCTCATGAAAATGGCAAACGATCTGCGCTGGATGAACAGCGGCCCCATTGCCGGTATCGCGGAGATCGAACTGCCTGCCCTGCAGCCCGGCAGCAGCATCATGCCGGGCAAGATCAATCCGGTCATCCCCGAAGCGGTCACCATGGTTGCCGCCCAGGTCACCGGAAACGACCTGACAATCACCATCGGGGGCCAGTCGGGCAGTTTTCAACTGAATGTCATGCTCCCCGTCATCGCCTACAACCTGTTGCAGAGCATCGCCATCTTGGCCGGCGCAAGCCGCCTCCTGGCAAACAGTGCCGTCGCCGGCTTTACTGTCAACACAGAACGGATAGGCCGCCTCGTTGACAGCAACCCGATCCTTGTAACAGCCCTGAATCCAGTGATCGGATATGAACTCGGCGCACAGATCGCCAAAACCGCCTATGCCCAGGGCCGCACCCTCAAGGAGGTCGCCCTCGAAATGACCGACCTCAGCGCCGGCGAACTGGACGAGCTGCTCGACCCCCGCAAACTGACCGAAGGCGGCATTCAGCAACTGTGAAATCCAACGCTGGTCAACTGTAGCTTCTTCACCATCATCTACGCGTTGTCGACACAGATCGTGAGCAACGCTAGTCCCCCTCACATCGGAGCCCTGCGCCGCTGACCGTCTGTGGCAGAACAAAAAAAGTCCGGCACATTGTGCCGGACCTTTCTGTGTCTTGTAAACCCGTTCTTTTTAAGGCAGGAAGTAGAACGGATTACGCGCGGCGCCGTTCTGTCGGATCTCAAAGTGCAGATGCGGCCCCGTTGAACGCCCCGTATTGCCTACCGTACCCAGCTGTTCACCCTTGGCAACATTCTCGCCCTGGCGCACGTAGACCATATTCATATGAGCGTACAGTGAGACAAAGCCGTTGCCATGATCGACCATGACCATGCTGCCATAGCCGCCATTCCAGCCGTGTGAAGCCTTGACAACATAACCGCTATCGGCCGCCACGATCGGGGACCCTGCCCGGGCTCCCACGTCTATCGCCCGATGACCGTGCCAGAACTGCTGCGTAATGTGGCCGCTGACAGGCCAGGCAAAATTGCCCGAACCTCTGACCGCATTGGCAGGCACAGGACCACGATACATTGCCACCTGCCTGGCAACATAGGGCTTGGTGCCATTCGGTATGATTAACTGACTTCCGCTGCTTATCGGGGAGGCCGCCGACTCCAACTTGTTCAAAGGAAAGCCAACGATCTCGTCAACGGTTACCTTGTATTTCACCGCCAAATTCGACAGCGTGTCGCCGGGGCGAACCACGTGCATCACCCCGTCAACCGGAGGAATAATCAACTGCTGGCCGGGCCACAATAGATCCGGATTCGATTCCAGTTTTGGATTGGCCCACAATATCGTCTCCGGCCTGAGATCGTAACGGGCAGCGATCTTCTGTAGATTATCAGCCGGCAATACCTTGTAAATCTGGATTGTGTCCAGCTTGGATGGCCCCGTAACCCCTACCGGTTCCCCCTCCGCTACATGTATGCCCGGCGATGCCGCGGCAGGCTCCTCGGTATCCCGCGTAAATGGCAGCACCGCTCGCTGCAGCGCATTGCCAACCTCCACTATCGGATTGCGGCGCGCGATCTGTGTTTCGGCAGCGGTACTCTCCACAAGCGGAACGTCCGCCGGCAGAGTGTGCAGCGGAAAATTCCAATCGGGGGGGTCGACTCGTCGGACAAGGATAACTATCGCTGCTACCACCAGGACTGCAAGATGGCTCGCCAGCCGCACCGGCGCCACCTGCTCTCGCAGGAATCCCTGTATACCTGAACTCAGATTCTCAAGCGCTCCGCCTGCCGCATCCGCAAGTCCGGTCGAGCCCTCTTCCAGCGCAGCTTCCGCCGCACCTTCTGAACTCTGATGAATCTGACTCTGTGTTGGACTGGGGCTGAATTCTGTCAAACTGCTGGAGAGGGGGGGCTGGTCTACTTCCCGATCCGATGGGGGGGTGCTGTTTGATCGGCGGAAAGTATGATAACTGAATCGGCGTTGTTCTACGTGTTCTTTGCTCTTAAGCATACATCCTGCCCAAGTCTAGGGATACAGCACAAGACTGTACCACGTTGTACAATTTATGCAAACTTCAAAAAATGCCGGGAGGGGGAGGGATGCTTTCGGGCTTGTTTCTTCTACTACCAAGAGCGATTTATCGGCCATTTAAGACGATCAAACGGCCCGAACCGCCTCAAGAATGCCATTATAGGCATAAGTTGGAGTCTATACAAATCGATTTTCGGGTATCCACTCGGTTTCTGCCCCCCCAAAGGCAGTTAGATCGGATACCGTAGGGAAAACGTAGGTTAAGCGTCATTTTTCTGTAAACCACTCCACACTGCGTGGTCCCCCTGCCTTTCAAGCTCCCACAGGCGATTCGCGCTGGTTATCGTTCCGCACGACAGCAAATCTACTTGATAAGCGTGTCCAGGAACTCCTGGTTGTCTCGCGTCCGGCTGAGGCGTTCTAGAATCGGCAAAATCGCTTCATTGCCGCCCCCCATGGCATCGCTCATCCGCCGCAAAGTGTACACCTTCGCCAGCACTTCTGGCTCCAGCATCTTCTCCTCCGCTCGCGTGCTGCTCCGCTCAATATCGATGGCCGGGAAGATGCGTCGCTCCGAGGTGCGCCGGTTAAGATGCAGCTCCATATTGCCCGTGCCTTTGAACTCTTCGTAAATGACATCATCCATGCGGCTGCCCGTATCGACAAGACAGGTCGCAACGATCGTCAGGCTGCCGCCCTCCTCCAGGTTCCGGGCCGCGCCAAAAAATCGCTTTGGCGGATACAGCGCCGCCGGATCGATCCCACCCGAAAGAGTGCGGCCGGACGGGGGCACTGTCAGATTATATGCGCGGGTGAGACGGGTAATGCTGTCCAACAATATCACCACATCGCGGCTGCTTTCCGTCAGTCGCTTGGCTCGTTCCAGCGCCATCTCCGCTACCCGCACATGGTTCTGCACCGGTTCGTCGAATGTGCTGCTGATCACCTCCGCTTCCACCGAACGGTCCATATCCGTTACTTCCTCAGGCCGCTCTCCAATCAGCACCACCATCAGATGCAGATCCTCATAGTTGCTTGACATGCCGTTGGCAATCCGCTTCAAGATGGTCGTCTTGCCCGCTTTGGGAGGACTGACAATCAGCCCGCGCTGGCCCCGGCCAATCGGAGCCAGCAGATCAATCATGCGGGTCGCCAGCAAATTCGGCTTGGTTTCCAGGTGAATCTGCTCGTCCGGAAATATCGGCGTCTGTTTCTCAAACACCGGACGCCGTTTAGCCTCCTCAGGATCCAGCCCGTTGACCGCCTCAACCTTCAACAATCCGTAATACTTCTCCGTATCCTTCGGCGGGCGTACCTGCCCTACAACCAGATCCCCTGTGCGCAACCCAAAACGGCGGATCTGACTCTGACTGACGTATACGTCTTCCGGCCCCGGAAGGAGATGGTCGCTCCGCAGGAAACCGATACCGTCCTGTACGATTTCCAGGATTCCCCCTCCAAAAATATATCCCTGTTTTTCGGCGTTAGCCCGCAATAACAGAATGATCAGATCATGCTTCTTCAGGCGAGTGTAACCACTTATGTCCAGGGAGCGCGCTATCTCTCTGAGTTCATCCAGAGTGCAGTCCTCCAATCCGGCCATAGTCATACTAAGCGTTTCCATAGTTCGTTCCTTGTCAGGCTCAACAAAAAGTCACACATTGCTTGCGCAACAGGACAGTTTCATTTGCATACGAGTGAGAGTGCTGAAAGCGCGGGCTGTCGTCAGGGCGTGAAGACGTTCAGTCTACACAATACGATCTTTGGGGATTGTCCGAATCCGGACAGTTTTTCTTGGTGAATTGACTTACGCCAGGGTTGGGTAAATGCGAAAGAGGTGCACTTGGCGGATAATCGGCCGCGTCTACCACCTATCCGCGACTTCCATCCGCTCCGCTCGAGCATTCTGAATCAATCATCGCCAATTGCGTATAAAGCAAGCCGGCTACTTAACTAAGTTCTGTTTGGATAGTCGAAGCGGACATATAGGGCGGAGGCAAACCAAGATTATCGAAAAACAGTATATCAGCCTTTTCAGAATACGTCAACTACGATTTTTCGCAGGGTGCATCCCAAAATGGGGGCGAACTCCCGTATAACTCCGGCAGAAGATGAACC
>JAPPKG010000612.1:0-8502 GCA_026914085.1 Caldilineaceae bacterium | reverse complement strand
CCACTCTATCAGGCTCAGACCAATGTGGGTCCCCCGGCGCCACATATCTGATTGTCACGGGCTCACCAGAGTCGTCATCACTATCACCCCGAGCGCCGCAACCGATAAGCAAGAGCGCAGAGGTGAACAACAGAAAGAGCGACATAATCCCAAACTTTCGCGGCGAAGGCCGCTGCTCTGAAGTTGTGGTTGTCACTTTGTGTGCAGTGGCAGGAGACTGCATTAAGGACGCCTTTTCTGAGCAATCGATCGTTTTCATGGCTTTGCCTCCTCGACCACTGAAACAAGAGCGTCTCGTTTGCAGCCTTCGTATGAAACGCCCGGAGTTATGCTCCAATACGCACGCTCCCCTGGAGAGTTTCGCGCCAGAGCCGAATTGCGTTTCGGGTCGACAGGGTGGGGGTATGGGGTTGGCAAGGACGGCGCACGGAGCAGAGGCAAATTTACACATTGGGGAGAATAGGCTACCCAGCTGTCTGGAGAGGGCGCGCGAAAGTGACCTTTGTGCTTCGACATCGCTGATCGAACCACCAGGCAGTCGTGCGTGTATCAGCTGGGGCTATCGGGTATCGACGATGGGCTGGGCCGTCTCACAGTGCGGCGCTCGAAAACCGACGCCACCCCGCGTACGGTCTATCTGACGCCGGTTGCGATGGCGCATTTGGATGCGGCCGGGTCTGACTTGGTCTTCGGCCTGTCGGTGGCCTCGATCGCGCGCCGCGTCAAGGCCGCGGCCAGGGTGGCCGGTTTGGGAGCCGGCTACACCTGCGCCGAAAACGCCGAACGGGCTGCAAAGTGGTTGGGGTGATGCCGCCGTTTCCTGACTTTAATACTGGGCCCCGCACATGCACGGTGAGCTGCTCCATCATACACCTTGGCTCGTGATCCAGTTTTTTTGGGCCCACTTCAAGAACCCAAAGCGGTTTCGCCAGCCAGAATGGTAAGAATGCTGAAAGACAAGAGGGTTCAATCAGCTCTAGGTATAGTTCTAGGGATACAGGTTGCCGCAGTGATTGCGGGATTCTTTGGCTGGATCCCCTGGTCGGCGGTCGCTTTCTCAATACCCATTGCCATTGTCTTCTTCTTCGTCATACCATTGAGATTCCTCAGAATGAATGCCTACACGCTTTCTGTGGGATTCTGGATAGCAGTTGGGATGATTTTTGTCCCTCTGGTCGCAAGGCTATTCAACCTGGGACAGTACCTGGGCTGGATTGCTCTTGTGTGGCTAATATCTTCAGCCGTCGCAGGCATACTATGGCCTCTACCTAATGCTAAGACGATTGCTGACGAGAATTCCAATGAGCCGTCAAATTGAACCGGAATAGCCCGGACACGTCATTGTTTCCGGGCTTAATCTATTACCCACCCAAATCCATCCAGCATCACAAAGAACCAACTTGCCGCACTCCCAACAACTGATCATTTCCATTAGCACCCTTCATTTCTCTTATCCTCTCAGGCGAACCAGATTCGCCGCCTCATACACGCCAAACGGTATTCCATAAGGAACGAAAGTCTCCAACACAAAGAACAGCAAATACGAGAACACGACACCGGCGACTGCTCGCCACCACATCAGTCCGTGCTCAATTCGCATCGGATAGTAGAACAAGAAAAACCAGTACGCTGTCTCAATGAGAGAGATGGAAAGGGAACCCATTCCGATTAGCAGATAGTACCAGTTCTGACCAAGCATCAGCGAAGAACCTGGCAAGGCGGCCACGATAACGCCTGCGGCTAAAGGCAAGAAATCGAAAATCACATTTATGGACGCCATCGTCGCACCGACGGCAGCGACGAGAAAAGCAAAGCGACCGAACTGTCCTCGACCACCTAATAGAATCGCAACCCGATTGTACACGACCAACAGGAGAAAAAATCTTGCAGGGCTCGAAATACCTTCGGCCAGTTCTTGCAGCCAGCCGGGTAGTCCAAAAATGCGATGAAAGGCGTGCAAGACAGAATTCCCATACAGGTCAAACAGGCCAGTATGAAACCACAGTTTTCCGTACAACTCCTCCATGCCAGAATAGAGTTGAAACAGCTCATGTTGAATATAAAAGAGCGGACGGGTAATTCCGATCAAAAAGTAGGGCGGCTCGAAGGATTCCACTTCGCTCGGTGATATCGCCCACAAGCCAGTAAGCGTTGCCAGCAGTATACTGAGCAGCGCAGAAATCACGCCGACTAACAGATTCAGCATGAGCGCGTTCGGCAAGGTGGCCGTCGACCTGCTTCGCAAGACGGCAAATGTCTGTGCGCCCGGCCTGGTCAAAACCCTTGACCAAGCCTCAAGCATGGAAATGAGGTTGGCAGGCATATTGCCTCCTTTCTGTGGCAAGGGCACAGTGCGTTCTTCAGGAGTTGACCTGAATGAAAATTCGCGCACCAACTTCGCTGAAAAAAGGGCTCGTCAGTTGCGACTGATTCTGGCTCATGCAGGGCGGCCAAGTCAAAGGAATAATAGGGTTGGATCCCGGCACGGCCTGCTTTCCCAGCCCCGACGGCGGGGAGGCGGCCGGGTTTACAGGCAACAGAAACTCTGGAAATGGAGAAGGCGTTTAGATGCCCGTTGCGATTCTCTCTCTGGCAGTCGTCATCCCAGTTGCTGCGGCTATCATCTGGCAAAGAGTCAGCCGTGCGCTTTGGGGTAGTCTGTTCTTTGGCTTCGGTGCGTATGCTGTCATCGGCCTGCTGCGGATACCTCTGGACCAGGCGCTCTCGACCCCATCAATCATGGAACTTTTTAGTTTTCCTTGGCCTCCTGGTCTTGTGATGAAGTTTCCTATTGGCTTTATTCTGTACGCGCTCATATATGCGTTGTTTCGCGAAGGAATCCGCTGGCTGATTCTCTTCTTCCCCGCAACGAGTGTGCGCACGTGGAAGGAAGGGGTGATGTTCGGACTCGGCTACAGCTGGCTGGCAGCCCTGCAGAATCTCGGCAAGTATGTTTCCGAATTCTCCAGAGAAACAGAACTGAATCTGGCTTCATTTGTCGAAGCAGTAGAGATCGTGAGCGGGCTTGGGCCGGAGTTGACGCTGCTTTTCGCATTGGACTGGAGTGTAGCCGAGACGGTTTTCAATGTGGGTACGTGTCTTGTCGTTATGTTCAGCGTTCGCCGGCGGAATGTGTGGCTCCTTCTGGCTGCGGTTCTGTGGAATGTCTCATACTCTGAGTTGTCAAGAATAGTGGCCTTTAGCATCCCTGGTCTAGAGCGCGGGCATTCTTACTTTGAATCGCTTCTGATCATTTTCAGTCCCTCGCTGACGAAATTCCTTGTCGCGCTACTGCCGTTCCTGCTGTTTTTCGGCCTGCGCAGGATAAAGAGGGTGGCGTTACAGGGCTAAAGGAGACGATGAACTGGAGGAATAAGATGCCTGAAGTTACCCAAGAGATGATGGTTTGACGATGTTCTACGGCGTTCCATTTCGATTTATCAGAGACCAGGAGAGGCAACATGCTCAGATTGGCGCTCATCCTCTCGTTCCTCGCGCTCGCTCTGCCGGTCACCGTCTTTGCCCATCCGCATCCGCCGCGAACCTACGATTGCGAAACCGGCATCTATGATCCGCCGTATCCTTCATCTGACTCGAAGCCAATTTATCTCCCGTCTGGCATTATTGTTCCGGCCTACCCACCGCCAACAGAGGACTACTGCGATTGGAAGCCTGGAAAAAAGGGTTCACAGTGCCATGTCAGGCACGGGGCAACGCCTGCTCAAATCTGTTCAACCGAGGGCGGGATGCAGTACTGGTTCATCGGGGCCGACGGCAGCGCACAGCCTGGCCCGTTTCTGCCTGATGCGCCGAATCAGATCGAACGCTACGAAGGCGTCAATTCCCTGACCGGCAAACCGGTTGTGATCGACTATGTCATCGAAGGGAAGAAAAAGCTGCTGCGGGTGAGCACGTACTACCCCGATAACAAGCCGTACATCTTCATTCTCGACCCAGGCCATGCGGTCAACTTCATCAGCTGGTAACCGAAATGACTGGTCCAGGTAACATGTCAGTATAGGGCCGTAGAACGGGGAAAGACGGCCAAGAGGAGGACATTCGCCGGAGCAGGTAATCAAAAAGCTCAGAGAGGTTGAGGTGGCGATAGCCGAGGGCAGCACAGTCGCTGAGGCTGGCCGCCGGATAGGCGTGACCGAGCAGACCTTCTACCGCCAGCGCCTGAGGCCCTCTTGCTTGCCGACCCTGTCCCCGTGCTTGTCGGACTAACATAACAGGTGGTACAAACATCAAGGGCAGGCCTCCTTGGAACTGGCGAAGGAGACGAAGGGCAGTGACCTCACAGCCAACAATAAACAGAGGATTCAGGAATTCGATCAGAATTAAGAGTGGTCGAGAATCTGCGGCCCCAAGCAGAAGGCCTTATTGGCTGGACCGTCGAGCCAAAGGCCGTTCCCGCTATCGAGCGGAAATGAACGGCGGTGGTTCGTGATCAGTGAAGGCGCCGTCCACGAAGCGACGTAGCCAAGGTCCCAAATGAACGCCCAAAGGCATGCGGCTACAGGTGTAGGCAGGCCGACCATTGCCGAGCAGAACTCACTGGTCCATGGGGAGAACAGCGATGACAACGACGCACGCCTCCAAAAGATGGTTCTGGGAAGTAGCGATTGCCGTGGCAATTGTTGCGGGAATCGTCGCATCCGTCGCTTGGGGACGGAGCTATGACACTGGCACCAATAACAACCAGGGTCATGCCAATTTCGAGCGCGGTCGATACCGACAGGCGATTGCCGACTATGATCGAGCTCTGCGGCGGGAGCCCGACGCCGCGCACCTCTACGCCAACAGGGGTCTTGCCAAGGCAATTCTTGGTCAATATCGGGAAGCGATCGCCGACTATGATCAAGCCTTGCGGCTGGAGCCCGACGCCGCTTACATCTATGCCAGCCGGGCCGGCGCCAAATCCGCCCTTGGCCAGTACCAGGAAGCGATTACCGACTATGACCGGGCCCTGCGATTGGAGCCCGACGCCGCTTACATCTACGGCAACCGGGCCGGAACCAAGGTCATCCTTGGCCAGTACCAGGAAGCGATCGCCGACTATGACCAATCCCTGCGACTGGAGCCCGACAACGTCCGCGCCTATGTTTCCCGGGGACGCGCCAAATCCAAACTTGGTGAATACGAAGAAGCATTCGCTGACTTCGAGCAGGCCTTGCGGCTGGAGCCAGACAACGCACACATCTACACCAGCCGGGGCAATGTCAAGGTCGACCTTGGTCAGATTCAGGAGGCCTTTGCCGACTTCGATCTGGCCGTCCGGCTGGAGCCAGACAACGCCCATGTCTACACCAGCCGGGGCGATGTCAAGGTCGACCTTGGTCAGATTCAGGAGGCCTTCGCCGACTATGATCGGGCCGTCCGAATGGAGCCAGACAACGGTTATGCCTACTTTGAACGGGCGAAGGCCAGGGCCGAACTTGGCCAGTACGCGGAGGCGATCTTCGATTATGATCAGACATTGCGTCTGCTGCCTTACTTTGTGGGCGCCTATGTCGATCGGGCCCAGGCCAGGATCGAACTCGGTCAATTCGAGAAGGCGATGGCCGACTATGATCAGGCTGTCCGTCTGCAACCGGAAAACGTCTACATCTACTTCAATCGAAGCATTGCCAAGGCCGATATGGATCTATCCCAGGAAGCCCTTGCCGACCTGAAAGCCGCCCTGGAATATGCGCGGGAGGCTGGCGCCAGCGACTTCATCACCCGCATTGAAGCAAAGATTCAGGAACTTGAGCAAGAGTAAAGGTGGACTATTAACTGCTGCGCACGACCGGACTTGGATGGGACCACAGGAGGCCTCAGAACGCTACTGGGGGAGTTCACCTTTCTGAGTCGCGGCCTGACGCGCTTCTTCCAGCATTGACTGGATTTCCGCGACCTGGATGCGTGCGCTGATCGTGGGGAAGAGCCGTCTCAAGACCTGAGCAAAGCCTTCCCGCATGCTGGCAGGCAGCTCGAACATCGAGGGCGGGCTTATGCTGTCAGCGTTTCTCACGGCCTGGTCGCCCTTGGCGGCGGCCGGCGACAGAGCGGTTCGGTCGACATCGTGATGAGCAGGGATAAACCAGACATTGCCTTCGTCCTCGCTCACCTGATTGCGTTGCAACTCCTGCGCCTCAGCTGACCCCATGAAACGGACGAATGCGCCTGCCTGGGACCGGTTGGACGCGCCGGCCGGGATAACGTAGCCGACAACGATCGAGACCTCATCCTGTGGTATGGCTGCGTCCATTTGGGGAAACTGAAAGAAGTCCAACTCATCGACGAAGGCTGGCGGCAGCTGGTTGAGGCTGAAATGCGGGGCCAGCGTCATGACGGCCTTTTGGCGGGTCAGCGGGCTCTCCGTATCGCCGCGAATGAGCGCGGTCAGGCTTTCCGTGTCAGACATGTCTCCCGGCGATTTTACGAAGTAGTCACGATCCAGCAGCGAGACCCAATACTGCCAGACGCGGCCAACCCTTTCGTCGTAGAAGCTGACACGACCGGCTATCAGGTCCTGGTGGAAATCGGACCCATTCAGCCTCAGATTCAGATAATCGAACCAGAGGGCAGTGACGAAGGGGTTCTGACCTGGGAGAGATATGGGCGTTTCACCGTAGGTCAGCAAGGTATCACAGATGTGTTCGAACTCTTCCCAGTTGGTGGGCGGGGTCAGCTCATAGCGTTCGAAGATTTCTCTGTTATAGAAAATCCCCGTCCAGCTAAAGCCGACCGGAACGAAGCGGAATGCGTCATCGATGCGGCTTATGTCTTGGAAAGGTTGACTGAACGCTTCGGAAAAGTTGCCCTCCAACCAGACGTCTGAGAGGTCGGATAAAAGACCCTCAGCAGCAGCCTCACGAATTTCAAGGTTGGCCGCCATCCAGATCACATCCGGGGGCGGTGTATCTTCAAGGTAGGCGACCGGATTGCGCCGGAAGGTTTGGCGGTCGATCTCGAAGTTCGGCGCAAGTTTCGTGAACTGCTCAATCGCTACGCTCTCAACTTCAGAGAAAATCGAATCGTCGGGGGCGATATAAGTGAGGGTGACGGGCGAACTGTCTTGTACGAAGGAGGGCTCGACCTCGCGGTATTGTCCACACCCGCCCAAAAGAAAACACAGGAGCAGGAAGAGGGTTGTGAACACAACTCGCACGGGGGCCTGGGATGACGGAATTACCGGCTTCATAAGAGTATCCTTGAAGGGGTCAGGGCAACATTGTTTGCGTGTGTGGTCCAGCAGGACGGAGGATGGCTTCGTCGCGGCGGAATTTGACGTGAGGTGGAATGGGGCGTCCCGGGCCCGGACCGTGGTCGCTGTGCCATTTGTCGAATATCCTTAAAATACGCGTCCCATGCGAGCGCGTGATCTTTACCTGAGTCTAAGAAGGAGCCTAGGTTAACACATCGTCGCGCACGGAAGGCTGGAAAGATCACCACCTTCCCCCTCAAACGTTCAGAAAGCGAAACGGAACGCCAAAAAAGCGATTCAACCTCTCTGCCCTCGCTCCCGCTTCGTCCAAAATCTCCAAAACCGGCGCCTTCTGCCACTCGCCACCATGAAGCAGCGTGATAAATGCGCCCTCTGGACACTTAGTCGCATCCGCAGACCAGATCAGCCCTTCCTCCTGCAACTCCTCGACAATAGCGCTCTTCTCCTCCAACACCCGCTCAACCTCCGCAAGAGAAGGAAAATCCGGGCAGCTGTGGTGCCAGCGAGCGTAATTACCCCAATGCCCATGAGGAGCGCACGAACTCAAGATCAGCAACGCCAACAAAGGCAAGATCGATAGCTTTCTTTCCATCCTCACTCCCCAGATAAGACAACCTGCGGCAGGGACATACCCTGCCGTTCCACAGGTATGCCTGTACGCTTTGGCCCGCTCGACAACCCGGAAACACGCTTTCACGCACAACAGGTTGGCGACGAGAGGCGTCGTCTCGGCAGCATCGGACAGGACCACTACCGGTTCATAGGAAGCGTTCACCACGCCCTCTATCACCCGGCTCTCCGAATGGGACGACCACCATAGTGATGCAGGGCCTGGTATCCAACCCGGAGCAGCCAGACGTCAATCGCGCCAGGGCGCTGTGTCCGCAGACGCTTAGCTGCCGTCCGCAGGTCGTCGGAGATGGCCCAACTCCCGCTGTCAACGTCGATGGCGACATATTCCCCGTGGTGCCCCGCCTCGATCTGCGGACGGATGTCGCGCTCATATATCTCGTCGCCCAGACGGGCAGTCACTTCGCGAGATCGGCGCGGGGGCTTTGAGGTTTCCTTACCCTGGGCGGGCACCGCAGTCTCTGTATCGCTCATGCGTCCTGTGCCCAGTTATAGTTGTTTCGGGACGTTGCCCTATCCAAAAGGATAAAGGGCAACCGTCCCTTTACCCTTTATGGGGTATGGGATCATGGAAACTGGCTTTGACCAGAGAGGAAAATGGTCAAAATCTTTCTTACTAACGTGTTAAACCTTTCCTACTAACGCGCTAAACCTTTCTT
>JAPPKG010000159.1:0-8517 GCA_026914085.1 Caldilineaceae bacterium | reverse complement strand
CCGACCGCGACTCCGACGCCGGGCGGCGCGACGTCAACGCCGACGCCGACCGCGACTGCGTCGGCGCTGTCTGTGCCGGCGCTGGCGGCGCAGGCCACCGCGGGCGGGGTGGTGCTGAGCTGGGAAGCGGTGCCGAGCGCGGTGCGCTACGAGCTCATGACGTTGTGGGGCGTGGGGAGCGGCTGGAGCGGCTGGCAGCCGATCGGCGGCGACAATCTGACCGGTACAACGTACACGCATACGGGGGTAGTGGCCGGGAGGACGTACTACTATTCGATTCGCGCGGTGAATGCGGAGGGTGAGACGAGCGGCTGGCTGACGGACTATCCCACGGCAACAGCGCAGTGAACAGGCCGGGGCAGTGCGGGGCTGGCGGGTGGTGATTTTCTCTGCCAGCGCGCGTGCGGCAGTCTATGCGACGGGCACGGTCATTTCAGCAGCCATGGTGAAGCGGCGCGCTCGTGGCGCTCTTGATTTGCGTGACGGTCGTGCGAGGGCAGGCACAAGGGTTGCCCCCACCGGAGGTTGCGTGGGTGAAGGAGAGGGTGACGCGTAAGGGAGGAGGGCAGGCACAAGGCCTGCCCCTACCGGCGGGTTGAGGGGGTGATGGACAGGGTAGCGCGTAGGGGAGGAGGGCAAGCATAAGGCTTGTCTTTTCTTGTT
Organism: Caldilineaceae bacterium; assembly: GCA_026914085.1. Lineage (GTDB taxonomy): Bacteria > Chloroflexota > Anaerolineae > Caldilineales > Caldilineaceae > Bin5. Next base: position 7,854 of record JAPPKG010000159.1, on the reverse strand, counting down.
CGGCCCAGCTTTGAAGTCGAGCGCAGATGCTGATAGAATTGCGCTAAGTGCTTGGGAAAGTTTTCGGCGTAGTAAACCGGTTTACCTCCCCTGCGTGGAAAGAGCAGATGAATCTCAGGCGGCTCAGCGCGGTCTCGTTCGGCCATATGGCGATCGATATTCTGAACGCTTCGATCGCGATGATCCTCGCAGTTCTGGCGGTGGACTTCAACATGTCGAACGCCCAGATTGCGTTGGGCGGGATGGCCTATGCGTTGATGGGGTCGCTGACGCAGCCATTTTTCGGAGTGCTGGCCGACCGTCTGGGCGGGCGCTGGCTGGGAGCGGTGGGGCTGCTGTGGACGGCCGCCTTTTACTACGCGGCCACATTTTCACAGGACTATTTCACGCTGATCACGCTGATGACGGTCGCGTCGCTGGGGAGCGGCGCGTTCCACCCGCAGGGCGCGATGAACGCGGGCGCGGCGGGGGGACCCAAGGCGACGACGGGGACCTCCGTTTTTTTCCTGCTGGGGCAGTTGGGGCTGGCCCTGGGGCCGATGATCGCGGGCGTGTTGCTGGAAGAGATCTGGATGCTGGGCCCGCGCATCATGGCGGTTGCGACGCTTCCGTTCGTGGTGTGGATGGCCATTGGTCTGCGCAAGCCGCTGGTGCGAGTCGAGGAGGAGCCGCCTCAGCCGCGGCCGGCAACACTTGAGGAGAGGCGGCGGCTGCAACAACACATTTCGCGCGCTGGCGCGGCGTCGAACAGTGTTGCGCAGCCTAACAAGCGCTGGGTGGCGCTGGTGGCCTTCGCGGTGCTGGTGGCGTTGCGGGCCTCGGTTCACCAGATATTTTATGGGATGTTGCCCAAATACTTCGCGGACCTGGGGTTTACACCGACACAGTTCGGCTTCATGGTCGGCGTGCCGAGTGTGGCGATCGCTTTGGGCTCGATGGCCGGTGGTGTTTTAGGCGACCGGTATGAACAGCCGAAGATACTGCTGTGGTCGCTGCTGGCGGCGACGCCTTTCTCCTGGATGATGCTGGATATCGTGGATGGATGGGTCTTTTATCCGATTGCCTTTGTGGCCGGCTTCCTGGTTGGGATCCCGCACAGTATTCTGGTTGTGATGGCGCAGAGATTCTTGCCTCACAGGCAGGGACTGGCGAGCGGGGCAATTCTTGGGTTCACTTTTGCTTCGGGGGCGGTTGGCATGGGGGTGGCCGGTCCGATTGCGGACTTCTACACGCTTTCAGCGGTGATGCACGTGACTGCCCTCATGCCACTGGCCGCGGCTTTTTGCGCTGTGTTTTTGCGTACACGGATAGCGGCGGCGCTGCCGATGGCGCCGGCGGCGGGGTCGGCGGATTGAGGGTGGAGGCCTGTCAAGGAGCACTGGATTACGAAGAACACCTAATATATCCGCGAAGACACGCGAAGGGCCGCGAAGAACACCTTTTGATCCACGAAGGGCCACGAAGGGCCACGAAGGGCCACGAAGGGCCACGAAAAACACCCATTTATCCGCGAAGAGACGCGAAGGGGCGCGAAGAACACCAAAGGCGTATCGTGTTTTCTTTGCTAGACTACGCGGACCCTTGCGAATCAGCGGCCCTTTGCTCCCGCAACACGCTGTTCTGACAGACGTCGACGTGCCTTAGAATCGATCCCTCTCATCTGGCGGTTCCACGTCCGCAACTTTGGCCATGCCTGCGAGGAATCTTTCTCTAAGATCAGATTTCTCGGGCAGTGCACTGTCTGGCGTACGCCGGCCGCGCCTCAGAGTTCACTCATCAGGCCATGCAACTTCCGTAATCTCCGGTTCCACAGACGGGCCGCGTGCGCCGGGGCGCAGGCGGCCGGTGACGATCTGGCTGTCGTGCTGGAAAACGAGGAGGGCGTTCTTTTCCTCGGCCTGGCGGCGCAGGTTGCGTTTACCCTCGATGCTGCGCATTGGTTCCAGGTCAAATGCCGGTACCCAGGCTATGCGGTCCAAGTGCGCGGCCCAGCTGCAGGTGTCGCCCAGGAAGAGGAGAGATTCGCCGGCGTCCTCGACCCATACGACTTGCATGCTTGGCGTGTGGCCCGGTACTGTGACCGAGCGTACACCGGGGGCCAGCTCCTGGTCACCGTCTACAACCTCCAACTGACCTGTGCGGCGCAGCGGCACCCAGTTTTCGGGGAAGTAATGGCCGCGCGTGCGTTCGTTGGGGTAGGTGGCCTCGGCCAGCTCAAGGCGCTGGATCAGGTAGCGGGCGTTGGGGAAGGTGGGGACTACGTCGCTGTCCGGATCATTGGGGTCGCTCCAGCGGGTGTTGCCGCCGCAGTGGTCGGCGTGCAGATGGGTCAACAGGACGATGTCGATATCCTCCGGGCTGCAACCGACGCGGCGGAGATCGGCGTCCAGACGGAGGTTGCTTTCGTCCATACCAAATTCAGTTCGATACTCGGAGGTGATTTTGTCTCCCTGACCCGAATCCACCAGTATCAGGCCGGAGGGGGACTGGATCAGCAGGCAGCGCATCTGCGCGGGAATACGGTTCTTCTCGTCGGGGCGGATCACTCGCTCCCACAGAATGCGGGGAACGAGACCGAAGAAGCTGCCGCCGTCGATCAGCTGCTGGCCGTCGCTGACGATATGACAGTGGATGGAACCGACCTGAAATGAATGTGGCATTGATTTGTCCTCAGAATAGGCCTGCTCCCAGACAGGCGACTCGATATTGGTGCTCGACCCACACCGTCCCTGTCAGTGGGCGCACTCCGCTCTTATTGATGAGAATATCAACCGGGCCCTGTGTTCCGCTCTTGGATGGTTGGCACACGTAACCTGACTTCATCCCAACAACGCAATACGGCCAATAGTCACTCCGGCCACGCCTCTTCAGTAGTTTCCGGCTCCACGACAGGCCCGCGCGCGCCGGGACGCAGCCGCCCCGTCACAACCTGGCCGTCGTGTTGGAATACGAGCAGGGCGTTCTTCTCTTCGGCCTGGCGGCGCAGGTTGCGCTTGCCCTCGATGCTGGCCATTGGGTCGAGATCGAAGGAGGGGACCCAAGCCAGGCGGTCCATGTGTGCGGCCCAGCTGCAGGCGTCGCCGAGGAAGAGGAGGGATTGGCCGGCGTCTTCGACCCAGACGGCCTGGATGCTTTGGGTGTGGCCGGGCACGGTGACGGAGCGGACGCCGGCTGCCAGGTCCTGATCGCCGTCGACGAGTTCCAGCTGGCCGGAGCGGCGCAGGGGTTCCCAGTTGTCGGGGAAGTAGGTGCCGCGTGTGCGTTCGTTGGGGAAGGCGGCTTCGGCCATTTCGAGGCGCTGGATGAGATAGCGGGCGTTGGGGAAGGCGGGGACGGCTTCGCTTTCGGGGTCGTCGGGTTCGCTCCACTGGGTGCAGCCGCCGGCGTGGTCGGCGTGGAGGTGGGTCATGAGTACGATGTCGACGTCTTCGGGGGCGAAGCCGACGCGGCGCAGGTCGGCGGCGAGACGCCGGTTGTCGTCGTCCATGCCGAAGATGCGCCGCTCCTTGGCGGTTATTTTGTCGCCCTGGCCGGTGTCGACCAGGATCAGGCCGGCGGACGATGGGATGAGCAGGGAGCGCATCTGCACGGGGATGCGGTTTTTTTCGTCGGGGCGGATGACGCGTTCCCAGAGGACACGGGGGACGAGGCCGAAGAAGCCGCCGCCGTCGACCAGCTGGCGTCCGTCGCTGACGATGTGGCAGGGGATGGAGCCGATTTGGAGTGAGTATGGCATGGTCAGATGTAAGAATTTGAATGGTGGAATCGCAGTGAAGTGGTTTGAATGCTCTCTTCAGAGTCAGAGCGGAGTATAGCACGGGCCAGTATCGTCGCCCACAGGTCCCAGGTAAGTGAAACCTATTCTGTTTCGTCCTGGAATCCGGTTCAGGCCACTCTATTTCTGCCCTTTGTAAAAGCCGGACCCGAAGTAGAGGCCGTCATGCAGTACGATCCAAGTATGTTTGCGTTCTTCCTTGTCGGTCTCCGGATTGAAAAAGACGTAGCTTATCCATTTGCCTTCCTCGGTAGCGCTGACCAGGTCGTCGCCATAGTAGTAGCCGGTGGCGTCGTAGCGATCAGAAGGGCCGAACCCGATGGTAAAGTTGTAGGGGCTGGCGATTGTATAGCCCTGGCTGTCCAGAATGAAGACATACCACTGTCCATCAAATCTCTGCGGATGGCTGTAATATGCGAGTACGGCGTCTTTGCCGTCACGTTCGTAGCGTCGGATTGCGTCGCGGACGGCAGATTGCGTGTATGCCTCCGGCTGATTCTTGGTTGGGATCGCTACACATGCGGTAATGACAAAGGCGAAAGCAAGCAGAAGGCAAAAGCGTTTCATTCTGTAAGTCCCTACGTGCGTTTTCTGGAAACGGAATGCTGCGAAAGTCCAGGCAACTGTCGATCTGATCCTGCCACTGGATTGGCGGTTCCGCCAATCCAGGGCCCTACTCGCTGCGTCTCCTGTCTGCGCGATACCTTGGCTAAAGGGAATTTCGGTTCAGACGGACGGGGTTGCAACCCAGTAGCGGTGTGGGCTGATTTGACAGACAAGGGCACGCCTCCGCATACTAATGCCTATGACAGACAGGCAACCCGGGGAAGCAAACTCTTCCAGCGCGGACAGTTCCTTATCGGGGCAGGATGAGGAACCCGATGTGCGTGGGATGGAGCCGCTTACCCCACAGGAGTTGGACGAGTTCATGCGGCGCGCCAGAGGCCGGGGCGCCGGTCTGACCCAGGAGGAAGCGCGTGCCCGGCTAGCCCCTGCTGACTCTGAGCTGGAGGGTGTCGCCCAGAACCCAGGGGATGAAGCGGTTGACAGTGCTGCGGTGGCGCGTCTGAGCGAGCAGTTCTTCAGCGGTGAAGCGGCGCGGGTGCGGCCGCGCAGGTTGGTGCAAGGGTTGGTCTTCGATTTTGACAATACGCTCGCCCGGCTCAACCGTCCTCATGACGAGCTGATGAAACAAGGCGCGCAGACGGCGGTCGACTACATGCGCTCGACGGGGATGACCGACCTGCCCGACGAGATTGCGGAGCATCTTGTTGAGGCGCGCATCTTCGCCGAAACGAAGTCGGACGATGAGCAGGAGGAGCATACGGCCGACGATACCTTGAGCTTCCTGTTGCAGTTCGTCGGGTATCCGGCTTCGCGGATGAATGAGGAGGTCCTGCGGCGGGCGGTCGATCTCTTTTATGCGCCGGAGATGACGGCGTGGGAGCCGATGCCGGGTGCGATCGAGCTGATGCAGCAGTTGCGCGGGGAGGGATTTCCGCTGGCGGTGATTGCCAACTATGCCAGCGATCGCATCTTTCAGCGCATTGTCGACTATACAGGGCTGCGCGCCTATCTGGACGTCTGTTTGAGCAGCGCGGCTGTGGAGTGGCGTAAGCCTGAGAAGGATATCTACAGTGCCGTCCTCGAACGCTGGGACGCGGAGCCGTATGAGATCGTGTGCGTCGGCGACAGCCTCAAGCATGACGTGGCCGGCGGGCAGGAGATCGGCGCGCTGACGGTCCACTGCCGCATGATCCCGCTGGCGGAGGACCAAAGGCTGGTGGACAGCATCAGGCCGGACGCGGTGATTGAAAAGCTGTCCGAACTACCCGCACTCATTGAAAAGTGGTGTTGAGCATGCACAGCGACGAAAACCTCCAAGACCTGACCTACCCCGTAACCGTAAGCCGCGAGTATCCGCCGGCGCCGTTGGTGGCGGTGGCGGCTGTGGTGATCGACGACGCCGGCCTCGCTCTGATGGTCGTACGGGGGCGGCCGCCTTCAAAGGGATTGTGGGCGCTGCCCGGTGGATTGCTGGATTTGGGCGAGCCCGTGCGAGCGGGCGTGGAGAGGGAGGTGCGGGAGGAGACGGGTGCCGAGATTGAAATTGTCGGCCTGGTGGACCTGTTTGAGCCGATTCACCGCGACAGCGCCGGCCGCGTTCGCTATCATTATGTGGTGATTGACTTCTGGGCTCACTTCCGAGGGGGCGACGTTGCGCCGGCCGACGACGTTGACGACGTCGCCTGGGTGCCTGTTGGCAGTCTGGAAGAGATGCCGATGGAGGAGGCGACGCGGCGGGTGGTGCGCAAGGCGCATGATCTCTGGTTGCAGGCCAGAAATGACGGCAACGTCTCTTCAACTTAGGCGCTGGCTAGGCCGGTCTACCGTCTGACCCCTGTTTGGTTCCTCGTATCGCAACGGATCGTCATTTGCCCCTCGACGCACAAGGGAATAGCGTATTCGCTGGAACGCGCCTGCCGTTTGGATTCAGGCGAAGAGCGCGCGCGCCGCGTGCAGATGGTCGAAGGTGCCGACAAGGGTCAGGTGGTCGCCGTATTCCAGCTGGGTGTTGCCGCGGGGCACGATGAATTCACCGTCGCGGCGGATTGAGAGGATGAGTACGTCGCCGGGCAGCATGAGCTCGCGCAGGGCCTTGTCGCCGTAGTCGTGGTTGTGCACCCAGACTTCGGAGACCTCTTTGTTGTCATCGGTGCGAGTGAGCAGCTCGTAGATGTCGGGGTTGCGGGCGAGGAGACTGAGGAGCGCGGCCTGGTCGAGCGAAGGGTTGAAGACGGTCACGTTGAGGTTTTCGAACTCCACAAGGCGGTTGGTCTCCCGGACGAGGGTCACGATGTGGTCGATGCCGTAGCGTGTGCGGGCGACGTGGCAGATGTGGCGGTTGCGGTCGGTGTCGCTGAGGGTGACGACGACAGTTTCGGCCAGGTCCAGATGGCCGGCGAGTTCTTCGTTTTCGTCATCGATGCTGGCGTGCATGACCTTGATGCCTTCGGAGGTGCGTTGCCGGGCCCTGGTAATCAGATTCTCATCCGGATCGACGAGAACGACCTCTTCGTGGTGTCCCAGGAGCTGTTCAGCGACCTGGAGCCCGAGCCTTTCGGCGCCGAAGACCACGATGGGCCGCAACGTAGTCGTTGACGTCCGAGGGACGATGCGGTTGAAGATCAAGGGGGCGGCGGTGACGGTGACGATGGCGACGAGAATGATTATGGTGTTGACCGATTCGCTGATGATTCCCAAATTGAGGCCGATGGCCGAGGCGGCGACGATCAGGGAGAGGCGCGAAGAGAGAAGAAAGCCGGCTGAGAAGGTTTCCCGCCAGCTGAACTGTAAACGGAAGAGCAGGGCGGGCAGGAGTTTGACCAGGAATGCGGCCAGAACCAGGAACGGCAGCAGGATCAAGGCGCCGGTTGACCCGAGCAGGGCGCCCAAATTGAAGTTCACTCCCACCATGATGAAAAATATGGGGATGAAGAAGCCGAATCCTACGGCTTCCAACTGGTGCATTGCCTCCAGATCTTCACGGGTGGAGAGCAGGGAGAGCATGGCTCCGGCGATAAAGGCGCCAAGAATGATCTCCGCGCCCAATACCTCGGCCAGTACCACAAAGAGCAACATGATGGTGAAGGCGCCGCGAATCTTGATGCGGGCGGTGGTGTGGCTGAGATCTTCCAGTGTGCGGCGCAAAGATTCGAATCGGTTCAGGGAGACGATGCCCAGGCGGTAGAGAAGGAAGAAGACGACGAAGAGCAGGCTGATGAGGAGGATGTCGAGCGTCAGACCGTGGGAGATGGTGGCGATGACCACGGTGATCAGGATCATGGTGGCGAAGTCGGCGACGAGGGCGGCGATGAGGATCGTCTGTCCGAAGCGGCCGCGGATTAGCTCCTGCTCCTTGAGAACGGGCATGACGACGCCCAGCGACGTTGTCGACATGATTAGCGCCATCATCCAGGGATTGCTGACCAGGCCTACCTGCAGGAGCGCGAAGCCGACGATGGCAGAGAGAGCCAGAGTCAGAATGAAGCCCATCAGGCTGATGGAAAGCGGGCCGA
>JAPPKG010000079.1:0-8625 GCA_026914085.1 Caldilineaceae bacterium | reverse complement strand
GACGAATCCCCATTTCAGTCAGCGCAGGAGGCCTTGCCTTGTATGGAATGGCGATCCAGACCTGGTACGGAAGCTGTGTGCCGATCTCGTGCACCTGTAGCGCCGAAAGAAGGCAGACGATCGCGTTGGGAACGCGGGCACAGACAAAAGCTATCGAGTGACCTTCGGTAGGCTCTGCGGCGGCAAGGCGGTAGAGACCCCAGCCGACGCGCTCGACAGCTTCCTCCCTCTCAAGTTGGCGCAATCTGTGGTAGGGAATTCCCAGCGGCTCCAGTTGGCTGGGACGGAAGAAGCTGCCGATGCCGGCGTCGTGAAGGATCTCTTCACTGAGTTCGACAGTCATTGCGCGACACGCCTTTCGGCCCTCCTGTGATGGTAAGAGCCGATATTGTACAAGATCGCAATGCCGTTGTCAAAAAAAGGTCGGTATGTTGCACTACTATACCGACCTTTTTTGAGTCCTGTGATGCAGGATTCAGTGTATAGAAGCCGGGGCCGTCACTTCACTCAGCAACCGAACGATATCCTCTTCAATCTCCCGAATGTCGCTATCGATCTCTTCCAGCGCGCGCGGCGGGTCATACCGGTAGAAGTAGCGGCTGAAATTGATCTCGTAGCCAACGACGCCCACCTGCCCATCCCTGGCGTCGCGCTTGGACTCGTCGATCCAGGCATCGGGGAGGTGGGGCGCGACCTCTCGTGCGAAGAAGGTGTTCACATCCTCCGCCAGCGGCACGCGCTCCGTGTAGCGCAGATCGGGATCCGGCTCCGGGCTGCCGTCCCGCTTGCGGCAGATGGCCGCGCTTTCATAGCGTTCGGAAAGCGCGGCCAGAATCGCCTTCCTCACCGGGGCAGACAGCCTGAGTCCGGCGGCCTTGACTGCGTCATCAAGCAGTTCATCGAAGACGGTCTTGTCTCGCACCACAGTGCCCGGCAGGCCGCTCAGCAAGTTGATAAGCTCCTCCTGAAACATTCGGCCCTGCGCAATTTCGTCGGTAGCCGCTTGGCCGCGCTTCCTTGACTTGGCCAGCGCCTGAAAGGCCCTCTCCTCCTTGATGCGTTCGACACGCTCAGGGCTGGCCTGAAAGTTGAGGCGCAGCGGCCTCTCCACCGTAACCTTACGGAAACCAAATTTCGGTGTGGCGAAGATACGGCTCACCACCGCTTCCCCTTGCCGGCCGTCTCTGGTGACCACGCGGGTGTCGCCATCGCGGTAGTCCTTGCGTAGCTTCACGATGTCCCGCGCCTTTTCCGGCGGAATCTCACGGCGCTTGTCACCCAGGCTGCGAGGCATCAGCTCCCAGAAGGACGAGGCGTCGATCAGTTGCACCTTGCCCTGGCGCTTCGGGGCCTTACGATTGCTGAGAAGCCGAACATAGGTAGCGATGCCTGTGTTGTAGAAGAGCTGCTCCGGCAATGCGATCAGAGTCTCCAGCAGGTCGTTTTCAAAGATGTAACGGCGTATCTAGCTCTCACCGCTGCCGGCGTCCCCGGTGAAGAGGGGCGATCCGTTCATGATGATGGCAATGCGCGCGCCGCCCTCCTCCGGTTCTTTGGCGCGGGCGAGCATGTGCAGCAGGAAGAGAAGCTGGCCGTCGCTGATGCGCGGCAGACCGGGTTCAAACCTGCCCGCCGCGCCACGCGCGTGTTCATCCCGTACCGAGCGCTCGTCCCGTTTCCAGTCCTTACCGTAGGGCGGATTTGCAACCAGGTAGTCGAAAGTCATGGCCGCGTGCCGGTCATTGGAAAGCGTGCTCCCGAAGACGATGTTGTCGGCGTCACGGCCGGACGGGTCCTTCATATACAGGTCGGACTTGGAGATCGCCCAAGTCTCCGGGTTCACTTCCTGGCCGTAGAGGTGAATCCCGGCATGTGGGTTGAAGGCGTCTGCCAGGAGGTTGCCGTTCTCGCGGTAACCGGCGGTGATGCGCTCCTTTGCGATGGTCAGCATTCCGCCCGAGCCGCAGCATGGGTCATAGACGGTGCGCACGATTCCGGGGACGCTGATGCCGTCTTCGTCTCCCGCGAGCATCAGGTCGACCATCAGGTGAACGACGTCGCGGGGAGTGAAGTGCTCCCCCGGGTTTTCGTTCAGGGCTTCGTTGAATCTGCGGATCAACTCCTCGAAAATGGTTCCCATCGCGGCGTTGTCGACGTTGTCGGGGTGGAGGTCAACGCTCCCGAACCTTTCCATCACCTGGAACAGAAGGCCCGCTTCGTCGAGCTTGCTGATGGTGATATCGAAATCGAATCGTTCCAGGACCTCCCGCATGTTGTGGCTGAAGCCGGCGATATAGTTTCTCAGGTTGGCCGCCGCGTTGGGCGCGTCCGCCAGCAGACGTTCAAAGTCGTAGCGCGACGTGTTGTAGAATGCGAATCCCGACGCAAGGCAGAGCTGCCTGTGGAGGTTCTCCAGTGTTGTTCCTTGAAGCTCGGCCTGCCGGTCAAGCACGGTCCCTTTTGTCCTCGCCAACACACAGTCCAGCCGCCGCAGCACGGTCAAAGGCAGAACGACGTCCTGGTACTTGCCCCGTTTGAAGGTATCGCGGATGAGGTTGGCTACATCCCAAATGAAACTGACGATCTCGCTGTGGTTCATGGTTCCAGCACCTGGATTCTATGATTTCAGGTCATGTACCAATGCCGCCACTGGCGCGTGTTGCCGCCCCGGCACGAAGGGCCAGCCTACTGCAAGGCCAAAGCAGGCCGGAAAAAACGTCAATGCCCAACGACATTAATGACACAGTAATGGCCTCTGAATTTCGACGCCAGAATGGCCGGATAGACAGACAACAAAGGGTGATAGTTTAGAAGAGGCGTTAGGGAAGATTAGAGAGAATGCGCGAATTGCAGCACGCGGCGACTACATATATGGTTACCGCTATTCCATTGCCGATTCGTGATCCTGAAAGGGGCGAACGGAGGCGTTTCTCTCTCCTCTTTTCTCACCCCTCACTCCTCAGCTTTTGGGCGGTCAGCTGCAAGCGGCTTCCCTTGTGCGGGGGGACGGGTTCCTCAACGCCCACTATGGTCACGCCACGCCGAAAAGGTGTGGCTGTGGCACAAAGTTTGCGGCCCGCCAAACGTGTCTTGCCCCCCACCGCAATAACGCCGCTCCCATAGGACTGGCGGCTCCAAAGTTCTCCCCCTTCCCACCCCCGCAGTTCCCCTGCCTTTCCCCCGCATTTACACAGCGCCGGATCACGGTTACAATGAAAACGCAAGAGACCCACACAAGCGGCAAGCCGCACCTTGGGAAGAGGTACAGGATTGATCGAAGAACAAAAAACTACAACCGAGGAGCCAGACGCAGCCAAAAACGAAGAGGAAAGCCAGGCCGGCGACGATCACGAAAAAGAAAAACCCCCGCGCCCTACCTATCTCTTCCTGATTCGCCACGGCGAAAACGCATGGACCGAACGCGGCGCGCTGGCCGGCCGCACACCCAGCGTCCCTTTGAACGAAAAGGGAAAGGAGCAGGCCCAACAGGTTGCCGAGCGTCTCAAGGACCAGCCCATCACCGCCGTCTACTCCAGCCCGCTCCTGCGCTGCTTGCAGACGGCCCAACCCCTGGCCGCCGCGCTGGACCTGCCCGTATCGGTCGAGCCGGGCATCCTGGAGGTCGATTACGGCGAATGGCGCGGCGGCGAATTGAAGGAGTTGGGCAAGCGGCCGGAATGGAGACTGGTTCAGGTCTTCCCGGGCGGCTTCCGTTTCCCTGGCGGCGAAACGTTGCGAGAGGTGCAGAACCGTGTCATCACGACCCTGGAGCGCATCCGCACAGAGCACCCGGGCGAGGTCATCGCCCTCTTCGCCCACGGCGACGTCCTGCGCACCAGCATGGCCTACTATCTCGGCACGCCGCTCGATCTCTTCCAGCGCATCCAGATCAGCACCGCATCGATCAGCCTCGTCGCCTTCCATCGTTTTGGACCAAGCATCCTGGCCATGAATGACAGCGGCGGTTTCCCTGTGATAAAGTTAGAAAGAGAAGACTGAGTCCCATCTGATGCGAACGGGTCCCCTCAGCGGCACCATGGGACTACAGGCATCCTGCTGGCACATGCCATAAACGCCAGCCACTGCACCCGTTACCGATCACCGGCCACCGGCATATGGAATCACAGTTTACCTTCGACTTCAATCCAGTTAGCGCTATCGTCGCCGACGCCGTCGGACGCCCCGGAAAGCGTACCTTCTTTCTGCAGGCCCGCCAGGGCGCCGACATGGCCACCCTCATCATGGAGAAAGAGCAGGTGGCCGCCCTCGCAACCTCCATTCTGCAACTGCTGGAGGAGCTCGAAAAGGAACGCGCCGACCTGCCGGCCGTCGAGGAAGAGACCGCCGCCCCCAGTCTGCGCGAACCGCTCGAGCCGGCCTTTCGCGTCGGACAGCTCGGGCTGGGGTACGATGAACGGCAGGACCTCATGGTCCTGATCGCACAGGCCGTACCCGACCCCGCCGCAGGCGAGGAGGAGCCGCCGGCCGGTCCGCCCAGTCCCGAATCGGTCGAAGACCCCGGCGACGATCCCAAGGCCCGCTTCTATGCAACGCGCGCACAGATGCGCTCCTTGAGCGAACATGCCCTGCAGGTCGTGGCCGCCGGCCGCCCGGACTGCCCCCTGTGTGGGCGCGTCATCGAGCCCGAAGGGCACTTCTGCCCGCGCACCAACGGCCACGCATTTCCGCTGTCTATTTGACTTGCGCCGTTTAACCTGCACCGTAACCGATCTGCACTGTAACTCTGCCGCACGCCCTGCCGCGCCGCACAGAGCGCCGGCACCAACTGTACTACCGGTAGCATCCAGCCTGCCGCCACAATGGACAACGAGAAGACGGTCGAACAGCGTGTGCACAGTCATGACAACAGCCGCGACATGGATGGCGGCCCGGCCGCGACCGCGGACAGAGAGATCTTGAACGCGCTGGCAGAAGGCAAAATCGAAGAAAAAGGTCTCCTGCCCTACAGCTCCAACTACGCCTTCCTGGCAACCGTACATCACCATCAGCACGAAATTCCCGCCGTCTACAAACCCCGCCGCGGCGAAAATCCACTCTGGGATTTCCCGACCGGCACCCTCTGCCAGCGCGAGACCGCCGCCTTCGTCGTCAGCGAAGCCCTCGGTTGGCGACTCGTGCCGCCCACCGTCCTGCGCGACGGACCGCGCGGGCCCGGCAGCATCCAGTTCTTCATCGAGTGTGATCCCGACATTCACTACTTCAATATGCGCGAGGACGCCCGCTATGCCCCCGCCTTGCGCCGCCTCACTCTCTTCGACTACCTCATCAACAACGCCGACCGCAAGGCCGGCCACTGCCTCTATGGACATCACCGCCGGTTTTCTGTCGAAGGCGGGTGGGGGAAACTGGCGCACGCGCATATGTGGGCCATCGACCACGGCATCTGCTTCCATCATCAATACAAGCTGCGCACCGTTATCTGGGAGTTTGCCGGCGAAACCATCGAGGAAGGCCTGCTCGCCGACCTGGCGTCGCTTCAGCAGCTCGTCGACACCGGCCCCGTGCACCGCACGCTCGGCCTGCTTCTCAGCCCGCCTGAACTGGATGCCCTGCGCCGCCGCATCCGCGAGCTGCTCTCTTCCCGCCACTACCCATCGCCGCCCGTTCACCAGCGAAACTATCCCTGGCCGCCCATATAGCGGCAGCGGCCGGCTACCCTTTACCAGTGGCCAGCGAAGCCCACGAGCCACTGACCACTGACCAACGGTCACTGGACACAAAATATGAAAGCCGTAGTCATGGCCGGCGGTGAAGGCTCCCGCCTGCGTCCCCTGACGATTGGGCGTCCCAAGCCGATGGTCCCGCTTGTCGACAAGCCGGTCCTCGGTCATATTCTTGAGTTGCTCAAATACCACGGCATTACCGAGATCGTCATCACGCTCCAGTATCTGCCCTCCGTCATCCAGGACTTCTACGGTGACGGCAGCACCCTCGGTCTCAATATCACCTATGTCGTCGAGGAGATGCCTCTCGGCACCGCCGGCGGTGTCAAAAACGCCGCCGCCCATCTCAACGACACCTTCCTCGTCATCAGCGGCGACGCCCTCACCGACTTCAACCTCCAGGCCGCCGTCCAACACCATCTCACCATCGGCGCTCTCGCCACCATCGCCGTCTATCCCGTTCCCAACCCTCTCGAATACGGCACCGTCGTCAGCGATGAAAACGGCCGCATCACCCAGTTCCTCGAAAAACCCGACTGGAGCGCCGTCCGCTCGGACCGGGTGAACACCGGCATCTACGTGCTTGAACCGGCCGTCCTGGACTTCATCCCCGACGGTACCGCCTACGACTTTTCCTCCGAGCTCTTCCCCGCTCTCCTGCAAGGCGGAGAGCGGCTGCAGGCCTACGTGGCCGAGGGCTACTGGTGTGACGTCGGCACCATCGGCGAATACATGCGCGCCAGCGCCGACCTTATCAGCGGTAAAGTCTGGCTGCCCCAGCCCATGGGTGAAACAGTGCCGGCCGCCGCCTTCCCCGCGTCCGCACCTGTCGCCGGCGGTGGAGCCGCGCCCCTGCTCGAGGGCACGCGCCCGCGCGGCGACCTGATCCTGGGCGCCGATGTCGAGATTGCCGCCGACGCACGCATTGTCGGGCCGGTCTATCTCGGCAACGCTGTCAAAGTCAAGGAGGGCGTGACCATCCAGGGGCCGTGCGTGGTCCGCGACTACACTATCGTCGACCGCTATAGCCGCTTGGAAAACTGCGTCGTCTGGCGCAACACCTACATAGGCGAGACCTGCGAGCTGTTGGGCGCGATCGTCTGCCGCCAGTGCAGCCTCAAGAGCGGTACCATCGCCTATGAGGACGTCGTCATCGGCGACAACTGTGTGCTGGACGAGAACTGTGTCGTCCATCCCGACGTGAAACTGTGGCCGAACAAGCGCATCGAGCCGGGCGCCGTCGTGCGCGAGAGCATCATCTGGGGCAGCCGCGGCCGCCGTTCTCTCTTCGGCGGCGCCGGCGTCAGCGGCGTTGTCAACGTTGACATCACGCCCGAATTCGCCGCCAAGCTCGGCAGCAGCCTCGGCGCCAACCTCCCGCGCGGCAGCTACGTCGTCATCAACCGCGACTCACACCGCAGCTCCCGCATGCTCATACGCGCCCTCATGAGCGGCCTGTCCAGCGCCGGCGTCGACGTCTGGGATCTCGGCGAGGTGCCTGTGCCCGTCGCCCGTCATTTCATCCGCACGCACGCCTCCGCCGCGGCCGGCGTGCACGTCCGCCTCAGCCCCCTCGACCAGCGCGTTGTCGACATCCGTTTCATGAACGGTCAGGGCCTCGATCAGAGCCGGGCCTCCGAACGCTCCGTCGAACGCAGCTTCTCCCGCGAAGACTTCCGCCGCGCCTTTCTCGATGAAGTCGGTCAGATCGACTATCCTGCCGACCCCACCGAAGGCTATATCGAGAGCTTTCTTGCCTCTGTCGACCAGGACCGCGTCCGCGCCACCGCCCCCCACGTCCAACCTCAGATCGTTGTCGACACCTCCCACGGCCTCTGCGGCGATACGCTGTCCACCATTCTCAATCTCCTCGAAGTCGACTATCTGCCCCTGAATGGACCGATGATGGGCGCGCTGCGCGATCAGTTCCGCCATCAACTTCAGCACATGGCCAAAATCATGGGCGTCCTCACCGCCGGTGTCGGCGTAAAACTCGACGTGGACGGCGAAAGGGTCTTCCTTATCGATGAGAAAGGGGTCGTGCTCGACGATCTGACCGCGGCGCTACTCCTGTTGGAGCTGGCCATGTCCGCCAATCCCGGCGCAAAGGTCGCCCTGCCCGCGGTGTTGCCGCGTGCCTTCGAGACCGTCGTGAAACGGTACAGCGGACAGATCGTTCCTACACAGAACGATTTGCGCGACCTGATGCGGGCCGCGGGCGACGATGTGCTCTTCGCCACCGATGGGGCGGGCCACTTCATCTTCCCCGATATGCAGCCGGTTTCCGACGGGCTGCTGGCGACCGTGCGCCTGCTCGAATACCTTGGCCTGCGTCAGGCGGCGGTCAGTGAAATCGTGGCAGGCCTGCCCCATTTCTTTATGGCCCACCACCGCGTCGATTGCCCGTGGGAAACCAAGGGAACCGTCATGCGCCTCCTGAATCAGAGTTATCAGGGGGACGGCGTCGTCACGATCGACGGCCTCAAGATCCACTTCGACGCCGAGGAATGGGTCCACATCGGCCCCAACCCCGAACAGCCCCTCTTCGAAATACGCGCCGAAGCCGCCGACCCGGAACGGGCCACCGCCCTGGTCAAAGAGCACGGTGATCAGCTCCTGCAATGGATTGTAGCCACTGATATCTGAATCGCCGGCGCCGGCCGCAGAGGAAGCGGGAGGCACGCGCCCTATTCGTCCTGCCTCAGTCCCGGGACGAACGCGTAATACAAATAGGGGCCGGCGCTTGCACCGTCGCTAGGTGCACTGTCGCTGGGTGCACTGCTGCTGAGCGAACCGTCGCCGGATGCACTGCCGCTCGTTGAACCACTGTCGGATGAACCGTTGTCGGATGAGCTTCCGTCCGATGAACTGCCGCTGCGTACCCAGACGCGCAGCCGCTGGCTGCTCGAATAGTTGCCGGCATTGTCCTTGGCCCAGTAGC
>JAPPKG010000284.1:0-8710 GCA_026914085.1 Caldilineaceae bacterium | reverse complement strand
GGGCGGAGCCCCCGCACAAGGGAGGGCCGAATAGGCCCGACCGCCCAAACTGCAGTGGTCAGTGGTCAGGCGTCAGAGAATTCGCTTCCCCTGACGCAGTGTTGACAGTGAAATGGCTATGGCTTAGTAGGTACCCAGAACTCTATATTGGAGAAAAAGTGTTCGGCGTCCCTGGAACCGGTTGGGGAGGTTCGGGCCAAGTCAAGCGAGATTGGAGAGTTCGGCCAGAAGACGGTCCGTCTGTTCCGGGCGGCCGACGGATATACGAATGCAGTTGTCGAGCCCGGGCTTCTGGTAGTAGCGCACGAGGATGCCTCGTTGTTCTAGAGCCAGCTTGAGAGCGGCAGCGTCTCCGCTGCCATTCGTCCTGAAGCCCTCGACACTGCAGAGGATGAAATTGGCGCTGGAAGGATAGGGGAAGAGGTACGGTACTTTCTGCAATGCCAAAAAGAGACGGTCGCGTTCCGCACGCAGCTTCTCAACAGTAGAATGCATTTCGTCGACATAGCGTAGGCTGGCAAGGCCGGCTACTGTGGCGGCCACGTTGACGTTGTAAGGTTGCTTGAACTTCCAGATGACCGGCATCATCCACTCCGGAAAGATGCCGTAGCCCAGTCTCAGGCCGGCGATTCCGGCGGACTTTGAGAATGTACGAATGATGACCAGGTTGTCGTGGTCCAGGACCCAGGGAGTGCGGCTTGTTTCGACGGCGAATTCTACGTAGGCTTCATCCAACACGACGATCACGGGGAGTTGCAACAGCCGCAACAGGTCCTCGTCGGGCAGCCAGTTACCCGTAGGGTTGTTGGGCGAAGTGAGAAATAGCAGCTTGGGGCGGGCCGATTCGGGGTTCTGTGCTGGGTCGTTGACCAGATCGCAGATTGCCTCGACGTCGATGTGGTAGTCGTCTGTTCGCCAAACCTCCAGGACTTCTGCACCGACCAGCTTGGCGTCGAAGCTATACATGCCGAAGGTTGGGGGCGTGTTTATGATTGCGTCGCCAGGGCCGAGAAACAGGCGGCAGAGATAGTCGAGGATTTCGTCGGTGCCGTGGCTGGGCAGAATCTGTTCAAATGGCACTGCTTTGGCGGTTGCAGCGGGGGAGCCCGTGCTCTTTTTAGTGTTACCGGTGGGTTGCTGCTCGTTTTGCAGATGGTCTGCCAGGGCTTGTCGAAGTTCTAGCTGTTGCGGGTCCGGGTAGACGTGGTAGTAGGCGTATTCTGCCAGCGCTTCAGAAACAGCGGGGTGCGGGCCGTAAGGGTTCTCGTTGGCATCCAGCTTGACGATTTCGGAGGCCGGGATGCCTAACCGCTGGCTAAGGACCTCGAACGGTTGAATGGGCGTGTATTCTTCCAGGCCGGCCAGATGTGGGTTGAGCAGCGATTGGAGCGGTGTAGATTCCATGTTCAGGTCAAGTCCTCAGTTGGAGTCATTGAATTCAGCCGCCTGCTGACAGCCGCGGCATGGCCTCCGAGGCCCTCAGTGCGCGCCAGGGTCTCAGCGGCGGGGCCAATCGCGGCCAACGCCTGCTCATTGAGGCCGATGAGGCTGATCAGTTTGACGAAATCGGTGACGTTGATCGGGCTGGCGAAACGGGCCGTGCCACCCGTGGGCATGACGTGGCTGGGGCCGGCGGTGTAGTCGCCCAGCACTTCGAAGCTGCGTTCGCCGAGGAAGATCCCGCCGGCGTTTTGGACGTGGTCGACCCAACGCCAGGGGTCTTCGACGAGGAGACATAGGTGCTCGGGGGCGTATTCGTTGGCGAGCGAGAAGGCCTCGTTCATGGAGTCGGTGACGACGATGCCTGCCCCGCGTCCAAAGGTGGCGGCGGCGATCTGGTCTCGCTCCAACTCCTCCAATTGGGTGTGAACCGCTGCCTGAACCTGGTGCGCCAGTTGGCGACTTGGCGTCAGGAGCACGGCGCTGGCCAGGATGTCGTGCTCGGCCTGGGCCAAGAGGTCGGCGGCGGCCAATTGCGGATCGGCTGACTCATCGGCAATGATGACCGTTTCGGTGGGACCGGGCAGGCCGTCGATCCCGACGAGGCCGAAGAGCTGCCGTTTGGCCAAGGTCGTGAACAGGTTGCCCGGCCCACATATCTTG
This sequence comes from Caldilineaceae bacterium, assembly GCA_026914085.1. Classification (GTDB taxonomy): domain Bacteria; phylum Chloroflexota; class Anaerolineae; order Caldilineales; family Caldilineaceae; genus Bin5. The sequence goes on along the minus strand of JAPPKG010000284.1, from coordinate 6,607 downwards.
TCGACGGCGGGGATGGTCTCGGTGCCGTAGGCCATTGCGGCGATTGCCTGGGCGCCTCCGGCGATGTAGACGGCATCGACGCGGGCAATCAGGGCTGCAGCCAAGGTTACCTTATCCGGCAGGCCGGTGTCCTTTTGGGGAGGGGTGACGACGATCAGCTCCGGAACATTGGCTACTTTCGCCGGGATCGCGGTCATAAGTAGCGTGCTGGGCAGGGGTGCGGTGCCGCCGGGAACGTAGATACCAACGCGCTCGATGGGCCGCACGAGCTGACCTACAGTGCCTTCGAGGTCGTTCTGGATCCAGCTCTGATTTGGCTGGCGGCGATGGAAGTTCTCGATGCGTTGGGCGGCGAGCGCCAAGGCCTCACAGATCTTGTAATCGAGGTCATTGGTCTCTTGCAGGATGGTGTCGGAGTCAACGTGCAAATCGACGAGCTCGACTTCGTCCAGCTTTTTTGTCCATTTTCGCACGGCGGCATCGCCATCGGAACGGACCTCTGCAAGGATACGGCGGACGGCTTCGTCGGGGCCAATGCGTGAGCCAAAGATGCGCTCATTGGCGTCAAGCATTTCGTCAGGCAGGTCGAATGCGTCCCAAGGCTGGCGGCGCAGTATCGAGTTGCGTGCAGCATTGGCATCGAGGATGGGAAAGAAGTTCGTCATTGCAGTTGAATTTTACAGTCAGGGTAATGGGGACTGGAATTGTATTGGGCCGACAGGTTCCAAATCACTGTCTCATGCGTTCTGCGTCTTCCATTCTGCCGAGGACAACGACGATGTCTTCTTCCTTGATCTGAAAGCTGGCGCTTGGGCTGACAATCAGGTCGTCACCTCTGCGGACGGCGATTACTGACAGTCCATATCTCTGACGCAAGCTCAACTCGGACAGGGAATGGTCCCATGTACTGGGCGGGGCCAGGAGCTCGACGACACCAACTTCGCTGCTCACTTCCAGGTAGTCGACGAGGTGACCGACGGCCATTTTCCTCCCCAGGCGGCGGCCGGCCTCATGCTCCGGCAAGATCACTTCGTCTGCACCTACCTTTAGGAGAATCTCCCTTTGCGTTATTGTCAGGGCCTTGGCGATGACGCGCTGAACGCCTAGTTGCCTGAGGAGAACTGTGGCCAGCAGATTGTTCTCAAAATCGGTACCGATGCAGACGAGTCCGGTGTCGAAGGATTCGACGCCGGCCTGGCGCAAGGCGTCGATGTTGGTCGCGTCCAACTGCACGACGTGTGGGAGTTCGCCGCTGAGCGCCTGCACGCGGTCATGGTTTGAGTCGATGGCCAACACTGTGCAGCCGTTTTCGACGAGGGTCGTTGCGACGGCGGTACCAAAGCGGCCCAAACCGATGACGACAAACTCAGATTCCCGGGCCCCCCTTTTGAAGGGCGAGTATTGGGCAGGCCCAGCAGCGTTCCGGTCTTCTTCCACATTGCGCGCCGGGGCGGTTGATCGGGCGGCAAATGGGTATAGAGAGCGAATGAGGCGGCCCAGGTTTCGACGAATCTGCATTGAGCGGTCTCAGACAGTGGCGGCAGACGTTTCGGGAGCGGAAAACTGGCCTAATGACCGGACGAGAGTCTGCAGCCGTGTGCGCGTTTTCGTTGCAATAGTATATCCGTCGCCAGTTCAAGCAGGCATCCAGCCCGTCCTGCCGGCATGTGGCAGCGAGCGCATTATAGCATAGTAGTGGGGTCTAAACCTTTTCAAACAGGGCATCTCGTGATACGATTCGCCAGACTTGAAGCCGGCAGTTTGGGGATGGGCTCATCGACTGATGCAAGAGGGGCGCAGGCATGTCTGACAGCACTGTTGAGCCAGTGAAGGTCTCACTTCATCGGCGGTTTTTCTCGGAGAAGAAGCGGTTGTTTCTTGAGAGCGGTTCTCTCAGGGTATCGCTCTTCGAGTTTGAGAGCGGGGTCGCGGCCGTCGAGCTTGAGAACGGTGTGAGCGAGATCGTCATGTTGCCCTTTCAGGGCCAGCAGATCTGGTCGGCCACATTCGGCGGCAGGAATGTGACGATGAAAACGCTGTTCGACCAGCCGCGGCAGACTTCAGACTATCTTCAGACCTACGGCGGGTTTCTGCTCCACTGCGGGTTTACGGCGATGGGCGTGCCGACGGAGGAGGATGACCATCCCCTGCATGGTGAGCTGCCCAACGCTGTCTTTCAACATGCTTGGCTTGTGTTGGGGGAAGATGAAGGCGGCACATACATAGGCCTGGGTGGGCAGTACCAGCATACGGTGGCCTTCACGCAGAACTATACTGCGACGCCGCTGGTAAAGCTTTACGCAGGTGCAAAGGAAGTACACGTTTCCCTGTGCTGCCGCAACTGCAAGAAGACACCAATGGAGTACATGTATCTGGCCCATGCGAATTACAGGCCAGTCGAAGGTGGGCGTATCGTATACAGCGCTAAGGTCACACCGCAGACGGTACGCATCCGCCGCAGCATACCTGACCACATCAGCACGGGGCCCGATTACCTGGACTTCCTTGACCGCCTGGAAGAGAGGCCTGAGGGACATCATGTTTTCGATGAGAGTATGACTTTCGTGCCGGAGCTGGTGTTCAGTATAGATTACGACGCGGATGACACGGGCTGGGCCCACACGCTGCAGGTGCATCCGGACGGCGGCGCGGACTATGTGCGCCATCGACCTGAGCAACTGCCGATTGGAGTCCGATGGATATGCCGTACGCCGGACAAGGACGCTCTAGGATTGGTTTTGCCGTCCACTGCGGAGCCGGAAGGCAGGAGAGCTGAACTGGCCAAAGGCAACGTGAGAGAGTTGAAAGGCGGCGGAGAATGGCGCTGCGACTATGTATTGGGGACGCTGGACGCTGAGGAAGTGGCGGGAGTGGAAAGAAAGATCGCGGAAATCGGTTAGCGGGCGGCCGATGCGTTCAAGATTGACGTGTCGCGGGACAGGTTGGTCTGAGTTCAATTAGGGCACTCAGGATGCTAGTGGTCAAGGTTGGTGGCGGCAAAGAGTTGAATATAGACGCCATCGTCGACGATGTCGTGGCGCTGCAGCAGTCTGGGAGGGAGCTGGTCCTAGTTCACGGCGGCGCAGAGACGACGAACGACGTGGCCGAGGCGCTGGGCCATCCGCCTCAGTTCGTCACGAGCGAGAGCGGCTTTGAGAGCCGCCGCACGGACAGGAGGACGCTGGAGATATTCGAGATGGTCTACTGCGGCCAGCTCAACAAGATGTGGGTGGAGAAGCTACAGCTAGCGGGGGTGAACGCCGTCGGGTTGAGCGGATTGGACGGGCGCATTTTCGAAGGCAAGAGGAAAGACAGGTTGAGGGTGCGGGTCAATGGGCGGCGCCTGGTGCTGCGAGATGACTGGACCGGCACGGTTGAGCAGGTGAATGTGGAACTTCTGCGGCTGTTGATGGGGGCAGGCTACTTGCCAGTCCTCACTCCTCCGGGGGCGTCCGACATTGGCGAGGCGATAAACGTGGACGGTGACCGTGCAGCGGCCATGGTTGCCGCAGCATTCGGGGCTGAAGCGCTGGTGATTCTCTCCGATGTTCCGGGCTTGTTGCGGGAGTTTCCCGATGAGTCCAGCCTGATTCGAGAGATACCGCGCGCACAGGCCGACAGTTTTATGGCGTTCGCGAAGGGCCGTATGAAGAAGAAGGTGATGGGCGCGGCCGAGGCGGTCGCGGCCGGTGTGCAAAGAGTTATCTTTGCCGATGGTCGCGTCGAGGTTCCAGTCCAACGGGCTCTCGAAGGCCATGGGACCCAGATAGTGTGAGATAGAAGACGATGAAACCGCAGTGAGTATATTCAGGCCATGCCTTTGAGAGAGCAAGTGGAAGTTTGGGAAGGCAAATACTCCTGGTGACAGAGATTGCCCGATCCAAGAGAGCAAACTGAGATTCGCAACACAGTTGAAGACAATGGTACAGAGCACAGTTGATACTCAATTCGCAGTGAGCAGTACGCAGGCCTATGAGTCGGGCGTGGTACCTCGTCGCGGGGATACTGTGATGGTGGCGGGGGAAGGCTGCTGGATGGTCGACGCCGAGGGACAGCGATACCTGGATATGACTTCGTCTCAAGGTGTGGCCATGTTGGGTTACGGCCACCCTGTGCTGACGGAGGCGATTCAGGAGCAGGCAGGGCGTATGCACGCCTGTCCCAATTTCTTTCACAATGACACGCGAGCGAAGTTTCTGGAAAGACTGATCTCAGTCACGCCAGATCATCTGACGCGGGCTTTTTTGGGGAATAGCGGCGCCGAATCGATTGACGGCGCTATCAAATTCGCGCGTCTGGCAACGGGGCGTACGGGAATCGTGGCTGCGCGCAACAGCTTCCATGGGCGTACCATGGGGGCCCTGTCGATCACGTGGAACCCCAGATACCGGCGCAAGTTTGAGCCGCTGTTGCCCGATGTCAGCCACGTGCACTTCAACAATGTCGATCAGCTCGATGAAGCCGTAGGCGACGAGACCGCTGCGGTGGTGTTGGAGGTTATCCAGGCGGAGGGGGGTGTGCACGTAGGGAGCGCTGAGTTCCTGGCCGCGGCACAGCAACTGTGCCGGGAGAGGGGTGCGATGCTGGTGATAGACGAGGTGCAGACCGGCTTTGGACGCACAGGGCGCTGGTTCGGATTTCAGCATTTCGAGCTGGAGCCGGACATCGTGGCTCTGGCCAAGGGGCTGGGCGGAGGCTTCCCAATGGGTGCGGTTGTCTACACGGAAGAGATTCAGGAGAGCCTGTTTTCTGGGGCGCACGGCAGTACGTTTGGCGGCAATCCGCTGGCGTGCGCGGCGGGAATCGCTGCACTGGGGTTCTATGAGGATGGTCTGATCGAACAGGCGGAGAGGGCTGGCCGACGCCTAAGGGAAGCCTTGGAAGCGGCCATCGGTTCGCGCAGAGTTGTACGCGAGATACGGGGAAAGGGCCTGCTGATCGGCATTGATCTGCGCACGAAGGCCGTACCGTTTCTAAAGACGCTGATGGAGAAGCACAAGGTACTGGCGCTCCCAGCCGGATCAACGGTGCTGCGCCTGTTGCCGCCGCTGACCATCAGTAACGAGGAAATCGAAATGGCCGTGGAGGCAATTGCGGCCACCCTTCCAGATTCAGTCTGACAAAAGAAGTGCAGCCACAATCGCAAAGGAATGAAATATGAAGATCTCATATAACGGCGTTTTTGTAGACGATCAGGAAAAGGCGTTGAAATTCTACACAGAAGTCCTTGGCTTTGTGAAGAAGGTGGACATTCCCGTCGGAGAATTCAGGTGGCTAACAGTTGTATCACCCGACGATCAAGACGGCACCCAGCTGCTCCTGGAACCAAACAATAACCCGGCCGCCGAACAGTATCAGAAGGCGATCTTCGAGCAGGGAATACCGGCCACGATGTTCGGCGTAGAAGACCTGCAAAAGGAGTATGAACGGCTGAAGGCCCTGGGTGTTCAATTTGTCGTTGAACCGACGGACTACGGCAGTTACTCTATCGCTTCGTTTGGCGACACGTGTGGAAACGTGATTCAGATTTTGCAGACCTAACGTGGGGCAAGGGGATTGACCGGGGCAATTGTGGGCAAGCCCCCAGACAGTTCCCCTGGATTTTGGGAAAATGGCTGTAGGGTATGGCACTTATTGACACTTGCGTTCTGGCACATGGCATGAGTGCAGTTATTGGTAATGAAGCCTGGCGGAATTCGCTATTTGGACAGGTGAAAAGTCACAACTGCGTGCCATGATGTGGTTCGAAACGTACAGATAATCAGGAGTCGGAGAATGGTGGAATCGAATCAGAACGGTGCAGAGATGCAAAATGGCGCGGGAGCCAAGTCCGTCAAGGCCGAGACAAGAGAGACGCTGCACGAGGTGATCGTGATAGGCAGCGGGCCGGCAGGCTGGACGGCGGGCCTCTACGCAGCGCGGGCCAACCTGGAACCACTTCTGATCACCGGTGATGACTACGGCGGCCAGGTCAGCATTACGTACGAAGTTGAAAACTATCCTGGATTCCCTGAGGGATTGAGCGGTCCCGACCTGGTGGAGAAATTCAAGGCGCAGGCCGAGCGATTTGGCTGTAAAGTCTCCTACGATCATGTCACGGAAATCGTGGTCGACGAGCATCCCTTTACGGTTCGCACTGCTCAGAACAAGGAGTACAGAACCAAGTCGCTGATTCTGTGTACAGGGGCAAGACCCCGGTTCCTGGAGGTGCCTGGGGAAGAGGAGTATACAGGAAAAGGCGTCAGTTACTGTGCCACTTGCGATGGCTTCTTCTTCCGCGGCAAAGAGCTGGTCGTGGTGGGTGGAGGCGACAGCGCGCTTGAAGAGGGGTTGTTCCTTACCAAGTTTGCCACCAAGATACAGATAATTCACCGGCGAGACGAGTTGCGCGCCAGCAAGATTCTGCAAGACCGAGCGTTTGGCAACGACAAGATCAGTTTTGTATGGAATCGGGTTGTGACATCGATCAAGGGGAACGAGAACGGGATCGTATCCGGCGTGACGACGCGTGATACGCAGAGCGGTGCAGAGGGTGAACTGGACACTGACGGGGTCTTCGTCTACATCGGGCACATCCCAAATAACGACCTATATCACGGGAAGCTGG
>JAPPKG010000319.1:0-8726 GCA_026914085.1 Caldilineaceae bacterium | reverse complement strand
CCTCCCCCATACCCACCACCCCCCCCCCCCCCCCCCCCCTCCCGGGGTGTGGGGGGGGGGGGGGGGGGGGGGGGGCCGCCCCCCCCCCCCCCACAAGGGAGGGCCTAATAGGCCCGACCGCCCAAAACGGCAGTGGTCAGTGGTTAGTGGTCAGAGACGGCGCTTATTCTGGGGGAAACTGGAATGGAAACTGACCATGGCTTGGGTGCCTCCGGAGATATACGAAAGTTCGCCCCAATATTGGGATGCACCGCGTTGCGGCAAAAAGTAGACAAACGGGCCAATCACAGTTACAATGGAGGGGAATAACTGAATCTGAGGAGCGAGTTTGGCCGCCGACGCGGGCGTTTGTGCAATTCAGGGTGGCCGAAGGGTGAACGATGAAGGGCTTCCCCTTTATTTCGTTCTCTGCTCGCCCTGCGCGTATATGTTGAACTTTCATAGATTAGAGACTCTTTTTCGCGCTGGGAGCTGTTGCTGCCCGGCGTTTTTGTGTTAAACGAGATTCCCGGCAAAGCAGGAGTTTTGTCTGCATTGCCTTGCAAAGGAGCGATCGAATGGATCAAACAGAAGTAGCACTTATTGAAACGGACCGTCCTTCAGAGGACGACATCGACACGACACAACTGCGGGTGATTCCGCTGGGAGGACTTGGTGGAATCGGAAAAAACATGATGGTTCTGGAGTCCGGCGAAAACATCCTCATCGTTGACGCCGGCCTGATGTTTCCGGACAGCGATATGCACGGCGTGGATGTGGTTATCCCGGAGTCCGAGTATCTTCTGGACCGGTTGGACTGGATTCGCGGCATCGTGTTGACGCACGGACATGAGGACCATATCGGCGCGTTGCCCTATCTGATCGACCAGGGTCTGGATGCGCCGGTCTACGCCACGGCGCTGACGAGGGGCCTGCTTCAGGGCAAGCTGTCGGAGCATGGCCTGCTGGCGCAGACGGAACTGCAAACGGTGACGGAGAGTGACGTGATCTCTCTGGAGCCGTTCACAGTGGAGTTCTTCCATACCTGCCACAGCTTCCCGGACAGTGTGGGGGTCAGTGTTTCCACGCCGGCCGGGCGGGTGATTCTGACGAGCGACTACAAGTTTGACGATACGCCGGTGGACGGCAAGTTGACCGAGGTGGACAAGCTGGAGCGCTGGGGCGACGAGGGTGTGCTGCTGCTGCTGGGGGACAGCACGAATATAGAGGCGGAAGGCAGTACGCCCAGCGAAACCAAGGTCGAGGAGACGCTTGACAGCATCTTTTCGCAGGTGGATGGGCGGGTGATTCTGGCGACCTTTGCCAGCAACATCAGCCGCGTGCAGCAGATCATCACGATATCGCGTAAGCATGGACGGCGGGTCGGGATGATCGGGCGCTCGATGATCAATAACGTGAAAATCGCGATCGGTCTCGGTTACCTCGATATCCGGCAGGACGAGCTTTTGACGGCCAAGGAGATGGAAGATCTGCCCTCCCACCAGGTGACGATCATCGCCACCGGCAGCCAGGGAGAGCCGACCAGCGCCATGGTGCGCATGAGCATCGGGGACCAGCGTCAGATCAGTCTGCGCAAGGGGGACACTGTTGTGCTGAGCGCGACACCGATCCCGGGCAACGAGGAGCTGTTCAACCGCACTGTGGACAATCTGTACCGGCGCGGGGCGCGGGTCTTCTATCACGAACTGTCGGACGATGTACACGTGAGCGGACACGGCGGCAAGGCGGACTACCGCCGGATGCTGGAGCTGGTGCGACCGCGCTATTTCATCCCTGTGCATGGTGCATACCGGCATCTTGTCCTGCATGGAGAGCTGGCGGAGGAGGCCGGGATTGCGCCGGAGAACGTCTTCGTCGTCGAAGACGGACAGGTGGTCGAGTTCGGCCATTTCGAGGAAGAAAGCGATGCGGTCGAGGCGCGGTTGGGCGAGCACGTGAGCGCCAACCACGTTTTTGTCGACGGGTTGGGCGTGGGCGACATCGGCAGCGTCGTGCTGCGCGACCGGCGCCATCTGGGAAGCGACGGCTTTCTCGTGTGTATCGTAGCGCTGGACGAGTTCGACGGCTCGATCCTTTACGGTCCGGAGATTATCAGTCGCGGGTTTGTATATATCCGGGACAACGAGGGGTTGATTCTGCGGGCGGAGGAGATCGTGCGAAACGAGGTCAAAGGCAAGGCGACGCCCACGGTGCTCTCGCGGCGCATACGCAATGCTCTGGCCAGCTTCTGCAGCAATGAGATGGGACGGCGGCCGATGATCCTGCCTGTCGTGATTCAGGTGTAGGGGGCAGGCGGCAGTCGGTCTTGGAAGCGGGTGCGCGGTCAGACCGGAGTCCGTTGACATTTTTCTGAACTGAAAGTCATAGGAGCAATATCTGGTCTATCCACGAAGGGCCATTGATATAATTTTCAGGGTTTGACGCAGATGATGGCCGTCGGTCACGAAAATTGCGCGAGAACGGTGCAATTTTAGCGACCGGCGGCCTGATTTTTTTCCTGTTTCGAGCGATCTTTTCCACAACTCAATTGAACCTGATGCCCACCCTTTTCGGTAACGGCAAGGAGGGAGATCCTGTGGCGATGGGAAGACGCCGATCATTCGGTTGCAAAGCGCGGGCAAAACGTCGAGTTTCAGAGCGTCTATCCACTAGAAACTGATTGGTGAATTCGGAGTTCATTGGTATACTGTGTTGGGAACGTTTGTTCTCTCCTTGCGAGCAGTGTAATGGGCTATTGGACCTACAGTGGCTGGTGCGATTTCCGGCCACGAGCCGCGACCTTTGACTTCTGATATGGCAACCAAGAGGCGTACGAAGAAGAAAGCCACCCCACAGAAACAGTTTTTGGCCGGGTTGGCCGCGATCGCCCGCGTGGAGGTTGTCGGCCTCAGCCTGGTGTTGATTTCGGTCTTTACGCTGTTGAGCCTGCTGACTGATTCGCGCGGCAGTGTCACAGGGCTGTGGATCGATCTCCTGCGTTATACCACCGGTGACGGGGTGGCCGGCGTACCTTTGCTGACCGGCTTCCTTGGCCTGTGGCTGGTTCTGCGCGCCATCGAAGGGCCGAAACGCCGCACCTCAACGTCCCGCGACGGAGGCCGGTCGGGCAGTGAGCTACCGATCCTGCCCTGGCGGGTGCCGACTGGCCTGCTTCTGATCTTTCTGGCATACATTGCCGCCATAACGCTGTTTCTGCCGCCTCTGACGCGGGCGGCGCGCGTCCTCGACGGGGGCGCGGGCGGGGCGCTTGGACTCTTCTTCGCGAATGCGCTGGCGGATGGGTTGCCCGGCTGGGGTGCGTGGATGGTGATTCTTGTGGTGGCGCTTTCGGGGCTGACGCTGCTCACCGGCCGCCGGTTCTGGGATAGTCTCTGGGCTGGGGGCGGCGCGGTGGGCCAGGATGTTCGGGGAATACTGCAAGAGTTGTGGCGGCAGGAACGGCACAGAGAGCTCTTCAGAACCAGGAAGCTGGCCAGAAAGGAGCGAAACGAGACCCACGCTCCCGCTCCCCACGCCACGTCGCTTTCCCCCGTAGCGCAGACCGGCCGCGCTGCCGAAGGTGTGCCGTCGATGCAGTCGGAAGAGCTTGCCGGCTCTGACGGTGAGGTGTCGGCGATGGGCGCCGAGCGGCATCTGAAAGACAGAAACGGAAAAGTTGAACCGGCGTGGGAACTCCCGCAGCTGAGCGATATGTTGGACTTCTGGGACCGGTCGATCGACAGCGACGATCTGATCCGCTACCGAGGCCGGCTGCTGGAGGAGACGCTGGCGCTGTTTGGCGTCCCCGCTGATTTTGAAGGGGTCAACGCCGGCCCGACCGTGACGCAATATCTGATCCGTCCGGGCTATACCGAGCGCACGGTGCGCGGGGAGACGAAGCGCACCAAGGTGAAGGTAAGCAAGATCGCCAGCCTGAGCAACGATCTGGCCCTGGCGCTTGCGGCGCGCACGGTGCGGATCGAGGCGCCGATTCCGGGGACGAGCTACGTCGGCATCGAGGTGCCGAATACGGAGAGCAACAATGTCGGCCTGAAGGAGCTGATGGAGAGCGAGGAGTTCGAAACCATACAGGTTGGGGGCCGCCTGCCTATTGCGCTGGGCGAGGACGTGCGGGGCAAGCCTGTGGTCACCGACCTGGCGCGGATGCCCCATCTTCTGATCGCCGGCGCCACGGGGACGGGCAAGTCGGTCTGCATCAATTCGATCATCGGCTGTCTGCTTTTGACGCACACGCCGGAAACGCTGCGCCTGCTGATGATCGATCCGAAGATGGTCGAACTGACCGTCTACAACGGGACGCCGCATCTTCTCAGCCCGGTAGTGACCGACGTGGACCGGGCTGCGGGGGTGCTGTTCTGGTGCATCAAGGAGATGGAGCGGCGCTACCAGATGCTCAACAAGGCGGGTGTACGCGATCTGGAACGCTTCAACGCCTATTTGCGCAAACTGGGCGAGGAGATCCTGCCTTACGTCGTCGTCATCATCGACGAAATGGCGGATCTGATGATGGCTGCGCCGGAGGAGGTTGAGAAGCACGTGATCCGGCTGGCGCAGATGGCGCGGGCTGTGGGCATTCATATGATCATCGCGACGCAACGGCCCTCGGTCGATGTCATCACCGGCCTGATCAAGGCCAACTTCCCGGCCCGTATCGCGTTTGCGGTGACCAGCCAGATAGACAGCCGGGTGGTGCTGGACGTTCCGGGCGCGGAGAATCTGCTGGGGCGGGGCGACATGCTCTTTATGGCGCCGGATGCAAGCAAGCTGGAGCGGATGCAGGGCGCGTTTCTGGATGATGCGGAGACCAACCGCATCGTCCGCTACTGGCAGAATTTCCACAATCTGGAAACCTACATCCAGGAACAGGAGGGGAACGGACAGGGGCGACTGGAAGGCGAGCAGATCCCGCTCTTCACGCCTGATCCTATCTCCTCATCGATCGAAGAGCGCGAACTGCCGGCGGTGGAGGGCACTGCGCAGAGAAGCGAGGGCGAAGCTCTCCAACTCCTCGAACAGGATGACGGGCAGAGCCCACTGCGCGATCAGACGCAGGACGGCGAGGGCCGGGACGAACTTTTCGACGAGGCGGTACAGGTCGTGTCGGAGGCCGGGCGCGGCTCGGTGACGATATTGCAGCGGAAGCTGCGGGTCGGCCACAACCGCGCCAGCCGTCTGGTGGAGCAGCTTGAAGCAGCCGGCATTCTGGGACCGGACCGGGGCCGGAGCCAGGGGCGGGAGGTCTATCTCAAGACCGCAGGAGAGATTGCCCCGGAGCGCGCAGAGGAAGTTCCCTCATCGCTTGCTGCCTCTCCAACGCTCGATCATGCCAATGGGGCCGAAGGCGGTGGGACCAGCAGCAATGGGGCAATCGACAATGGACCTGCCGATAGTGGGCAGGCAGACAGCGGAAAGGTTGAGCTGCCGCCGCCTCCTGAGAAGGGCGATGCTCCCCCCCGGATCTGGATGTAACGCTGCGTTCAATCCACAACAGGAAAATATACAATGATCCAGAGCGTATCCCCCGCGCGGCCCGCGTGGCTGTCTGACGCGATTTACCCCTTTGCGAGCAGTTTCTTCACGACTCCATCCGGCCACGAGATGCACTACATCGACGAGGGCGCGGGGGAGCCGATTGTTTTCCTGCATGGCAATCCCACCTGGTCCTTCGAATTTCGGCATCTGGTCGGGGATCTTCGTTCGCAATACCGATGTATTGCGCCCGACCATATCGGTTTCGGGCTGTCGGCGCGCAGCCAGCGACCGGCCGACCACCGGCCTGAAGCACATGCGGATGCGGCGGCGGCATTGCTGGACCACCTCGACGTGCAGGACGCGACACTGTACCTGGTGGATTGGGGCGGACCGATTGGGTTGGATTTCGCACGAAAGCATCCGGAGCGGGTGAAGCGGCTTGTGATCACGAACACTTGGTGCTGGCCGGTCGGGCGCGATCCGCACTATGTGATGTTCAGCTTTTTCATGTCGAGCTGGTTGGGCCAGTACATGATTAAGCGCCACAATTTTTTCGTGAACAGAGTGCTGCCGATGGCGGTCGCCTCAAAGGAGCTTCTAACGGCGGAGGTGATGGCGCACTATCGCAATGCGCAGCCGACGCCGGAGGCGCGTGCCGCGTGCGCGGCGTTTCCGAGGTACATCGTGGGTGCGGGCGACTGGCTGGGGTCGATCTGGGATGACCGGGCCGCGTTCACGGCGAAGCCTGCGCTGCTATTGTGGGGGTTCAAGGACATCGCGTTTCGGGAGAAGGAACTGAACCGGTGGAAGGCGGAGTTGGCGGATTTTGAGTTGCACGAGTTCAGGGATTGCGGGCACTTTTTGGCGGAGGAGGCTCCCGGGCGTATGCTGCCTGTGATGCACGGGTTCATGGAGCGAACGCGGTAGAGCAATGATATAATCACGGCGTTAGCGGCCGATTGGGAGCTGCCTTTGCAGACGGTTCGACACGACGCGATGTGGACGTCTTGCGAAAGGGAACTGTCATGGATGAGATCAGGCTGAAAGACTACCGCTGCTTCCGGGAGGAGCAGACGGCCAAGTTAGCGCCCTTAACTCTTCTGGTGGGAGAGAACAGCACAGGCAAGACCTCCTTCCTGGCCATAATTCGCGCTCTTTGGGAACTCGCCAACGACTACAGGATCCCTGATTTCAAGGAAGAGCCGTATGATCTTGGCAGTTTCGACGAGATCGCTCACTTCCGAGGCGGGCGGGGCGGCAGAGCCGAAACCTTCGTTGCGGGATTCAGTACAACGAGACCGAATTCACACAAGAGGGCAAGTAAGCCTTTATCCAAGAAATTCGACGTAACATTCGGAAAGGATGGTGCAGTTCCGGTCCCTGTTGGAAGGCGATTTGCCTTTGGCGACACCTGGATTGAAGAAAGCTTTGAGGAAGACAGCGAAAAAAACCATGTCTATGTTCTCAGGGCTGCGACACACAGGGGAAGTTGGGAAAAGAGGGTGATCAGAGGAAAACGATACTCTCTTCAGGATCATACGATTCCTCCGCATGTTCACTTTAGCAACTCTTCAATTCCGGGGAGAAACCAGGCAGGAGACCCGGAGTATGAACCGCGGGAAGGCTCTCCTCCAATCAGCTCTGAAGACAAAGAGATTCTCCGAGAATTTCCCTGGTTTGATCTTTCGCTATCCGGAGTGCGCCCTTTCGCCAGCGCGCCGGTGCGTTCCAAGCCGAGTCGCACTTATGACCCATCTCGTTTCACCCGGGACCCCGAAGGTGACTATGTGCCGATGTATCTTGCAGACGTGTTCACGCGGCGCAATAGAGTGTGGACTGAACTCAAGAGACGCTTACAGGAATTTGGCAAGGCCGCGGGCCTGTTTGATGAAATTTCCATTAAGCGGTTGGGGCAGAGAGATAGCGAACCATTCCAGATTCAGATTAGAAAAGCTGGGGCCAACCTAAAGGGACCGTTACGCAATCTCATTGACGTCGGATACGGAGTCAGCCAGGCGCTCTTGGTGATAACCGAGTTGCTACGACCGGACGCGCCGCCTCTGTTCCTCTTGCAGCAGCCAGAAGTACACCTTCATCCAAGCGCGCAGGCTGCGCTTGGCAGTCTGTTTTGTCAGATTGCTGGCAATGAGCGTCAGATTATCGTCGAGACGCACAGTGATCACCTGATAGATCGCGTGCGTATGGATGTCCGCGACGGGAGCGGCGCCTTGAAGCCTGAAGATGTATCGGTACTTTATTTTGAAAGGGACAGTCTCGACGTGCAGATCCATTCACTGGGAATCGACGACGAGGGCAATGTTTTGAACGCGCCCGACAGCTACCGCAGATTTTTCATGGAAGAAACGACCAGGTCTTTAGGGCTGTAGCAAGTGTGCGCGATTGTTGATGTAAACGTTTCCCACGAAGTCTTTGGCGACAATCGACCCGAAGCTGGCAGAAGGTTTTTCGAACGGCTTGATTCCGGCTTGCTTCGCCTTGTAGTTAGCAGGAGGCTTCTTGCCGAACTCAACTATGTGAAGGCCCGGCAGTGGATACAGCAGGGGATTCTCGCAGGGAGAATCCGGCAGGAGACGCCGGGCCCTGTGGATCAGAGGGAGGAGGAACTCGGCAGAGAGGGGAGATGCCGTTCCAACGACATTCATTTGATCGCGCTGGCCCAGGTCAGCGGCGCACGTCTTTTGTACTCAAACGACCGGGCTTTACACGAGGATTTTGGAAACAAGCTCTTGATCGATAGACCGCGCGGGAAAGTGTACTCAACAAATGAGCGCAAGGATTTTACAAACGCCCACCAAAAACTACTGAGCAATAGAAACCTGTGCCGGCGTCGATGAACTGCCAGTTTCAGGTCGCGCTAAGCCCGAAACTGGACAACGTCGCGCGGCATCCTCCCAAAAATCACTGACTGAGAACCAAAAACTTTCGGATGGATCGCAAACGGATCGCGGCAATTCTTGTGGGGCTGGCTCTTGCGGCCGCTGTTGGGCTGGCTGTCCTCTCTTTCACGACTCGGATCCCGGATGCAGAGAGTTTGCCGGATGAGGCGGCGGCGCGGCTTGAGGAGTTGAAGACTGTGCAGGGGCGGCTGCAGCTGGGGAAAGATGATCAAATGGTTGAGTACGAACTGTGGGTGCAGCGGCCGCGACATCTGCGGGCAGAGGCGGAACTGGAAGGGCTGGACCGCAAGGCGGTCTTTATCATGACGTTCAACGAAGAAGAGGCGTGGACGTATG
>JAPPKG010000367.1:0-8830 GCA_026914085.1 Caldilineaceae bacterium | reverse complement strand
GGCGGAGCCCCCGCACAAGGGAGGGCCGAATAGGCCCGACCGCCCAGAAAAGCAGCGGTTAGTGGTTAGTAGAGGCGAGGCGGGAGGGAAGGGTGGGCGGACAGGTGGGAGAATCATTGCTTGTGCTGGGGATTCGTTCGGTTGGCGTCTGTCCGGGACTGTGATACGGTTCGGATAATGTCCGGCGCTGCCGTGGAGGCGGGCCGGGTTGTTGAGTTTTGGGACGAGTTCGCCCGTAGCATCTTGTTGGACGCTCCGGCCCGAAAGTAGAGTGTTGAGAACAGGTCGCACGCAAGACGCCAGGCAGTGGTGCCTGAGGCTGGAGCAGAGATGAATACAAAAGAATTGGTGGGCCGAACCGTCATTTGGGTCGAGACGGTCCTGGCCGGATCATTATCGCCCTCTGTGCGCCGTGTCATGCACATCGAGCTTTCGATGTCGCTGGCTTACGGCGTTTTTTATGCTTGTATTATCCCGTTTACGCAGGTTGTGCTGCGACGTCAGGGCGCCACGGTTGATATGCTGGCGCTGTATACAGCCCTGCTTTTTGTCGGCTCGGTCTTCACGTCATTCAGCATCGTGTTGATGCGGCGGCGGCGTACGATCAACATTATTGTATTCTGCTGGCTGCTGGGGCGTTCGCTCTTTTTGCTGACGGCGTTCGTGACGGGCGCGGTGCAGCTGATGGCGATCGGGATCGTGTTCTGGCTGCTGGAAGCGTTTGTGATCCCGGCGTACACGCGCGTTATTCAGAAGATTTATCCTGAAAGCGGGCGGGGTAAGGTGATGTCGACGGTGCGGATGGGGCGCGTTTCAGTAATTTTACTGATCACGCCGCTGGCCGGATGGGCACTGGACAGGGTGGGGTACCAGGTGCTTTTCCCGATTGGTGCGCTATTCGGCATTCTGGCCACGTACCTGTTCACACGAATCGACCTGGACGAGGGAGAGTTGCCGCCGCGCCAGACGAAGGCGTTCTCCGATCTGTGGCAGATCGTGCGCACCGACAGGAATTTCGCCGTGTATCTGGTCAGTTACTCACTGTTCGGACTGGGAGGGCTGCTAAGCTGGCCTCTATACCCGGTTGTGCAGGTGGACCGACTGCAGCTCTCCTATTCGGAGATTGGATTGCTGGGCCTGGTGGAGTCAATCACCTGGTTTTTCAGCTATCTTGTGTGGGGACGGACGATCGACAAGAAGGGCGGTCTATTTGTCGTGCGCGCTATTTCGGCGATCTCGATCGTGACGCCGCTCACTTATATGTCAGCGCAGAGCCTGTGGATGTTGATGCCGTCGGCTATTGCGCGGGGGCTGGGGATGGCCGGCTTTGAGCTGGGGCGGATCAGCGCGGGAATCCAGCTGGCGGACCCGGAGAGGGTGACGGAGTATGCGGCGATCCAGTCGACGGTGGTGGGGCTGCGGGGTCTGGTGGCGCCGTTGGTGACGGTTGGGCTGTTGCGGATGGGCGCACCGCACAGCGCGGTCTTTTTGTTGAGTGTGGCTTTCCTGGTGATGGGTTGGGTGATGTTTGGGCGGGTGACGGCGCCGACGCCGGGGGATGAGGAGTATCGTGAGCGGCAGAGGTTGCGGTACCGGTGGCCGTTCAGGCGGCGGATTTCGCGGGTGTAGGGGATTGGGGAGATTGGGAGTAGATGCCCTGGGCCGGGTTGGAGAGTGCAGCAGACACTTGCGGTGGCGGGGGGGGGTCAATAAGCTGCAACCTATAGCAGAGAGAAGCCGTTAGAGAATCTCCTTCTTGCGAGTCTCAGTTGTAAGCCGGACAGTGGGCTTGGCCATTTCCTAAATGTATTGGTAGGATTGCAGCCATGAAAACTACGATTGATATTCATGATGAGCTTCTAAGGCAGGCACGACAGCACGCAAGAGCCACGGGCCGCTCACTGCGCGCTGTTATCGAAGAAGGCATTCGTTTGGCACTTTCCGCGCCTAAGCCACAAGAAACGTACAACTTACCCGACTTGAGTGTTGGAGATCCGGACGCGGCCGACCCGCTCGCCGGGGTTTCATGGGAAGAGTTACGTGAGATGATTTACGGTGAAACGGAGTAGCATTGATAACGGTCGATACAAACTTACTCGTCTACGCTCATCGCCGGGAATCTGAACTGCATGAAGCTGCGCGAGAGATTTTAGGCGGTCTAGCTAAAGGAGACAAGGCCTGGGCGATTCCCTGGCCTTGCTGTTTTGAATTTCTAGGCGTTGTGACGAACCGTCGAATTTGGAGGGAAACTGCCTCGTCAACCACACAGGCGTGGCAGCAACTCGAGGTTTGGACTGCCTCACCGGTTAATCGCCTGATCGGTGAGACAGACGGTTTTTTTGAGATAATGGGGGAACTGGTGAAGCGTCCCCGCGTGCGGGGCGCCATCGTCCATGACGCCAGGGTTGCTGCGATCTGCCTTGCTCATAGGGCGGAAGTGTTGCTTACCAGGGATAGGGACTTTGCCTTGTTCCCGGAACTCAATTCGAGGAACCCGTTTTAGCTAGCGTAACGGCGAAAGAGACTGAATCACAGGATAGGCGACAATAGCCCACAGTCGCTGTGAGGTCCCAGCTTTAACATCCCCACTTTCGATTAAAAGGTCGCCGAGCAAACCCGCGGACGCCAAGAACGGGAATTCGCGCCGTATGACAGCAATGCGCTTGACTGCCACCGACCTGTTTTGCACCTTGAATCCAAACCGACGTCCAAGTTCATAGTAATACGGCAAGTATCGTACTTAGGGTAACTTTTAGGGCAGCAGACGAAATTCAGTCAAAGCCGGCTGCGAATAGTAACTTTAATCTCAGGGCATTTCAGCTCGGGGCTTGAAAAGATTAAAGTAAGTGCCAGGCTGATTGCCCTCTGCGTTCAGATCGCTAGTCAGAGTTGAAAACTTCGATCTGCGCATCCGGGACTTTTTGCGGTCTTGCTGACTCATGTAAGTTAGCCTTGAGAGTCTCAGAAGGTTAGATCAGTCCCGATCTTCCAAGACCGATTCTGATGAGGCCTCACGGACTACCCACAGAAAGGAAACATATGAATACCTATCGCGCTGGTCTGGTTGGTTGCGGCCGGATTGGAACTCTTTGGGAGACGGACCCGCCGACGCCGCTTACGCATGCGGGCGGGGTGGCGGTTTGTGCGCAGACGGAGCTGGTGGCGGGGGCGAGCCGGGGTAATGAGCATCTGCAGGTGTTCGGGAAGATGTGGGATGTGGACGCGCTTTACCTGGACTACAGGGAGATGCTGGAGAAGGAGAAGCTGGATATTGTGTGCGTGGCGACGCATCCGGGGCTGCACCGGGACATTGTCGAGGCGGCGGTTGAGAACGGGGCGAAGGGCATTCTGTGTGAGAAGCCGCTGGCGCTGAGTCTGGAGGATGGGGACGCGATCGTGGCGGCGTGCCGGAGCACGGGGTGTGTGCTGTCGGTGAACCATTCGCGGCGCTGGAACCCGGCTTTCATTAAGGCGAAGGAGATGCTGGATGAGGGCGCCATTGGCGATCTGATTTCGATGCTGGGCATCTGCCAGGGGGTGAAGCCGTTTCCGGCTTGGACGGCGGACGAGGAAGGGCCGCTGATCCATGATGCGGTGCATACGTTTGACTTGTTCAGGATATATGCGGGCGATGTCAAGTCGGTGATAGGGACAGCCCACCGACGGCACCGACACGAATTCAGGGTGGAAGATATAAGCGACGCGATCTTCAGCTTTCATTCCGGGGTGAGCGCGGTCAGTATGGCCAATGAGTTGACCCGGTATGCGCGGTTCGGACTTGAGTTGCAGGGGACAGACGGCGTTATTAGTCTGGAGTATGCGGGGAACCAGTGGCTGCTGGGTGTGGATACGACGGACCACCTGAATGAGCCGGACCCCCGGATCGAGTGGTTTACGCTGGAGCCGCAACCGTTTCCGGCAGTTGAGGAGGCGAGCTCGATCCAGCTGGCGGTGGAGGAGCTGGTGCGCTGCATCGAGGACGGGGGGGAGCCGAGCTCGAACGGAGAGGACGGTGTGGCCTCGCTGGAGATGGTGATGGGAATATACGAGTCGCAGCGGCAGGGGAACCGGCCGGTGGAGCTGCCGCTGGCCGACCGCTCGTCGCAGTTGTACATGTTGCGGGACGAAGGGCACTTCTAAGACAGTCTTTGCCAGGAAAGAGGGTCCGAAATGAAACATCTCTTTATCGACGATCACGAGGTCGAGGCGATCGACAATCTGGCGCGCAAGCTGCACCAGCCGCAGAAGGCGCGTGAAAATGTCGTGATCCGGCCGGAGTACCGCTGGGAGAACAACTCGATCCAGGTTCGGACTTCGCCGGTGTGGCTGCCGGACGAGGGGATCTTCAAGATGATCTACCTGACCGGCGCGGAGGGGCTGGATCCCGAAGTCAAGCTGGATGGTACGGGCGCGGCGGCCGTCGTTGAGAGGTACGCCTGTTACGCCACTTCGGAGGACGGCGTGAACTGGGAGAAGCCCTTCCTGGGCCTGTACGACTATCCTGCGCCGACCTGGCGGGGCACACCGGTTGGCTTAGAGAACAACATCCTGCCCAGCGCGCAAGGCATGCTGCAAGGGCCGGTACACGACCCGCATGATCCGGACCCGAGCCGGCGGTTCAAAGGGCTGCGCTGGGGAGGGAATGAATTGCGCTCGATGGCGTCGGCAGACTTTTTGCACTGGGAAGAGCTGGATATTCCCTCGCTTCACAGCCATGATGAGTCTCACTTGACGTACGACGAGACGCAAAGATTGTTTATTGCCGCGGCCAAACGAAACGGTCCTTACGGTCGTTCGTGGCAGCTGTATACGAGCAAGGATTTCGCGGACTGGGAGGAGCACGGGCTGATCTTTCATGCCGATCAGACCGATCAGGAGAACGGTTTTGAACGGCTGCAGAAATTCTTCGACGACCCGGCCTACCGTAGCCCGATCTACAACCGGCCGGAGGAGTGGCGAACGGACGTCTACAACTTCCCCATATTTCCGTATGAGGGGCTTTACCTGGCGACGCCGGTGATGCACCATTGGGCGGGGAAACATCCGCCGATGTATGAGAACGTTGACAGCCGCAAGTCGGTGGAACTGGCGTCGAGCCGTAATCTGCTGGATTGGGAGCGGGTGGCGGGTCGGGCGCCGTTTTTGGAGCTGTCGCCGGTCCGCGACGGCGAGACGTATGATACGGGCCAGATCGTAGTTCTGAACAGGCCTGTGGAGCGGAACAACGAGCTGTGGTTCTACTATATGGGCTTCCGGTATCGTAATCTTTCGATTGAGGACCTCCTGAACAGGCGTTACCTGGATGGCAGCGCAATGTGCATGGCACGATTGCGGATGGACGGGTTTGTTTCGCTGAAGGGTGGCATTGAGTGGGGGTCGGTGTTGACGAAACCGATCGAGGTCAGCGGCGACACGTTGCACGTGAACGCGGATTCGTGGCGGGGGCGGGTAATCGCCGAAGTGATAGATGCCGGTAGCGGCCAGGCTGTGGATGGCTACACGAAAGATGACTGCGTTCCGGTTATGATGGACAGTATTGACGAGTGCGTTCAGTGGCGGGGCGGGCGCGAGCTGAGGGAGCTGGCGGGGCGGACGGTGCGCTTGCGTTTCCATCTGTGGCAGTCGGAGTTGTATTCCTACTGGTTCAGTTGAGGATTATTCGCGAAGGGCCACGAAGAACATCTCTTTTTTATCCGCGAAGAGACGCGAAGGGGCGCGAAGAACATCCTGCAGGGATCATGCGGTTTGTTTGGTAGAAAGATAGTGCATCAGAAATGGAGTTTTGTGATGAGACGATTTGAGGGAAAGACGGCTCTGGTCACCGGGGCGTCGCTGGGGATTGGGCGCGGGATCGCGCTGTGCCTGGCGGAGGAGGGCGCGAACGTGGTGGTGAACTACCGTACTTCGGAGGCGGAAGCCCACAGCGCGGCCGAGGAGATCAGGGAGATGGGCAGTGAGGCGCTGGTGTGGCAGGCGGACGTTTCGGACCGCAGCGCGATTGCGGCGATGATCGAGGGGGCGGTTGAGCGCTTTGGCCGCCTTGACGTGGCGGTGGCGAATGCGGCGGTGTCGATCCGGGAGCCGGTGGTGGAGGCGAAGTGGGAGAACGTGATGCGCACGTTTGAAGTGACGCAGTTCGGCGTTTTTCACACGTGCCAACTGGCGGCGCAGCAGATGCTGAAGCAGCCGCTCACGGGACGCAGCCGGGGCAAGATCGTGATCATCAGCTCGGTGCACGAGGAGATCGCGTTTCCCAGCAGCGGCGCTTACAACATGTCGAAGGCGGCGATCAATCACCTGGGGCGGACGATGGCGGCGGAGCTGGCAGGGGACCGCATCAATGTCAACGTGATCAATCCCGGATGGATCGATACGCCGGGTGAACGCAGCTTTTACAGCGAGGAGGAGATAGCGGAAGGCGGAAAGCGGATTCCCTGGGGGCGGATTGGCGTGCCGGAGGATATTGGCAAGGCGGCGGCCTATCTGGCCAGCGATGATGCGGACTACGCGACCGGCTCGATATTGCGGGTTGACGGGGGGTTTGTACACGGTCTAGTGCTGCCGGAACCTGAGGAAACCAGTGGTTAGTGGTCAGTGGTCAGTAACTGCCTTGTGGGTGGACAGGGTTGAGGGAGGGCGTGTCGGATGAGGGTTGCGACGGGTGGGCTGAGTCATGAGAGCAGTACGTTCACGCCGGTGCCGACGACAGTTGAGAGCTATCGGGAGCGGTTTCTGCTCGAGGGCGAGGAGATACTGAGCACGTTTGCGGGGACGAATACGCCGATCGGAGGCTTTATCGAGGGCGCAGAAGCGCACGGCTTTGAGCTGATTCCGACGCTGTTCGGCGAACCTCACCCGAGCGCGCCGACGCCGAGGGCGCTGTATGATGAGCTGTTGGGGCGCATATTGGACGGGATCGCGAAGGCGATGCCATTGGACGGCGTGCTGTTGGAGCTGCACGGCTCTATGTCGGTGGGCGACCTGGACGGGCCGGACGGGTTGGGGGATGGGGAGGGTCATCTGCTGGCGGCGGTGCGGGAGACGGTCGGTCCTGGGGTGCCGGTTCTGGCGCAGCTCGACATTCATTCGAACGTGTCGCAGCAGATGGTAGAGATGGCGGATGTCCTGATCGGGCGGGAGAGCTATCCGGAGGTCGACATGTCGGCGCGCGGCCGCGAGTGTGCGGACGTGCTGGTGCGGATTGTGCGCGAGGGTCTGCGGCCGACGATGGCTTTGCATCAGATTCCGATGGTCTGGGGGCTTAACCAGGTGACCGCGCATCCGCCAATGCGGAGTGCGATCGCTGAGCTGCACCGGATCGAGTCCTTGCCGGGCGTGGTGTGCGGCTCGATTGCCACCTGCTTTTTCCTGGCCGACGTGCCGGATATGGGGGCTTCAGTCTACATTGTGACGGACGATGACCAGAAGCTGGCCCAAGCGCTGGCCGTCCAGTTGGGAGAGTGGATTTACGCACGGCGGGAGGACTGGCAGATGGAGTTGCTGCCGGCGCGTACGGCATTGGAAAGGGCACAGACGGCGGGGCGCTACCCGATTATTCTGGCCGATTTGCATGACAACCCGGGCGGCGGTTCGCCGGGCGACAGTACGGGCGTGTTGCAGACTTTCGTCGACATGCGGTTGGAGGACGCGTGCGTGCTCTACATTGTCGACCCAGAGGCGGCTGCGCTCTGTCACGAGGCGGGTGTCGGCGCGCGGTTGGCCCTGGAGGTGGGCGGCAAGTCGTCGCGGTTGCAGGGGGATCCCGTGTCGATGGAGGTGGAGGTTGCGGCGCTGTCGGACGGGGTATTCCGGTATGACGGGCCGATGTATGCTGGATTGAGCGGGAACATGGGTACGTCGGCGCACGTAGTGCAGGATGGGATTCACGTGCTTCTGGTGAGCGGACGGGAACAGCCATTTGATACGGCTTTTGCGCGGACGTTGGGGTTGGACCCGCGGCAGATGCGGTACATTTGCGTAAAATCGAGCACGCACTTTCGCGCCGCGTTTGAATCGTGGGCGGGCGCGATCCACGTGGTGGCGGAGCCGAGCGTCCATAGCCTGCGCGATCTGCCTTTTCGGCGTCTCGGTCGCGAGCTGTATCCGTTCACGACAGGGACGTAAGAGCTTTCTCGGAAGGGAAAAACTGGTAGCAGGGCAAAGGTGGGAGGCGCGGTTGCGTCTGCCACCTTTGTTTATTCTGCCACCTTTTTTGGGGAAATGCGGAGGAGAGCGCCCCCGGTAGGAGTCGAACCTACGGCCAAAGGTTTAGGAAACCTCTGCTCTATCCTCTGAGCTACGGGGGCAGGAAGCGCCGCACACGCTAGGAGACGATAGCACAAAGCTGCGGTCAGGTCAAAGGAAACGGCGGAATTTGGTGTTGGGGCGCTGCAGGGTTCGTTTGGGAAAGGGGATGGGGACGTGTTGGGCGGCGCGAGGGCAGGTGCAGGGCCTGCCCCAACCGGAGATCTGGGTGGGGGACGGAGGAGGCGCCGCGTACGGGAGTGTGAGGGTGTACGAGGGCAGGTGCGAGGTCTGACCCTACGGGAGGGTTGAGGGATGATGGAGGGGGTGGCGCGGATGGGAGGTGGGCAGGCGCGAGGCCTGGCCCTACGGGAGGGTTGAGGGGGGGACGGAGAGGGTGGCGCGTATGGGGGGTGGGGAGGCACAGGGGCTGGTCTTGCGGGAGCGGGTTGGGGGTTGGGGGTGGAGCATGGTTGCAGCGGGAGGACAAGGTCATATTGCGGGTACACTTGCTGCGGCGGGTGTTTTTGGGGGGGGGCGTTGGGGGGGGGGGGCCCCCCCCCCAAGGGGGGGCGGCGAAGGCCCC
>JAPPKG010000155.1:0-8848 GCA_026914085.1 Caldilineaceae bacterium | reverse complement strand
CGTAACCTCCTGTAGGGGCCGGCCTTGTGCCTGCCCACTCCCCATACGCGTCACCCTCTCCTTCCCCCCCGTAACCTCCTGTAGGGGCCGGCCTTGTGCCTGCCCACTCCCCATACGCGTCACCACTGCCGTGGCTGACCAAAAAAACCTCTTTGACAGCAGCCTGCTCAGCCACTATATTACATTTACACACGCCCGAAATACGATTCTCCATCTGGTTCCAATCCAACCAACTGTAAGGGAGTGCAACCGGGAATAAGGGTCACTGAGACGCAGCTGAACTGCCGAACCACGCCGCCGCTGACAGCAGGCTTTCCCACTCTCTTCGAATCGCCATTCGCGTTGCCAGGTCTGCCTCGGTTCCCCTTCCCATTTCGGAAAGCGACCCTCTCTCTGAAAGCAACGCCAAGGTCAACCGCTTTGTACACTTCAGGGCAGCCCCTCATCGGAGACCCACGGAGAATTCACGGATTCGCCCTACAGGACTCAGCCATCAGCGCTGTAAACGCCATCATCTTCTTCGAGGCAATGTCGTGCCCTGAAGACCTGACCTTGAACGGCTTCCTGCAAACGAAATGCAACCTGCGTGCTTGGGAACGGCAACGATCTGTTTGAGAACAACCGTAACTCAGTGCCTGCTTTCGACAGTTTTCGACACAGAATACCTCATCACATTCAGCCACAAGGAGGCAAGAGAGTGATGCGAAAGAAACAGACGATGTTCGCACTAGCCTATGTCTTGATACTAGTGATGCTCCTGGCCGGCTGCGTCGCTCAACCTGCACCTTCTGCGGCGGGCCAGCAGGCAGATGGTCAGGAAGCAATGGAAGCGGAGAAGGAGCTCGTAATCGTTCAGGGTACTGAACCGTGGACGATGGACATGCAATGGGTCACCGCCCAGGTAATCGTGAATGTCGGCAACCACATTCAGCAGACGCTACTGGACTACGACCATAGCATGACCCTCCAGCCCAATCTGGCGGTCTCATGGGAGCAGATCGAGCCCACCGTGTGGCAGTTCAAGCTGCGCGAAGGCGTTGAGTTCTCCAATGGCGAACCCCTTAACGCCCAGCAGGTCAAGTTCAGCTTCGACCGCGTCATGGCGCCTGAAAGCGATTCCATGCGCAAGGGAGAGACACGCTACGTATCCAGCGTGGAAATCGTGGATGACCTTACCGTTAACTTCCACACCAACGGCATCATCCCCCTGTTCGACCTCTATGTCACCGCCAAGTTCCCCATCGTGCCGGAGGGCTACATCACCGAACACGGCTCGGAGCACTTTGCTTCCAATCCTGTTGGCACCGGGCCCTACGTACTCGAAGAGTGGGTCAAGGACGATCACATCACGCTTCGCAAAAACCCGAACTACTGGGGTGACGAACCCGAGATCGATGTGCTGACCTTCCGCACCGTTCCTGACATCGCCTCCAGAGTGGCCACGCTGCTTGCCGGCGAGGCAGACATCGCCACCGACCTGCAACCGGCCACCGTGCAGGAAGTCGAGAATCGAGAGGACCTCAGCGTCGTCAGCCGCCCCGGTATGCGTTCGGTCTTCCTGCTGTTCAACACCAAGATCGACACGCCCGTCACCGACCGCCGAGTGCGCCAGGCCATCAACTATGCCGTGGATAAGGATGCCATCATCGCCAACATCTTTGACGGCTTCGGCAAGAAGCTCGAAGGGCAAGTCCTGTCCGAGGAATACTGGGGCTATCAGGCCGCCCTCGAAGCCTATCCCTACGACCCTGACAAGGCCAAAGAACTGCTGGCCGAGGCCGGCTATCCCGATGGCTTCGACCTGCGCATCGTCAGCCCGCGCGGCCGCTATATGATGGACGCCGAAATCTCCCAGGCCGTGGCCGGACAGCTGAAGGAAGTTGGCATCAACGCCACCGTCGACACGCTGGAATGGGGCGTCTTCAGCGAGGAGCAGTACAGCCATGAAGGCGGCCCGGTCTTCTTGCTCGGTTACATGACCGTGCCCGACGCCGCCCGCATGTTGTCAATCTGGCATTCGACCCACCCCAACGATCAGCATCCTGACGCCAGGTTCGACGAACTGTCCGACGCCGCTATCAATGAAACCGACGTCGAAGCGCGTCGCGAAATCGTCAAAGAGGCTGTCGAATACTTCCGTGAAGATGCGCCGGTCGTATTCCTGCACCAGCAGTACATCCTGTGGGGCGTCCACGACCGCGTCCAGGATTTCGCACCCTTCCCCGACGGCCGTCTCAAGATCGACGCCTCCATTGACGTGACCGGAGACCGTTGATCTTCTGGGGCCTCTGTCTATGATAGGCGCCTGACACAAAGGCCTCCTCCCCATTGAGTTCCGGGGAGGGGGCCTTTTTCCCAACTGCACAACAATTCAGCAGGTCTGAAACGGAGCGAACCGGATGATAAACCTCGCACGCGACTTGGTATCGATGGCCGTGTCCATGGGCGCGCAGTATGCCGAAGGCCGCGTCGTAGATCAGTCCCAACAGGCGATAAACGGTACGGACGGCGCTGCCGGCGTCTCCGAATTCACATCCTGCGGATTCGGAATCCGCGTCCTCGTAGACGGCCAGTGGGGATTCGCCAGCGACAACCTTACCCAACAGCAGCCGTCGCAAACGGTCGGCAAAGCAATCTCGCTCGCCCGCGCTATGCCCCGTCGCACGCGCACCGTCAGGCTGGCTGAAAAACCCCCCGTCCAGGCCGCCTACGAAACGCCCTATGAGCAGGACCCCTTCAAAATGCCTGTCGCCGAAAAGGTCGAGATGGTTCACGCCATCATGCAGGCCATGACGGGCGCCAGCGACAAAGTGACCAAGACCCAGGCCAAGCTCGACTTCCGCCGCGAGATATCCCAACTGGTTACCTCGGAAGGTACCGAAATCGGGCAGACAATCACCCTGACCGGCGCCGGTCTGGCCGTCACCGTCTCCGATCGCGGCCAGGTCTTTCGCCGCACCTATCCCTATAGCCATACCGATTTTGGAACGGGAGGATTCGAACTGGTCCGGGCTCTCAAACCGGTTGAGGCGGCCGCTACAATGGTTCATGAAGCGCTCGAACTGCTGGATGCCCCCCCTTGCAGCGATCTTGTCTCGACGGTTATCTTGGACCCGACGCTTCTTGGCATGGTGCTTCACGAGACCATGGGCCATCCCATCGAAATGGACCGCGCCCTGGGTGACGAGTCGGACAACTTCGGGCCCAGTTTCCTGCAAGTCCACCATCTTGGCGAATTCCAGTACGCATCCGAGCTGGTGAATATGGTCGCCGACGCAACCCGGCCCAAGGCGGTCGCTACCTATGGCTATGATCATGAGGGTGTCGAAGCCCAGAGCATTCCCATCATTAAGGACGGCGTCTTCTCAAACTACCTGATGTCGCGCGAATGTGCCACCGAACTGGAACTACCCAGCAATGGCACCGCCCGCGCCAGCAGTTGGAATCGCATCCCCATGGTGCGCATCACCAATCTCTCTTTCGTGCCCGGACAATCGACACGCGATCAGCTCATCTCTGAGACCGATGACGGACTCTACGTCGAGACCTTCAAGGGCGGCGATATTGACGACAAGCGTCTCACCTTCAGTTTCATGGGCGAACGCGGCTGGCAAATCCGCGGCGGCAAAATCGTCGGCCTGGTCAAGAACCCGGTCATCTACGGGGAGGCGCCCGTCTTCTGGCGCAACTGCAGCGGAATCGCCGGTCCCGACGAGGACCGGGTGGTGGGCATCTCCAGTTGTGGCAAGGGTCTACCGTGGCAGTTCATCCCCACCGGACAAGGTGGACCGCCGGCACGCTTCGAACAGGTCAAGGTTGGAGGAGGCATCGGATGAACGCCGGCAACAAGACAGACATGCCCCTCGGCGAGGCTCAGGCTCTGGAGACAATCGAGTTCGGCCTGCAGGCGAGTCCTGCCGACGCCACCGAAGTCCTCATCGTGGCGGAAAACACCGACCTGACCCGTTTCGCCAACCTCGCCATTCATCAGAACGTGACCGAAACCCAATACCAGATCTACTTCCGCACCGTCTGGAATGGCCGGCTTGTCATCGTCAAGGGCAACGATCTCTCGCAAGACGCAGTGAAGCGGGCGCTGCTCCGCAGCGAGGAGTTAGCCGCTACCGTTTCCCCCAGCGCCGTACTGCCGGACTTCGCCTACCCGGTGAATTCCGCTGCAAATGACGAACGCCGCGGCGTGATCACCTTCAACCCGGCTACGGCGAACTGCGGAGCAGAAGAGCGAGCCCATATCGTCGATCGAGTCTGCAATCTCTTCCGCACCTGTGGCCTGAACGGCGCCGGCAACGTCCGCGTACGCCGGTTGGAAATGGCGGTGGGAAACTCGGCTGGACTGCGCCGCTATGCTCCCTTCTCGATCATCGCCCTGGTGGCCGTGGCGCTCGACGCCGCAAACAACGCTTCGGGCTACAATACGTGGATAGGCCGCGACATTGAAGCGCTGGATACCGAAGATCAGGCCAGGCAGGCTGCGGTCAAGTGTCTGATGGGACGCCGCCCCAAGCTGATTGAAGCCCGACCCATGACCGCCATTCTCGAGCCGCCTGCCGTCGCGCAGCTTTTCTTCCACCTGAATTTCAGGAGCCTCGGCGTCTGGGGCGCACAATCTGCCGGCAATCGCGACAACATCGTCTATGACAATCTGGGCCGCCAGATCACCGCAGACTCAATTACTGTCTACGACGAGATGATGACCGACGGCCTGCCGCCAATGCCATTCGACTACGAAGGCGTCGACAAGCAGCGCCTCGACCTCATCGTCAACGGTGTCGCCAAAGGCATTGCCCACGACCTCACCAGCGCAGCCAGCTTTGGCCGCGCCCCCACAGGCCACGCGCAGATGCCCGCAAACGAGTTCGGTCCTGCACCGCAGCACCTCGTGATCGAGGGCGGCCAAAGTTCCGTCTCCGACCTGATCGAGTCCACCGAATATGGCGTGCTGGTAAGCCGGTTCCACGGTTTCGTCTCGCCACTCTCAGGCAAGGAGGGGCACATGGCCGGCACCACTCGCGACGGACTCTTCCTTGTCGAGAACGGCCGCATTTCCGGCCCCATTCGCAATTTCCGCTGGATGGACCGCATGTTCTCGGCCTTCGAAACGGTCGAGGGTATATCCAAAGAGCGTAAAGTTCAGTTTACCGACGAGCTTTGGTTTCCCACCTGTGTCGTCGCCCCCACGATCAAACTTGGCCGCTTCAATTTCATCGATGTCCAACGCTGGACTGAGGAACGCAGCCCTTGAGCAACTTCTGGTCCTATGTCATTCGACGCGCATGGCAGTCGCTGACCATTCTTCTTGGCGTCTCCATCGTCGTCTTCTTTCTCATGCACCTGAGCGGCGATCCGATTCGCCTGCTCGCACCCATCGACACAACCGCGGAAGAGCTTGAGGCGTTACGCAAGTTGCACGGCCTCGACCGCCCCCTTCCCGTGCAGTACTGGAACTTTCTCTCCGGCGTTCTGCGCGGCGACTTTGGAAAGTCGCTGCGCAGTGGCGAAAACGCCTTGCATCTTGCACTGGAACGCGTGCCGGCAACCGCAAGACTTGCGCTTACCGCCCTCGCCTTCTCTCTCATCGTCGCACTTCCATTCGGTGTGCTGGCAGCAGTCAAGCGCAACACCTGGATCGATCGCACTGTCATGGGCGCGGCGCTCATTGGCCAGAGCATGCCTGTGTTCTGGCTCGGCATCCTCCTGATTCTCGTATTCGCCGTGAATTTCGGCGTATTACCCGCCACCGGCACACGCGCCGGCTGGCGCAGCCTCATTCTGCCCGGCATAACACTGGGCATGTTCAATATGGCCCGCACCGCCCGCCTGCTTCGTTCAGAGCTGTTGGAAGTCCTGCAGGCCGAATATATCATGACCGCCAGGGCCAAAGGCATGTCCGCACGCGTCGTTCTCTGGCGCCACGCCTTTCGCAACGCAGTCATCCCCCTCGTTACCCTGATCGGCCTCGACTTGGGCGCACTTCTGGCCGGCTCGGTCATCACCGAGACCATCTTCGCCTGGCCCGGTATCGGCCGCCTCTCCGTGAACGCAATTTACGGGCGCGACTATCCGGTCGTTCAGGCCGCGGTCCTGGTCGTGGCTTCAATCTATGTGTTAATCAACTTTCTGGTCGATCTGTCCTACGCATTCCTGAACCCCAGAGTCAACCTGAGTTGAGTGGCTAGGCGATGAAAGTTAGAGCCGGTGACAGAGGCATGATCCCGTTTGCCGCCGTGATCATCATCATGATCGGCCTGGCTGCATTTGCACCGAACGTAGCGCCCTACTCGCCTGACCATCAGGAACTCGCCAAAAGGTTTCTGCCTCCCCTGACGCCCGGTCACTCTCTTGGTACCGACCACCTCGGACGCGATATCCTGACCCGGCTGGTCTTCGGCACAAGAATTTCTCTCAGCGTCGGCACGATAGCCGTACTCATCTCAGTGCTGATCGGCACTGTGCTGGGTGTCCTCAGCGGCTACTACGGCGGTATGTTTGACGACATCGTAAACTGGTTCGTCAATGTGCAGCTTGCCTTCCCCTTCATACTGCTGGCCATCTCCGTGATCGCAGTACTGGGCCCCAGCCTCGTGAACATGATCATCGTCCTTGCAATTGGAGGGTGGCCGGCCTATGTCAGGGTTGTCCGCTCCAAAGTGTTCGTCCTCAAAGAAGTTGAATATGTTGAGGCGGTCAAGGCGATTGGGGCGGGCGATGCGCGCATCATGCTCAGGCATATCTTCCCCAACGTCGCCGCGCCGCTGATCGTCCTCACCTCCTTTGAGTTTGCCAAAATGGTCATCGCCGAAGCCGCACTCAGTTTTCTCGGCCTGGGACCGGGCGGCCTCGACTATTCATCCTGGGGTCTGATGCTGGCCGAAGGCAAAAACTACCTGGCCGTCGCCTGGTGGGTGGCAACCATTCCCGGCCTCGCCATCATGACGGCCGTTCTCTCCATCAACATCGTCGGCGACTGGCTGCGCGACAGACTCGATCCCAAACTGCAGACCTGACCTCAATGTCGGCGTCGCGCCTTCCACGCGCGATTCGCCATTCACACAGGAGGACTCCCGCCGTGCATGCAACTGTACAAGCAGAGGAGGCGCGCAAGTGACCCGATTGCGGATCGCCCAATCGCAAGTGAACCTGCTTCAGCCCGAATTCACCACCGATCAGCCCGACCTGCAGACCATCCTCGCACTGGTGTACGAACCGCTCATGCACTGGCGCGGCGGACGCGTCATGCCCGGCCTGATCGCCTCTTACGAGGTCCGAAACGACGGGCGCCTATGGCTGCTTACGATGCGCGACGATGCCCGCTTCCACGATGGCTCACCCTGCACCAGTGACCACGTCATCCAAAGTCTGGAACGCATGCGCGGAGCAGGCGGCTCATTTGGAATGGGCGGCGTCTATTCGCCCTACCTGGAACCACTGAGCTTTGAGCCAGTAGGCAAAATACAACTGCGGGTCCAAAGTTCCTCGCCAACGGGCGATCTGACCGACATCTTCGCCGCAGTCTATGTGGGCAAGCACACCGGCGCCGCCGACCCGCCACTGGGCACAGGTCCATTCAGGCTCGAAGAGTACGTAGAGGGCGAGCTGCTCAAACTGTCATGCGTGGACGGACCCGATCATGATTCGCAGTTCTCTGAACTGATCATTTCGCAGATGGAGTCCGCATCAGATCGGCACGACGCCCTGCTGAATGGCCAGGTAGATCTGGCCACCGGACTTGAACTGCTTCAGTCAATTCCCGAAAACGACGGACTGACGTGGCGCAAGTCCACCAACACGCTGTCCGTGACCGCTTTCCTCAACGGCTATGACATCCCTTTTTCGCAGCCTGATGCCCGTCTGGCCATCAATCTGGCGGTTGACGTAGACGAAATCATAGAAAACGTCTGGCCCGGACTTGCCGAGCCTGCCGCGACCGTCGTCAGCCCCTTTCACTACGGGTTCTCCGACGCGCTGCGTCCGCACGGCTATGATCCCGAGCGCGCCCAAAAGCTGTTCGACGCCTGTGACATGCCGGAAGAGTTGCTCCTGCGCACGCCGCTCGTCATCCCCGATCGCGCACCCCAAGTGGCAGCGCTCATCAAGGAGCAACTCGCCCGCATCGGCATCCCTGTCCGCATCGAAGAAGAGACCGATCGCCCCAAATACGCCCTTGACACCAGCCAGAAACATATCGGCCATATCGCCCTCTTCGATTCCAGCCCGCTAAGCACCTACCGCGTGCTGCAGGAGAAGATCTCCAGCCAGACACAGGGACTCTGGTGGCAAGGCGTTACGGACGGCGAGGCCGACCGGCTGATCGATGCTGCCCACCTGACTGTTGACAACGACAAAAGGAGAGAGGCCTACAGCCGCTGTTTATCCTGGCTGCACCACAACCCGCACTGGCTGTACCTGTACCATCCGGTAAAGCTTTACGCCCATCGACCCGAACTCTCCGGCATTGACATGGACCACGCCGGCCTGTTAAGACTCGGTCCTGCGCCAGGTCCCAGTGCCTGACCTGGCAACGCAATAGGTTTACCCGACTACCCTACCCTGTACTGCTTCAGCAGCTCGTAATTCGGCGTGATCCCCAACCCCGGACGGTCCGGCGCATCAACATTGCCGTCCGCGTCCAGCTTCATCGTCTCCTCGAAAATCTGCATCCGCAGCGGGTCCACCGTCTCCCGGTAAAACTCCAGGATCAACCCGTTATTGATGGCGCATACAAGGTGGACATGCACCTCCTGCGCCCCGTGCGGAGCGATCACCAGGTCCTCAGCCGAAGTCAGCGCCGCCACCTGCATGAACTCCGTGATGCCCCCCAGAATCTGCG
>JAPPKG010000497.1:0-8874 GCA_026914085.1 Caldilineaceae bacterium | reverse complement strand
TGGCCAACACGATCTGGATCGTGGACCTGAACCGGCAGAGTCTGGACCGGGTGGTGCCAGGCATCCGCGCGGGGACGCTGAAGTCGATGTTCGCCAGCTGGGGCTGGCAGGTGTTGGAGGCGAAGTACGGGCGCAAGTTGCAGGACTTGTTTGCCAAGGAAAACGGCGAGCTGGTCCGCAAACGCATCGACGACATGAGCAACGAGGAGTACCAGCTGCTGGTACGGCTGCCAGGCGATGAGTTGCGCCGGCGATTTGTGACGATAAACGGGCACAGGGACCCGCACCTGGAGGAGCTGCTGGCGCCGATCAGTAATGAGGAGCTGCCCGACGTGGTCGGCAATCTGGGCGGCCACGACCTCCATGAGATGATTGGCGTGCTTGAAGAGGCCGACGCCACGGCAGACCGGCCCACGGTGATATTCGCCTATACGATAAAAGGCTGGCGGCTGCCGATTGCCGGCGACCCGCACAACCATTCGAAACTGCTGAGCGTTGAAGAGATGTCGGCCCTGGCCGAGGAGCTGTCGATCCCCGGCGACGATGAATGGGCCGCATTTGACCCGGATTCGGAGGAGGGGGCGCTCTGCACGGAAATCGCCCAACAGCTGTACCCTGCCCCGAATGGAGAGGTCGCCTTAACGCCGCGAAAGGCAAAGAGTGGCGAGCCTCTGCCCGCGGGTCTTTCAGCTGAGGACGTTCCCGAAAGCGTGCCGGCGCGTATGCATGGCATGCTCAGCACGCAGCAGTCGTTCGGCCAGATCCTGGTGAGCATGAGCCGCGATCCGAAGCTGGCGCCGCGGCTGGTCACCACTTCGCCCGATGTCTCCACGTCAACGAACCTTTCGGGCTGGATCGCCAAACAGGGCGTCTTTTCCCTGACCGACAGGGAGATCTACGAACTGGAGGAGAACCGGGGGCTGAGTTATCACTACGGGCCCGACGGCCAGCACATCGAGCTGGGCATTTCGGAGATGAATCTCTTCATGATGCTGGCGATGCTGGGCCTCTCGGCGGAGTTGAACGGTCAGCAGTTGATCCCGATCGGCACGGTGTACGATCCCTTTGTGCTGCGGGGGCTGGACTCGTTTATCTACGGCCTCTACGCCGGTTCCCGCTTTATCATTGTGGGCACGCCTTCGGGTGTCAGCCTTGCGCCGGAGGGCGGTGCGCACCAGTCAACGGTGACGCCTTCGCTGGGCGCTGAGCTGCCGAATCTGAACAGCTACGAGCCCTGTTTTGCGCAGGAGCTGGTCTGGATCATGCTGGAGGCGGTACGCCAGTGCTGCCGCGACGTGGATGGCAGAGCGACTTATCTGCGCCTGTCCACGAAGCCGACGGATCAGTCGCTGCTTGAGCCGGCGATGGAGCGGCTTGGTGCGACCGAACTGCGCCGCCAGGTGCTCGAAGGCGGGTTCAGGCTGCTGGACTGGAAGACGGCCACGCCGGAAGCGGATCCTCGCTCGCTGGTCCATATCGCCTCGAGCGGCATCATGCTGGCGGAGGCGATGGAGGCGGCGGAGATGCTGCAGGCGGAAGGCATTGCGGTCAATGTGCTGAACATTTCCAGTCCCCGCCGTCTTTTTGAAAACTGGCGGGCGGCGCAATGGGGACGCAGGCCGGGCAGAGAGCCAAGCCGGCTGCTCTCGTGGCTGATCCCCCCGAACGAGCGCCAGGCCCCGATCGTCACGGTGCAGGACGGAGCGTCGCACAATCTGGCGTGGCTGGGCAGCCTGTTCGGCAGCTACCTGATACCGCTTGGCGTGGACGATTTCGGACAGTCGGGAACGCCGGCTGATCTGTACCGGCATTTCGGGATCGACAGCCAGGCGATCTTCGAGGCGGCGCTGGTGGGACTGAATCGAACAGAGTTTGGATAGGACCGACGTGCCATCAGGCCCACATCTGTGCATGAGAGACGGTCAGCGGCTGGCTGCCGTTGCCGATAATGGGAGGGATACGTGGCTGAGACAATCCCCATGCCCGACCTGGGTTTTGAGGCCGATGAAGGTGAGCTTTCGGTCTGGTTGAAGGGCGTGGGCGAAGCGGTGCAGGCGGGCGAACCTATCGCAGAGTTCGAATCGGACAAGGTTACGCTGGAGGTGGAGTCGCCGGTTGCGGGCGTGCTGCTGGAGCACCTCATTCAGCCTGGGGAGAGCGTAGCAGAGGGTGCGCCGATTGCCCGAGTTGGGGAGGCTGAGGAGCTCTCCGCCACGCCCGCGCCTGCTCCAACTCCTGCCAAGGAGCCTGCCCCACCACCGCCCGAGCCGCCCGCAGCGAAGACGCCATCCACTCCTTTGCCGGCCGCGCCGCAAGAGAGTGAACCGGTGCGTCGCGTGCCTGTGGCGCCTGCGGGTAATGGCTTGCTGGCGACGCCGATTGCCCTGCGCATGGCGCTCGAGCACAATCTGGATCTACGGCGTGTGGCCGGCAGCGGTCCCGGCGGTCGGATTCTGCGCGGGGACGTGGAGAGTCATCTGGCCGAGGCCCGTCCCGGGGCGATCGAGGAGGTCGTGCGGCGCCCGCCAGAGGACGGCGACCGGCCTCCATCGGTTGGGACTGCGGCTTCGCCGCTGCGACGGACGATAGCGCGGCGCATGAGCCAGAGCAAGCAGACAATCCCTCACTTTTACATCACCAATTCGGTCACGATGGACGATGCACTGGCACTGAGAAGGCAGTACAATGAAGCATTTCAAGCGGATGGGCAGGTTACGGTCAACGACATCGTAGTGAAGGCCGCTGCCCTGGCGCTTCGCGAGTTCCCCAATCTGAACGCGTCCTATGTGGACGACCGTATTGATGTTCATGCTGACATCAATATCGGCGCGGCGGTGGCGGTAGAAGGCGGTGTGCTGACGGTCGTCACCCGGCAAACGGACAGCAGTCGGATAGGGGACATCGCGCGCGAGAATCGGGCCATGATCGAGAGGGCGCGTGCGGGCAGGGCCAGGCCGGAGGATATATCGGGCAGCACGTTCACGATAAGCAATCTGGGCGGTTACGACACCGATCACTTTGCCGCGATCATCAACCCGCCGCAGGCCGCGATTCTGGCGGTGGCAACTGCCAAGGAGACTGCGGTCGTTGAGGAGGGCCAGTTGGTGGTGCGCATGGTGATGCAGATGACGATATCGGCCGATCACCGGGTGACCGACGGCGCTGAGTGCGCGCTCTTTTTGCAGAGGGTGAAAGAGCTGCTGGAAACGCCAATCAAGCTATTCGTGACTTGACAGTGTTTTCGCGGGCTTCTCCCGCGCCATCGCAAGGGCTGCCACAGCATAGCAGCCGCAGCCGGAAACCCTGTCTTCTCAACTCCAAAATGAAAAAGCGTGAAGCAGTCTGGATACGAGCTTCTCTTTGGCTCCTCTGCAGGTGACTGCAACCTTGCCCTGCTGGCGGACGAAACTGACGCGGTCAGAACCGGGCATTTGAAAGCAGCCTCAATGGCGTGCTTTGACACCCCTTCATTGCAGTTGAGCAAGCCTGTGATTTGAAACGGAGGCCCAATCGTGCCCACCTTCTCTCCTCATCAACTGACCGCCGTCGCCGAGGACCTTTTCGTAGCCGCCGGGTTGGAACAGGGCGAAGCCCGGACTGTGGCGGAACACCTGGTGCAGGCCAACCTTGCAGGACACGACTCGCATGGCGTGCTGCGGATCCCGGAGTATGTGGAGTGGATGGAGGCGGGCGACGTCGTCCCCGGTCAGCATGTTTCGATCATACATGAGACGCCGGTCCTGGCGGTGATGGAAGGGGGCTGGGGTTTCGGCCAGGTCATCGGGCTGGAGGCGTTTGAGGTTGCGATGGAGAAGGCGCGGGAGAACGGCGTCGGCATCGTCGCGGTCAGCCAGTGCGGTCATATCGGGCGCGTTGGGCATTACCCATACCTGGCGGCGGAGCAGGGGCTGGTGACGGTGATGTTTGTCAATACGCACGGGGGCGGCAAGCTGGCCGCGCCGTGGGGCGGCCGCGGGCGACGGCTGTCGGCCAATCCGATTTCAGTGGGGATCCCGCGCAAGGATGGGGAACCGCTGGTGCTGGACATGGCCACGTCGGCCATCGCCGACGGCAAGCTGAAGGACATGCACAATCGCGGGGTACCAGCGCCGGCCGGCTGTATCGTGGACGCGGACGGCAATCCGACGACGGATCCTGCGGCCTATATCGGGCCGCCGGAAGGCGCACTGCTGCCCTTTGGCGGGCACAAGGGATTTGGTCTGTCCTTTGTCATCGACATTCTGGCCGGCGCGCTGTCGGGTGCAGGGTGCAGCCGCGACGGCGTAAACCGTATCGGCAACGGATTCCTTGCAATCGTTATTCAGCCCGAGCAAATGAGGGACGGCGACGGTTTCTATGCCGACGTCGAGGGGCTGGTGCAGCACGTCAAGGGTTCAGAGCCGGCGGCCGGGTTCGACGAGATCCTGGCGCCGGGTGAGCCGGAGATCCGTACTCGCCAGCAGCGTACGCAAGAAGGCATCGAGGTTGACGATACGGCGTGGGGCAAGATCTGCGCCGCGGCTGAGCGCTACGGCGTCAAGTTGGACCCATCAGAATAGGGCCCCGTAGGCATCGAAGTAGGCTTCGCTGGTCATCATACCCCGCCCGGGCATTGCGAACTCGCGTTGAGGAAAAGGCAGCGAGAAAATGGAAAAGGTGAATCGTTCTGCGGTGCTGTTGTCGCTCAGCCGCACACGGTGGTTCATCGCTTTGATCGCGCCGTGGGTCCACATCTCCATCAGGTAACCGGGATAGAGAAGGATCGAGTCGGCAGCGTCAACTGAACGCCACACAGTTTCCCCGTTCTCGCCGGTCACCTGCAGCTCCAACTCTTTGTCGATTCCGAAAGGGAAAACGGTGAACAGAGAGGCATCGGGATGCGCGGAAAGCCGCGTGTTGCCGGCAGCCGCGGCGGTGAACCGCTGTTGCGGGGGATAGTAGTTGTTGGAGACCATGTGGCCGGCATTGTGGTGGTAGAAGTCGAGCAGGCCGGGTATGTCAAGCTGAGTCAGCAGGTCGGTTTCCAGTGAACGCACGGTCAGCACGACCTTCTTCCAACTTCCCTTCAGAAAGCTCTGAAACTCTTCAGGGTAGCGGTCCACCGGGTAGAACTCGGAAAGTACAAAGGTGCTGATGAGGTCGTCTGCGGCCTGATGGCTGCTATCGGTCTGGCCGTAGTAGGAATAGCCGTCGTAGGCATACCCGTAACGCTTTTGAAGAAAGCGAAGTTGATAGTCACGAACTCTGTGGATGAAGGTTCGAAAGGCTTCCAGGAGTTCGGTACAGTCCAGGGCGGCGAAGGAGGTTACGAGGTATCCTCTTGATATCAGTAGGTCTGCGCTTTGCTGGTCGATCACGGATAGGTTGCTCTACTTTCAGAGTTTAAGGTGCGCAAGCGCGTTCCGCTTCAGGGCAAGAAACTCCGGCTCCAGGATTGTATTCTCGTCGCGCGGATGGGGCAAGTCGATTGTGAGGTCGGCGGTGATACGGCCGGGACGGGGGCTGAATACGAGCATGCGGTCTCCCAGGAGCAGCGCTTCGTCGATGTCGTGGGTGATGAAGAGAATCGTCTTAGAGAAACGCGTTCGAACGCCCAGCAGCCATTGCTGCAGCATGCGGCGGGTGAGGGCGTCGAGCGC
The DNA here is from genome assembly GCA_026914085.1 of Caldilineaceae bacterium. Taxonomy (GTDB): domain Bacteria; phylum Chloroflexota; class Anaerolineae; order Caldilineales; family Caldilineaceae; genus Bin5. The sequence goes on along the minus strand of JAPPKG010000497.1, from coordinate 3,235 downwards.
GCCGAAGGGTTCATCGAGGAGCAGGATATCGTAGCCGGCGAGGAAGGTACGCAGCAGCGCGGCGCGCTGCCGCATGCCGCCGGAGAGCGTGCTGGGCCAGCTGTCTTCAAAGCCGTCCAGCCCGAAGAGCGGGAGCAGCTGACGCGCGTCTTCGCGGGCCGATTCGCGGTTGCCGCCGGCCAACTCCACGCCCAGGATGACGTTTTCGAGCACAGTGCGCCAGGGCAGCAGAGAATCGCGTTGGGGCATGTAGCCAAAGCGCCCCTGCCGATCGGAGGGGTCCGGCAGGGGCTGTCCTTGCAGAACGATCTGTCCGCTGTCCGGTTGTACGAGGCCGGCCAGCAGGCGCAGTAAAGTGGACTTTCCACAGCCGCTGGGGCCGATGATGGTCAGGAACTCGCCCTCCTCGACGTTGAAGGTCAGGTCGACGATAGCTTCGACTTCGCCGCGCGATCCCCGGCGCGTGCCGCCGCTGAAGGTCTTGGAGAGCGAGTCGACCGCCAGTAGGGTCATTCTTTGTCCGGCAGGAACTCGTTCGTATATGCGCCCTCGCCGTCAAACGACTCGATGATGCCGCCGTCGATCAGGAAGTCGGCGTAGGCCTGCCAGACTTCGCCGGTCTGGATGCCCCATTGCGCGGCTTCTGCCTGGTATTCGTTGGCCAGCCATTCCTGGCTGGCATGGACGAGGTCGGCGTCCAGGTCCGGATTGGCCGCCAGCAGAATGTCTGCGGCCTCGGCAGGGTTGTCGATGGCGAACTCAAAGCCTCTGGCCGTCGCCGCGACGAAAGCCTTCACGGTGTCCGGATCGTTGGCGATCATGGCCTCGCCGGTGATCAGGATCGGCGTGTAGTAGTCGGGGATGCAGTCCAGGTAGTCCTTGAGCATGATGATGTTGAGATCGATGCCCTGCAGCTCGGCGTTGATGCCGGTCCAAGCGTAGTAGATCCAGGCGAAGTCGACCTGATCGGCTTCGGTTATGGAGAGGAAATCGGCCCAGCCGACGTCGATGAATTCGACATCCTCGGCCGACCCGCCGGCGCATTGCATCAGCAGGTCGATGGTTGGGTACTCGATTGGTGAGCCGAAGCTGCCGTAGCGCTTACCGGCGAGGTCGGTGGGCCCTTCGATGCCGGCGCTGCTGCGGGAGGCGAAGCCGGAGGTGTTGTGCTGGATGACGGCGGCGACCGAGACGATAGGCACGCCCTCGACGCGGGCGAAGGTGGTCCCCTCCTGGTAGCTTACGCCGAAGTCGGCGGAGCCTGTGCCCACGACCTGGTGCACATCGGACTCGCCCGGTATTACGATATCCACGTTGAGGCCGGCCTCCTCATACCAGCCCTTGTCCTGGGCGACATAGATGCCGGTGTGATTGGTATTCGGCGTCCAGTCCAGCAGCAGGGTGACGTCTGTCAAGGCGGCGGCGCCGGCCCCGCTCTGGGCGGCCGGAGTCACCGGTACGCAGGCAGCCGCGAGCGCCAGCGACATCAGAATCGCAATCAGAAGGGTGGTTCGTGAAAATCGATTTCGCATCGTCTCCTCCTTGGAGTAAGAACCTGCTTATGGCAGCCGCCGGACGGCAGCCGCCGTCAACGTTCGTCAAAGTGCCAGGGCATCATGCCGCGCTCAAGTGCAAAGACGGCCAGAAACAACATAATGCTCAGGAGTGAGGTGATGACAATGGCCGAGAAGACCTGTGCGGTCTTGAACGCGGCGGAAGAGCGCAGCATGTAAATGCCCAACCCCTGTTTTGCGCCAACCCACTCCCCAACGATGGCGCCGGTTACGCTGTAGGTGGCTGCGATTTTGAGGCCAGAAAAGAAGTAAGGCAGAGCGGCAGGCAACCGCACCTTGCGCCAGATCTGCAGCCACGTCGCTCCCATCGAGCGGAAGAGGTCGATCAGTTCGGGCTCGGTAGAGGTCAGCCCATCGCTTGTGTTAACGGCGATGGGGAAGAAACAGAAGAGCGTCACGACGATTACCTTGGGCGCGATGCCGAAGCCAAACCAGATGATGAGCAGCGGCGCCAGCGCCAGGATGGGCACGGTCTGGGAGATGACCAGAAGCGGATAGATGGCGCGCTGCAGGAGGGGAGAAAAGTTGATGGCGGCTGCGACCGACACACCTGCTGTCACGGCAATGCCAATGCCGATTGCGACCTCCAGCATGGTCTGGGCGACGTGGACGCCGAGCAGAGCGCGCATCTCCCAGAATGCCTGCCAGATGGCCGAAGGCGAGGGCACGATCCACTTGGGCACTTCGAGGCCCCATACAACAAGCTCCCAGAGGATCGCCAGCGTCAGGAGAACGGCCGCCGGCAGGAACAGGCGCGCCGCCCGCATCAGCCGTCCCCCCGGAACTTTGAAACCTTCTCCTCAATGGTGGAGCCGCCTACGGCCTCGCCGATCTTGATGATCGTCACCACGCCTGCTACACCGTCGACAAAGCAGGCGCGATGGGCCTTTTTGGCCACGTCGAGGCAGGTTTCCAGGTCACCTTCGACGGTCGTACCCAGGGCGCCGACCTCGTATTTGAGGCCCGATGCCTGGATTACGCCGATAGCGCGATCGACGATTGCATAGACATCGCCGCCAGTCGAGGGGAGTACTTGAATATCGACATTTACCGGGTCGGACATGTTGTCTCCTTTAGCAACAAAAAAACCGCCCTGGCAGGCGGTTGGCGTTTGGCGCAATATGCAGTTTTTCAACTCATCGCTAAGGTTCCTACGCCAGCATTACCTGGATCAGGTGTGTCGGTCATCTCCACGGAGCGCCATTCGGACGCGGTAGGAGATCTCTCAGCCCAGTTCTTCCGGGCTCCCGATTGCGATTCGGTTGTTCAGGTGCAGGCGCTCCCGGTCAGAGAGCAACTGCGCACAGTATATTTGATCTACTCACGTCCGTCAAGTCAGGAACAGTGGGGTGTGCATCCCAGAATTGGGGTGGGAACAGTCTGGGAATTCAAGCCCGCTGTGGCTGGGATAGATTGCCGGCTGTTGCAGAGACGGAGGGCAGCCGCCAAGCCTGGCCTTGCCGGGAGGTCCGTTGATTTGGAGGACCCAGGCCAGGCACAAGACCTGTGTGCAGGGGGATTTGACGGGACTGGCGGGACGTGGTCTGGCCGGGCACCTTCGAAAAGGCACTTGCCACCAATGTCGACACCCGGTCGACTAGGCATAAGGGGGGGCGTTGGGGGGGGGGGGCCCCCCCCCAAAGGGGGGGCCCAAAAGGCCC
>JAPPKG010000583.1:0-8890 GCA_026914085.1 Caldilineaceae bacterium | reverse complement strand
CTGGCTCCCCAAATATTATAAAACCTCCCAAAAACCACTCCCCCCTTCTCGGGGGGGGGGGGGGGCGGGGGCGCCCCCCCCGTGGGGGGGGGCCCCCCCCCCCCCAACGCCCCCCCTAAACCTCCCGCCGCAGCCAGTGTGTGGCAATATGACCTTGGCGACCCGCTGCGACCAGGCTTCCCCCCGCGTCCTGGCACATTCCGAGTATGTGCCGGCGCAGGCAAGACAGGCGTGGCAGCTCCCATATCTACCCAACGTCCATTGCTATGACCATCGCGAGCCCGCTACAGAAACACTGACGGACCATTCCCCCCAGACAGACCGCACACAGTACACACAGAACATGGCTTAGTAGTTACAATTCAGTAACCTTTGGACTTCGTCCCATGGGGCACTCGACTTCTCAAATCCCGCCAGACTGCTGCAACAGTTTCGCAACCAGGCCCGTCCAGCCTGTCTGGTGGCTTGCCCCCAAGCCGGTACCATTGTCACCGTTAAAGTATTCGTGAAACAGAATGTGATCCCGCCAGTGGGGGTCCTCCTGCAAGATCGGCGTGTCACCATTAAATGGGCGCCCTCCGTTCTCGTTGCGCAGGAAAAGCCCCATTAGCCGGCGAGACAGCTCAACGGCAACCTCGTCCAGAGTCATCAGGACGCCTGAACCCGTCGGACACTCCACTTTCAGAGAGTCACCATAGTAGTGGTGAAAGCGCTGCAGGCTCTCGATAATCAGGAAGTTGATGGGAAACCAGACTGGACCGCGCCAGTTTGAGTTGCCGCCATACATCCCTGAGCGCGATTCGGCCGGTTCATACTGAATCTCAAAAGTCCGCTCGCCGACGTGCACGTGATAGGGATGCTTCTCATGAATCTTGGAAAGCGATCGAATCCCATAAGGAGAAAGAAACTCGTCCTCGTCCAAAAGGTAGCGTAATATGCTCTCCAGTTTGTCTCGTGACAAGAGCGAGGTCAGGTAACGCTGTCCCACGCCCGGTGCGTCGATACTGCTGATTGTCGATGCCAATCGCGGCCTGTTCTCAATGAACCAGTGAGTACGTCGGTTGAACTCCGGCAACGAGGCCATCAATCGCGGTTCCAGCGTCTCAACCGCAAACAGCGGTATCAGCCCAACCATCGACCGAACTTTCAAAGGGATCAGAGTGCCATCGTGCATATGCAGCAGGTCGTAATAGAATCGGTCCTTCTCATCCCAGAGCGAGACGCCCCCGCCCCGCTCTTCGTTCATGGCCGTGGCGATACGCAGAAAGTGCTCAAAAAACTTCGTTGCCATGTCCTGATAGACTGCGAAGTTTGTTGAAATACCATGGTAGACCGAGTCCTGCTCGGCCAGTTCCAGGGCGATCTTCATCATCATCAGGCAATAGAAGCCCATCCAGGCAGTGCCGTCCGACTGATCGATGTGGCCGCCTTCCGGCAAGCCTGCGCTGCGGTCGAAGACGCTGATATTGTCCAACCCCAGGAACCCGCCTTGGAACACATTGTTGCCGTCCAGGTCTTTGCGATTGACCCACCAAGTGAAATTAAGCAACAGTTTGTGAAACAGGCTCTCCAGAAAAGGCCGGTCCGGTATCCCGCTCTGGCGGGCGTCGATCTTGTAGACCCGCCAGACACCCCAGGCGTGGACAGGAGGATTGACATCGCCGAAATGCCACTCGTAGGCTGGCAATGCGCCGTTCGGATGCATATACCATTCACGTGTTGAAAGCGTCAACTGGCGCTTGGCGTAATCTGCGTCCACCAACGATAGCGGAATGCAGTGAAATGCAGTATCCCAGGTTGCATACCATGGATATTCCCACTTGTCCGGCATCGAAATCACATCGAAATTGTGCAGATGGTCCCAGTCGCCGTTGCGCCCCTTCCTGCGCCACTCGGGCGCCGGCAGGATCGGGTCGCCTCGCAGCCATTGGGGAATGTCATAGTAGTAGAGCTGCTTCGTCCACAACATTCCTGCAAGAGCCCTTCGTTGGACCAGCAGTTCGTCCTTGCTCAGGCTCTGCTTCTGTACGGCCTTATAGAACTCTTCCGTCTCTGAAATGCGTTGGCGGAAAGCCCTCTCGAACCCCCTGCCAAACGGTTGACGATGGCTCAGGTTGGAGAGGCGCCACCGGTACACCTGCGTGCCTCCCGCAGGAATGAAATCAAAATAGTGTGCCGCTGCCTTCGTGCCCTGTTCCGCGGGATTGATCGCCTCGTGTTCACCGTTGATCACAAAGCGGTGAAACGCGTCCTTAACGTAGGGCGTCCGGTTCGGCGATCCGAATAACAGCGCCGAATTGGTATCGTTTTCAGTGAAAAGGATCTCGCGGGCGTCATCGGCCCAAAAATGGTAGGGTCCCAATTCTGAGTGTTCTGCCTTCAGTGCCAGGGTACCGTTTGGGCCAGGCTGCCGCGAAAGAAGTGGACACCCGTCTACATCACCCAATGGACCGTTTTCATACCCCCAACTCCATGTGTTCCTGAACCAGAGAGTGGGCATAAGATGAAATCGGGCGCCGTCCGGGCCCCGATTGGTCACCGAAACGCGGACAAGAATGTCGTTTTCGTCCGCCTTGGCGTATTCAACCAGAACGTCGAAGTAGCGGTTCTCATCGAAAACACCCGTATCCAATAGCTCATATTCACCGTCTTCGTACCCGCGCCAGCCGTTCTCCTCTACCAATTTACCGTACGGGAAGGCAGCCTGAGGATACTTGTACAACATCTTCATGTAACTGTGAGTCGGGCTGCTGTCCAGGTAGTAATAGTACTCCTTCACATCCTCGCCGTGGTTGCCCTCCGGACCGGTAAGACCGAACAGCCGCTCCTTCAATATCGGGTCGTTGCCGTTCCACATGGCCAGGGCCAGGCACAGGTACTGATTGCGATCGCAGATTCCACCCAGCCCGTCCTCATTCCAGCGGTAGGCTCGGCTACGGGCCTGGTCGTGTGAAAAATAGTTCCAGCAGTCACCGTTATGGCTGTAGTCCTCGCGCACTGTGCCCCAGGCCCTTTCGCTTAGATAGGGCCCCCAGTGCTTCCAATTGTTTTTACGCTGGCGATACCATTCAAGCCGCCTGTGTTCCGCGGTCTGCGGAATGTTCAGCCGCGAAAGTGTCCCGGTTCTGCTCGTCACAACTTTCTCCGCTCTCAGATGTGAATTCGCCGCCCACTCCGGCTCGACTCGTAAGCCGCATCCACAACTTTGGCGACGCGTACAGCGTCCTCGCCCGTGGTCAGTGGCTCGCCCTTCCCTTGGCAGGCATCGATGAAAGCCCGCAGGAACGTCTCGCCCGCACCGCCGCCGTAGGCTGGCGAATCCCCGAACGTGTAGTCAAAAGTGCGCCGCGGCGCAGATGACCAGCTGGGATGGGCGCTCTCGACATAAATGCTGCTAGGTGTGCCATTGGAGCTGTAAGTGATGCGCCCCAGACGCCCGTTGACGCTTACGTAAGTGTCATAGCCGGCGGCGTTGTGATAGCCACCCCCGCTCATCGCCAACATGTAGCCCGCGTGAAATGTGCCCACCGCGCCCGACGCAAACCCCAACGACAGCGCGGCCACATCCTCCACGTCGATATCCTCGCCGCTGCGCGTCGCAATCTGTGCCGCCACCGACACGATCTCGTCCTGCGTGATATTCAGGATCTGATCGATATAATGACAGCCCAACCACGAGAGGATCCCACCGCCGGCTTTATCCATATTGAAGAGCCAGTGACTGGGATCCCGTACCTGCACCTGAGTCGTCACCATGCGCATCTCAACCGAGACAAGCTCGCCGATCAAACCCTGCTCGACAATGCGCCGGGCATCTTGGATTGGAGGCAAGGCCCGGTTCTGGTAAAAGACCCCGAGTTTGCACCCCTCCCGCTTGGCTACAGCCGCGACTTCCGCGCTTTCTACAGCGGTCTTGCCGACCGGCTTGTCGGTGATTACGTGCTTGCCCGCCTCCAGGGCGCGCGTGAAGATTGGCGGCCCCAGGTCGTTGCGCAACGCCGCCACCACAAACAGGATCTCCTCTTCTGACAGCACTGACCCCAAATCGGTTGTTGTGGCGCTGACCTTTTCTCCCTGGTTCTCCTGGGTCGACTTCAAGAGAGTCTCGTCCGGGTCCCAGAGGACAATGCTGGCAACCTCCGTAACCGCCTGGAGCGTGCGCAAGTGGGCCAGCGAGTGGGGATGGGATAGACCTAAGAGGGCTGCGTGTACTTCTTGCATCGGGACTGACCTCCACTGAAGAGTGCGTGACAGGTTCGTCGGTGGCGCCGCCACTTTGAAGTCGACGCCCTATTCGGGCGTGCCAGCAAGCCACCCCGGCCAAGGATGATTCAGACTATAGTCCTCAAATGGCGTGGACGGCGGCATCAATCGCGGTAGCGCAAATTGGAAGAATACGCTAGCATATCGTAAAGGTGATTCTACCGCGTGTCAACCTGCCGCGTATCCCAGCAACTTCCTTCTCTATTCGAGCACAAATCTGTCCCCGGAGGGATTTCATGTACAGAGCAGCGGTTATCGGTCTGGGACGCATGGGCAGCACATTTGACGATGAAATTCAGCAGGGCGGCTCCATATTTCTGCCCTACTGCCATGCGCCCAGCTACGTGGCCTCCCCTCACACCGAACTGGTCGCCGGCGCCGACCTCCATGCCGAGCAAGCCGCCATCTTCGCCGACCGCTGGGGCCTGTCTTCACAGCACATCTATAGCGACTACCGGGACATGCTGGCGGCGGAGCAGCCGGATTTCGTCAGCGTCTGCACGACCGCCCGCCATCGAGCCGCCATGATGCAGGATGCAATAGAGGCCGGCGTCAAGGCAATCTGGGCCGAAAAGCCGTTCACATTGAGCCTGGCTGAAGCCGACGCCGTCATCGACCTCAGCACCCGCAAAGGTGTTGCCATCGCCGTAAACTGCTCGCGTCGCCACAACCCCTTCTTGACGGAAGCGCGCCGCATGGCCAAAGACGGACAATTGGGCGAGCTCCTGCACATAACCGCCTACGCCGAGTGCCACATCTCCCACAACGGCAGCCACGCCATTGACACGATGCGCTATCTCGTCGACGCCGACGTGCAGTGGGTATTCGGCGAAATGGAGTCGGACGAAGAAGCAGCCGGCGAGGAAGACCTGAAGGGCAACGGCTACATGGCTTTCGACAACGGTGTTCGCGGGTACTTGCGCGCCATGCCCACCGGCACCGCGCCGTGGGAGTTCGATCTCATCGGCACGGAAGGACGCGTCCGTTCACTTGCAAACGGCACAGACACACAGTACTATCGCTGGGTCCCCGGTGGCCTGCGTGATGAGGGCCTGCCGGCGCGGGCGCCCTTTCCCTTGCCGCTGAGCATTCAAGGCACCGGACTTTCGGTCATCTCCGACCTCGTCAGCGCCGTCGAGACCGGTTCGGAACCGCGTTGCTCCGCTGAAGACGGCCGCAAAGCGCTTGAAATCGCCGTCGCACTGCGCGAGTCGCACCGCCAGGGCGGCATCCGCGTTGACCTGCCCATCTCCGACCGTTCTCTTCGTATTCTGTCGGTCGAAATAGGCGGAGACGCCGTGCCCGCACGTGTACGACGGCTGAACCAGGAACGGGCAGCCTAGCAGCGAGCCAATCGCCCACCGCACTGTTAAGGAGACTTAGGCATGCCGGGAAAGGTCTATCGAGCCGCCGTGATCGGCCTCGGACGTATGGGCAGCACATTCGACGACGAAATCACACGCGGCGGACAGTTCTTCATGCCCTACTGTCATGCCCCCACCTACACGGCTTCACCTCAAACCAACCTGGTCGCCGGCGCCGACCCACACGCGGAGCAGGGCGAAATCTTCGCCGGTCGATGGGGCCTGGAAGCAGGACAGATATACGCCGACTACCGTGAAATGCTGGAGGCCGAACAGCCCGACTTCGTGAGCATCTGTACGACCGCTCGCCACCGCGCCGCAATTATGATCGACGCGATCAATGCCGGCGTCAGTGCGATCTGGGCTGAAAAGCCGTTCACGCTTAGTCTTGCCGAAGCCGACGACGTGCTCGAACTCAGCACCCGCCAAGGTGTTGCCATCGCAGTCAACTGCTCCCGTCGTTACAACGTCTTCTTTAATCAAGCGCGCCGCATGGTCGATGAGGGAGAACTGGGCGAGATCCTGCAGATTACCGCCTACACGCAGTGCAACCTCTCCCACAACGGCAGCCATGCCATCGACGCCATGCGCTACCTCGTAGGCGCAGATGTGGAGTGGGTATTCGGCGAAATGGAGTCGGACGAAAAAGCTGCCGGCGAAGAGGATCTCATGGGCAACGGCTACCTCGCCTTTGACAACGGGGCGCGGGGTTTCATTCGCGGCACATCGACCGGCGCTGCCCCGTGGGAATTCGACCTGATCGGCACCGAAGGACGGGTCCGGAACCTGGCGCAGGGAATGGAAACGCAATACTACCGCTGGGTGCCGGGCGGCCTGCGCGACGAGGGTCTGCCGGCCAGGGCCCCATTCCCACTGCCTACCCATATTCCGAGCTCGGGGCTTTCCGTAATCGAAGATCTTGTGGACTGCATCGAAACAGGCAGCCAACCGCGCTGCTCAGGCCTGGATGGCCGCAAAGCACTGGAAATTGCCATCGCCATGCGTGAGTCGCACCGCCAGGGCGGGCGTCGCATTGACCTGCCGTTGGCTGATCGCACCCAGCGCATTCTTTCGAGCGAAATTCGCAGCGATGCCGTACCCGCACGAGTCCGTAGACTGCAGAGCAATCATGTTGCCGCATAGCCAGTGAAGTATGGTGGCTAGCAACGACCGTGGCATCGTCACATCGGCGATTATGACAGCTATGCTTCCATTGTTTCAACAGTTGAGGGCCTGCTGCACACCGCAAAACAATGTGTCGCCGCCTGCTCATCGAACACTTTCCAATTCAGCAGTCTTTGGCTTCGAAAGCTCGTATCTGCAATGGCCGCTGGAAACGATGCGCTAACCGTAGCCTTCAGGAGAAACAGACATGTCCGAAAGTACCTATCGCGCAGCCGTCATCGGTCTGGGGCGCATGGGCAGCACTTTCGACGATGAAATCCGGCAGGGCGGGCAGTTCTTTATGCCCTACTGTCACGCCCCTACCTATGTGGCCTCCCCCCACACCGAACTGGTCGCAGGGGCCGACCCGCACGCAGAACAGGGCGCAATCTTCGCCGAACGCTGGGGTCTCGAAGACAGGCAGATCTATGCCGATTACCGCGAAATGCTGGAGGCGGAGCGGCCCGACTTCGTGAGCATGTGCACGACCGCACGTCTCCGCGCATCAATCATGATCGATGCCATCAATGCCGGCGTGAAGGCGATCTGGGCAGAGAAGCCCTTTACCCTGAGCCTCGCAGAGGCCGATGAAGTGATCGAGCTCGCCGCCCGCAAGGGCGTAGCTATCGCCGTCAACTGTTCCCGCCGCTACAACGTCTTCTTTACCGAGGCCCGCCGCATGGTCGAAGACGGGGAACTGGGAGAGATACTGCAGATCACCGCCTACACCCGCTGTACCCTTTCCGCCAACGGCAGCCACGCCATCGACACCATGCGCTACCTGGCCGGCGGTGACGTCGAGTGGGTCTTCGGCGAAATGGAGTCGGACGAAAAAGCGGCCGGCGACGCAGACTTGATGGGCAACGGCTACATGGTGTTCGACAACAATGTACGCGGCTTTCTGCGTGGCACGCCCACTGGCGCCGCACAGTGGGAATTCGATCTGATCGGCACAGAGGGACGCGTCCGTTCCCTGGCCCAAGGCATGGAGACGCAGTACTACCGCTGGGTCCCTGGCGGGCCGCGCGGCCGCAACCTGCCGGCGCGAGCACCATTCCCACTGCCGACAACCATCCCCAGCATGGGCTTTGCCGTAATCGAAGATCTTGTGCAGTGTATAGACACCGGCGCACCGCCCCGCTGCTCCGACCAGGATGGTCGCAAAGCGCTGGAGATCGCCATCGCGATGCGCGAATCGCATCGACAAGGCGGCCGTCGCATTGACCTGCCGCTGCCCGACCGCTCCCTCCGCCTTCTCTCGTCCGAGACCGCCAACGACTCCGTGCCTGCCCGTATTCGCAGACTCAGTGGCCAGTGACCGGACTGACTCTCTCAGATCTGGTCAAGCCGCTGGCCATCGTCTTCTGGAGAAATGCACATGACCGACAAAACCTATCGCGTCGCCATCATCGGACTGGGTCGGATGGGCAGCACAATCGATGACGAGTTCCCCGACAGAAGTCCGCCCTACTCGGTTGCCGCCTCCTGCAATGCCAGCCAACGCCTGCAGGTAGTCACCGGTGCCGACATCGACGCTTCCAAACGGGCGGCATTCTCAGAGCGGTGGGGCGTCGACGCGTTGTACGAAGACTACGTCGAGATGATCCGAAAGGAGGATCCCGACATGGTTGCCGTCTGCACTCGCGGTCATCTCCACGCCGAGATGGCGACGCGTTCCGCAGAAGAAGGCGTCAAATTGATATTCTGCGAAAAGGCGATCGCCTGTTCCATGGAGGAAGCCGACGGAATTCTCAAGGCGGTCCAGGAAAACGGTTCCCTCTTCAACTCAGGCGTACTGCGCCGCTTCAATCTGCGCTACCATCAGGCGCGTGACCTGATCAGAAATGGTGAAATTGGCGAACCCAAGGCCGCCATTCACTATGCCAGCACAAACCTGCTTCACGGACACATTCACTCCATCGACACATTGAGCTTCCTGCTGGACGATCCCAAGGTCGAGAGTATCTGGGGCGAACTGAATACCATCGACCATCGTATCCCGGACAACCGCCTCGAAGATGACCCGTACGGCATCTTCCAACTCACCTTTGCCAATGGCATCGCTGCCACCAGCGTCCCGGCCGGCAACTGGGAATTCG
>JAPPKG010000208.1:0-8904 GCA_026914085.1 Caldilineaceae bacterium | reverse complement strand
GAACGGCGTCGGCGCCTACCGCGATTCACCCGAAGACATCGCCGCCACTGTCAGCAATTGGGTCGATGGCAGTCAACGGGCCCACATGTCCGCCCGCGCCCGCGAACTGGCCCGTCCCCGCGCCGCCTATGACATCGTCGATGAGATTGTGGAGCTTCTGGACGGGGAGTATGCGGACCCAAAAGATAGTTGACAGAGGGCCTTGAAAAGTGCAAAATCCTGATCAAACGTAGGACTGAGAGGTGCATATGCCACGAACAACCAAGACAATTACCTTTTCCCTTCCTCTCGAGATGGCAGACTGGGTGGAAGAGATGGTGAAGCAGGAAGGCTGTTCCCGCAGCGAGCTTTTGCGCGAAGCTTTATATCGTTATAAGGAGGAGAACGAGTGGCAACAACTCCTCAGCTATGGCGAACAACGAACACGTGAGCAGAAGATCAGCCCTGAGGATGTCAGTCGCTTGGTGGAAGAGTACCGGGCCGAAATTAGTTCATCGCGGGCATGAGGGCTGTTCTTGATACCAATATTCTCATCTCCGGCCTGAATTTTTCTGGGAATGAGCGCCTTGTTCTCGAACTGGCGCGCAGGGGGCGGTTCGAGTTGTATCTCTCCACTTTTATCCTTCAAGAGACTGCTGGCGTACTAACTCGAAAATTTGGCTGGTCTGAGGAACGCTCAACGCAGGCCCTCCAAATATTGCAGGGGGCGGCAGTCGTTGTTGAACCTCAACGAATCCTGTCAGTAATCGAGAACCACCAAGCCGACAACCAGATTCTGGCGTGTGCGCTGGAGGCTTCCGCCGATTACCTGATCACCGGCGACCGTCGGCATCTCTTGCCCCTCGAGACCTACAGAAACGTGCGAATCATCAACGCCTCTCAGTTTTTGTCTCTCCTTGAAGTGTGAACGAACTGAAATAGGCTCGATTGTTACAGCGTGAGTAACAACGATATGTGATTGGTTCTGCCTTTGGGAACCGGCTAGACGGCAGTCCGCGCCCGCGAGCTGGCCCGCCCCCGCGTCGCCTTCGACATCGTCGATGAGATTGTGGAGCTTCTGGACGGGGAGGCCGCGGAGGAGTGAGAAACGCCGTAGGACGCGTTATCCAATCTCGCTGTCGCGGCGTGAGCGTTCTTCTTTGAGCAGCGCGGCCGCATCTACCCCAAGATCGGTCTCGGGGCGTTGAGCCAAACGCTTCCGCCACTCCCAGCGAGCCAACTCCCGTTCTATCGCGTTGAGCGCCACCGCGCGCATGGTGCTGTTGCTCTCCCGCGCGTATCGGCGTAGCCGGTCATGCAGTGTATCCGGCATGTTCCTGATCTGTAGATTAGCCATGACGAGATTCTAGCAAGATGCTGGCACGAAATCAAAGTATCGGACTGTAAGGTAGGGCTTCTATTTCCATCAGTTCTTGCCGCTTACATAGTTGAGCGCGACAATGGCACCATGGTCTACGCCTATCCGTGTGAAATCACCCCCGACGAAGATGGAAGTCTCATAGCCCTTTTCCCCGATGTCCCAGAAGCTATTACGGGCGGCAAAAACCGGACCGAAGCGCTAACAAAGGCCGAAGACGCTCTCGTCACAGCCTTGGCCGGATATATCCACGCGCAATGGGAGATCCCCACACCCAGCCAACCGACCACCGGTCAGGAGCTTGTCGCGGTGAACCGTTCAACCTTGAAATCTTTAGTTCGTTCACGGACCAGCTACAAATAATAGGCTGTCTGCAGGCCGGGCCAAGTCTCCGGTGTAGAGGTAAACACCGTTCAACGAAACGCGGGTAAAGAACATCTTCAGCCATCGGCCAATTGCAACCTTCTGTTACGGGAGATTGAAAGTTTGGGCTTCGGCTGATTGCAACTTTGGACCTCGGCTGATTGAAAGTTTTCACCTCCCCATCTGCTGTCCAATCCCTAAAAAAAGTCGGCAGATTGATCTGGATTGCCGACTAAAATTGACAAGAAAACTGCGGCCCTGTAAGATGCCGGCATCCGTCATCACGGGGACAACAGGACCGCCACGCAATGACCGTCGAACTCAATGAGGAGATCCTTCACCAAGCCGGTATCGGCGCCTTTTTTCGTCCAAGCCAACTGGCGCCGCTGGGAATCCCCTACCACAAGCTGCGACAGCTTGAGGCGGATGAAGTTGTCGAGCGCGTCGGTTGGGGCCTCTACCGGCTTGCCGGCGCCGAGCCCACGGAACGCTATTCGATAGCCTCCGTCTGCGCCCGCGTTCCCAACGCGATTGTTTGTCTCCTCTCGGCGCTCCAGGTACATGGGATCGGCACACAACTCCCGCACCAGGTCTGGATCGCCATTCCGCATAAGGCAAAACCACCTGTGCTGACCGATGTTGGCGTTCGTCTGCTCCGGTTCAGCGGCGCCGCCTGGACCTATGGTATCCAGGAGACAAAATTCGAGGGTGTACCCGCTCGCATCACGTCGCCCGCCCGCACTGTGGTAGACTGTTTCCGGTTTGAGCGCCTTGTCGGCAGGCAGGCCGCGCTGGAAGCCCTGCGCGAGGCGCTACGGGACCGGAAAGTCACCACTGCTGCGCTGGCTCGCACGCTTGAGGTGCTGCCCTCGCGTCGCCTCAGAACTATTCTGGAGGCTGGCGTGCTATGACGGCCAACGTTGCCGCCTCAATCAGGGCGCGCCTCCTCAACAAGGCAAGAAACATTGGAAGTGAGTTCGAACTGTTTCTCGTCCGCTACGCCTGTGAGCGGTTTCTCTACCGGTTGGGAGAATCCGTGGAGCGGGAGCGGTGCATCTTGAAGGGGGCAACCCTATTGGCTCTCTGGATGGAGGAGCCATACCGAGCTACACGTGACATAGACCTCCTGGCCCTTGGAGAGAGCGATGCAGAGACTGTTCGAGAGTTGGTTGCAACGATCTGCAGCGTACCATGTCCTGATGACGGGCTGATCTTCGAGCTTGAGACCCTGCAGGTATTTCCCATTCGTGATAATCAACTGTACGGCGGCCAGCGGGCCAATCTACGCGCTCTTCTGGGCTCGGCTCGTATTTCTCTACAGGTCGACTTCGGTTTTGGCGACGTAGTCACGCCTGGACCGGTAGAGGCTCGGTTGCCTACCCTCATTGACGGTGTTCCCGCCCCAGTTCTTTATGCATATCCGCAGGTGACCACTATCGCCGAGAAGTTTGAAACGATGGTGCAATTGGGGGTTGTAAACAGCCGGATGAAAGATTTCTACGATCTATGGGCTCTGTCCGAAACCTTCGCTTTTGATGGGGCCGAGTTGCAACAGGCAGTCACCCGTTGCTTTGAGCGTCGCGGAACCCAACTTTCCGCTGAAACCCCCGATGTGTTCGTGATGGAGTTTTACACGAACGCAGCTCGGCACGACCTGTGGCAAGCCTATGGCCGCCAAGGCGAACTGTTCAAAGCTCCGCCTATCGATTTCGAAGAAGTCGGCAGGCGGCTGCAGTACTTTCTGGAGCCTGTGTACGTTAGCATCCTGGCGGGCGATCCTTTTGCGTTGCACTGGCCCGCGGCCGGACCGTGGCAGCCTCACCCCAGTAGGGAGCAAGGGGAAGGGAAGTGATGGTTGAGCGATGGGTTTTTCCGGGATCTGATTGCGAGTCGGACAAGTGGCGGGTAAGTCTATCCCGAAGGGGGCGTAGCGTGCCTGCCCTTAAAACCAATAACCCTCACCGACCCACACGCCCACAATAATCCAACTGATGCGCCACATACACCAACTCCCCGCGCGCAACCTGCCCCCGCCGCAAGGCCAACCACTCCCCGAACTCGCCACCGTCCAATTCCGGATGCCCGCTTAGCGTCGATTCCACAAAGTGCAGGATACAACCCAAAAAATAGGCCTCATCAGCCGGATAACCCCCGCCCACCGCATGCACCACCCAGTCAGAGCTGCCGGCCGCCAGCACCTCCGCCCCGCACGCCCGCAACGCGTGGAAAAGCCTGCGACCGGTGCGACTGTCGCCGGAGGGCTGACCGTCCGTGATGCGCGTGTCCATCGAGCGGTGATAGAGCGCCTCGACCCGGCCATCCAACTCCGGGTCGACTTCCGGCAGAAAGAGGGTTGCGCCGTCGAAATTGATGCTGAAATAGAACAGGCCGGCGGGACGCACCATCTGCAGCAATACGGGCAGCGCCACCGGCAGGTGGAGCAGATCCAGCAGCGCGTTGGCGATGATCAGATCGAAGCGCTGTCGGTTTTCCCGCCGGGTCGCGAACTCATACAGATCGGCCGTCTCCATCCGCACCCGCAGCCCCGCTTCCCCGCCGGACGTCAGATGCGCCAACCGCCGCCGCGCAACCTCGATATTGCCCTCCTCGCTGTCGATCGCAGTGTAACTGACGTCAAAGCCTGAGCGAGCAAACAGCCCCCACTCCACACAACGTTCGACCATCGTACCGATCCCCGCGCCCACCTCCAGCACCCGCAACGGGCGGTCCCGCGGCAGTTCACCAGCCACTGCATCCGCCAGCGTCTGCCAGACATGCCGGTTGAGCGCGCGGTCGTCTACGCTGCGCTTGGAGGCCAGATAGCGGGTGAAGTCGAAAGCGTCTGTCATTTCAGGTGCCGGTGGTCACTGAACACAAGTTTCCAGGTAGGCCCGAATCGCCGCCGCCGCGTCGGCCCAGCGCGGGTGGGAAGCAAAGCGCCGCCGGGCGTTTCGACCCAGGATAGCCAACCGCTCCCTGTCCCCGGCCAAGGCAGACAGGTGCGCAGCGATACCGTCCGCGTCCGCCGGCTCGACCAGAAAACCGTTGACGCCGGAATCAACGATTTCACCGGCGCCCCCGTGAACGCTGGCCAGCACCGGCAGCCCGAAGGCCATCGCCTCCAGGTATACGATGCCGAACCCCTCGTAAGACAGCACCGCCAGCAGGTGCGCGGCGCGATACCGCTGCGCCAGCTCCCCGTCCGACACACGTCCGCACAAGCGGATGTTGCCCTCCAACCCAGCCGCGCCGACCTGCCTGCGCACCGCAGCCGCGTACGCACTGTCGACCGCCTCATCACCGACAACGTCCAGCCGCCAGCTGGCCCATGGCAGACGGGACAGCGCAGCGATCAGATGGTGCAATCCCTTGCGCGCGATCAGGTTGCCCACAAAAAGGATACGCAGCGGACCAGCATCGCTACTTCTGGCGCCGATCAACTCTTCCACCGCGCGTTCATCCGGCACTGCCAAATGGTCGGCAGCCGGGTAAGCGATCACGCCGCCCAGCGGCGCCAGGTTTCCTCTCTCTCCTCTCTCCTCTTCTCTCTCTCCTCGCAGTTCAGCCACCGCCTGCCGGGTCGTCCGGCTGTTGAAGACAAAGCCGTCCACCGTACGCAGATAGGACCGCTCCACCGCGCGGTACAGCGGCAGCACCCGGCGCGGATGCTGCTCACTGCTGCGCAGGTGGTGCACGATGCTGATCAACGGATAGCGGGATCCATGCCGCTGCAGCCGCCGGTTCACCAGCGCCAGCGACGGATGGTTCAACTCGTCCTGCAACAGAATATCCACGGGGAGGTCGCGCAGACGCCGGTACAGGCGCAACGAGAGGTTGTCGGCCAGATGCACCGGATAGCTGCGCCAGGGGAGCGACACAATCTCGACCGAATCGCCGGCCTCGCGTAGGTACTCGACCAGCTTACGGTCGTAAAGATAACCGCCCGAGAGCGTGTCCAGAGAGCCGTAAATGAGCAGGCCGATGCGCATAAACTGCGGGGCCAGCGGTCAGCGGCCGGAAATGCGCTCCACCCGGTATGAGGCCCAGGCGATTTCGTTTTCCCAGATGTGGGCGGTGACCGCGCTGATATTGTCCGCGTTCAACCCGTCGGAAAAGCTGTTGCCGACAATGCGGCAGAAATGCTCGATACTCGGATTGAGGCCGTCGAATTCCGGCAGGTCATTCAGCGTCTTGTCGCGATAGCGGCCCACCAGCCCTTCCAGCAGTTCCCCTACATGGTCGATATCCACCAGGTAGCCGTGTTCATTCAACTCTGCACCCTCCAGCTGGAACTCCAGCCGGTAGTGATGCGAGTGCCTCTGGTTTTCCGGCCCCCAATCGCCGCCGATGAGGAAATGCTGGGCGACAAAATCCCGCTGTACTGCCAATTTGTACATCGAATCCATCCCTCCGTCTGAGGTCTTGGGAGATTGCGTTCAGCCACCAGGACCGCGGCCGCCACCGCAACTAAAAACTGGAAACTGAAAACTAAAAACTGTAGTTCAAAATGACCTGCAACGTCTGCTCCGGACAGCTGTCAATGAGCCTGTAAGCCTCAGCCGCCCGTTCCAGCGGGAACCGGTGCGAAATCAGTTCCTCTGCCGGCAGCTTCGCCAACAGCTGCCACGCGCTCTCCATACGGCGGGCCTTCGTCCAGCGACCCCGCAACCGTGGTGCAACTGTGCTCACCTGGCTGCTGATCAGCCGGACGCGGTTGCGGTGAAAGGATCCCCCCAGTTGCAGCGTCGCCGCCTTGGTCCCGTACCAGGAGCCGACCACGATGCGGCTGTCGAATCCGGCCGCCGAGACCGCCGCGTCCAGAGCCGCCGGCTGGCCCGAGAGTTCATAGATCAGGTCGGCGCCGAGCTGTTCTCCCGCGTCGGCCAGCGCCACCCGCAGCCCTTCAGCGCCGTCCTCACCGCCGGGATCCAGCGTCTGGCTCGCGCCCAGCCGTCGGGCAATCCGCCGCCGCTGCGCCAGCGGGTCCACCGCGATCAGCGCGGCCAAGGGGAACTGCGCCAGCAGCGCGGTTGTCAACAGCCCCACGATGCCCAGCCCCATCACCAGCACCCGCTCGCCTACAAGCGGCGCACCGTCCATCACCAGGTTGACGGCCGTCTCGGCGTTGGGCAGCAGCGCGGCCTGCGCCGGCGCCATCCCTTCGGGCACCGGCAGGAGCACCTCCGGGCTGGCGTAAAAGTGGCTCTCGTGGGGATGGAAGGCGAAGTAGTAGCGGTCGTCCTCTTCACCTGCCGCGTCGGGCTGCCCAACCGCTCCCGCTGTTTCCGCTTGCCGGGTCGGCGGGCAGACAGTTTCACAAATGCGCCCGACGCAGGCATACCCGTACTTCAGCGGATAGCTGACCTCGCCAGTCAGACCTTCTATCGAACTGTCGGCGGACATGCCCGCGGGAACCTGCCCGCGGTAAAAGAGCATCTCCGTACCGGCGCTGATGGCGGAGACGACCGTTTCGACCAGCAGCTCGTCCCCTTGCGGCGGGGCCATCTCCTCCCTGCATACCTCGACCGCGCCCGGCGCCGTGAACAGCACCGCGCGCCGCTTCACACGGTTGGCAGCGGAACTCACGCCGCAGACCTGCCGTTACGCGCGACTCTCTTTTCAAACTCCCCCCACAGCACCGTATCGGTCGCCAGCTGCACCTGCTCGACATTCTGCAGACGCGGCATTATCGCGCGGAGCTCATCCCCCGCGCCCGCCGGTTGGATCATCTGATAGCCGCCCAAATAGACCGGCGCGATCGTGATCACGGCGTAGTCCGCCAGGCCCCCTTCCAGGAAGCTGGTCAGAATGCGTGCGCCCCCCTCGACCATCAGCGACCCGATACCCTCAGCGCCGAGGCAGGCGAGGAGAGCGGCCAGATCCACGCGGCCTTCTTCATCGGCGGGCAAAGTCAGGATCCGTGCACCCGCCTCTTTCAGCCGCTGCCGGCGTGAAGACTGCGCTCCCTCACCCGTTGTCGCGATCCAAGGGGTGCCGCGACCTCGCAGTAAACGGGCGTCCGGCGGCGTGCGCAACTGGGAGTCGACGATCACCGGCTGCGGGCTATCACCGGCAACCAGCCGCACCGTCAATGCGGGGTCGTCGGCCAGCACCGTTTCGATGCCCACCAGAATCGCGCTGTGTGCCGCCCGCAGCGCGTGCGTCATCGTCAGAGAGGCGGGAGCGCTGATCGGCGTAGCCGTTCCCTGTTGGGCGGTCAGACAACCGTCGAGACTCTGCGCATAGCTGAGCGTGACGAAAGGCCGAGGAGTGAGAAGTAGTGCATTTTTGCTTCTGTTATCTTTTGCCTCACCGCAATTGTGGCTTTGTATACGGGCGCGCAATCCATCGAGTTGCAGCCGGTACGCTTCCGCCTGGCCATGCGAGAGGTGTTCTCTCTCTCCTCTCTCCTCTTCACTCTCTCCTCTCTTCTCCGGCCCGCCCTGCCCATTAAGCCTGATAATGTGCCGCATCCGGGCGACCTTCGCCTCCAGATAAGCGTGGCTTTCCGGGTTCGAAGGCATCTGCAAGGGGATCCGTTCCCGCACCCCGATGCCCAGCCCTGCCAGCCCTTCGATCTTGGCCGGGTTGTTCGTCAGCATCCGCACCGACCGTACGCCCAACTCCTGCAGGATCAAAGCGGCCGCCGTGTAGTCCCGCTCGTCGGCCTGGTGGCCCAACAGCAGGTTGGCGTCAACCGTGTCGTAGCCCTCATCCTGCAGATTGTAGGCGCGCAGCTTCTCCTCCAGGCCGATGCCGCGTCCCTCCTGCCGCAGATAGATGAGCGCGCCCCGCCCTTCCGCGGCGATGGCCTGCATCGCCCGCGTCAACTGTTCACCGCAGTCACAGCGCTGCGAGCCGAGCACGTCGCCGGTGAAACATTCCGAGTGGATGCGCACGAGCAGATCATCGCCCTCTGCCTCGCCGAGTACCAGGGCCAGATGATTCTTCCCGTCCCCCGCGCTGCGGAAATGATGCAGGTAGAAGGCGCCGTCCGCAGTGGGGATGCGGGCCGTGACCGTGCGCTCCACTGCCGGAGGCAAGTGAACCGGCGGACCATTCTTCGATTTAGCGGAGCCGAGGGAGCGCTCCGCAACGGTTGTATCCGACATCTGTTTGGGCTAATTGAAAACTAATGTAAATCCCAATTGAGACCAAGAGTATTGGTCAAGGGTAGTTGAGAT
>JAPPKG010000403.1:0-8913 GCA_026914085.1 Caldilineaceae bacterium | reverse complement strand
CAGCACTTTCCAGGTCGTACTGATTCTGAAGCCCCATCCAGAACTCTGCAGAGTTTCCAAAGTAACGTGAGAACAGAAGGGCTGTTTCGGCTGTGATCGAACGCTGCGCCCGGACGATTCCGTGGATCCGTCGCGCATCGACACCGATCGCCTTGGCCAGACCGTGCGGGGTGATGTCTAACGGCAGGAGGAACTCCTGATAGAGGATTTCTCCTGGATGAATGGGAGGGAGTCTGTTCATCACTGTCTCATCTTTCTTCAGCTATTGGCTCTTCTCGTAAGTGAAGAGCAACCAAGGACTGGCCATACGTCTTATTTAGATCCATAAACGATCGTTTCAGTGGTAATCCACTATTTCGACGTCATAGGCGTCTTCCTCGCTCCAGACAAAGCAAATACGCCACTGGTTGTTGATGCGAATGCTGTGTTGGCCGGCCCGATCTCCTGTAAGGGCCTCTAACCGATTTCCCGGGGGTACCCTCAAGTCTTCTAAGCTTCTGGCGTTGTTCAAGATCATAAGTTTCATTTGTGCGCGAATCTGGATGTCCTCGGGGAATCTTCGGACTCGCTGCCGTTCTGCGACCCTCCGAGTGCTTCTATCTCGATAGCTCCGGATCATGAACTCTAAATGGCCAGATTGTTCGTGTCAAGACTGGGGTTGAAATGATGAACTACCGACGGGTTTGTCACCTACTGATACCCGCCTATACCCAACAACTCCTGCGTCGCCGCATCCGCCTCCTCGATCACCTTCTCCATCAGCCCGTTCTCCGGACTGTCTCCAAACGGCGATTTGCGCATCCACGTCGGCCCGTAGCTCAGAATCAGCACGCGGCGCTTTTTGCCTTCCGCTCCCGTCGGCATCGCCCGATGCCACAGATTGCCGTGCAGCATAACGCACGATCCCGCCGGCGCCCTTATCTCCTTCTGCCCCGCCAAACTTCCATGCTCCTCCAGCGGCAGATCCTCACCTGTATGCAAATGCGTACCGGGCACCACAGCCAGAATCCCGTTGGCGTCGTTCAACTCGTCCAGATAGATGAGACAGTCCAACTTGTGCGGATACGCGAAAAAGGGCGGGACCGGCTCCGTCATCCCCGGCTGATGGTGATGCCAGCGCGTGAACTGGACCTCCTGCCCCGGATAGCTGATGCGCGCCGCCAGCTGGCGAATGCGCACAAACGGGCCCAGTACCGCACGCGCCACCGACAGCAACGGGTCAAAGTTTATCAACATGTGAAAGTCGGCATGCTTGTCAAACAGATGCCGCGGAATCCAGTCCCTGCCCCGCAAACGGCTCCCATCGGCCTCCTCAAACTCCGCCTCTTCCACCTCGTCCAGCGCCCGGCGCAGCATCTCCAACGGCTCGCCCTCGATCAACGCCTCCCGCACCAGGTAGCCGTCTCTCGCAAACGCCTCGATCTCGGCCCGTGAAGCCCAGACGTCGAAACTCCGTTCGGGCGCCTGTCCCTCGTTGTTGATCAGAATGTGATAGGAAATAGTGTGATGCTCGTAGGCGTCGTACCTGTCCCGAATCTGGTCCTGGAGGCTTGTCACAGCGTTCAATACCATGGCTCCGTTTCCTTACCGTGTATAGTGTATGGCCGAAACCGGATGGTTTGCGGTCAGCGTCCACCCGGTCACCTCTATTGAGCCTTCTCCAGACGCGGCCCCTCCGGTGTGTCGTGAACTTGCCATCCCAGCGCGCTGATCTCGTCCCGCAGCGCGTCCGCCTCGGTCCAGTTGCGCTCCGCCCGTGCGGCCTGGCGTTGTTCGGCCAGAGCCAGTATCGGCTGCGGCGCCTCTTCCTCCTCCGAACGCTCGGCCGCGTCCCGCACCGCGCAAGCCCGCTCCCAAATCTCCCCCGGAATGCCGTCCTGCGGCGTCGGCGGCAAGCGCCAGTCCCCCAGCGCCGTCGCCGGAAACTGCGACCCTTTCCCGAACACCTGCTCGCCTTCCGCTGTAAGCACAGTTGCGCCCCCCTGGCCCACCAGTTCACAAACCCCCGCCGCAGGATCGATCACCACGCCGGTGTTCTCGTCGATCCCCAGTACCGTCACCGGACGCGGCAGCAGCGATATCAGTTCGTCGAAGCGAGGTTGACCCATGTAACAGTGACTGGTATCCAGCTCGTCGCCGCCATCATTGTTGTTCCAGTGGGGAATGACGGTCAGCCGCAGTCCAAAATCACTGAAAAAGGCCAGCCCTTCGATCCAGTGGAGGTCCTCGCCAACCTTGTATATCTCATAGACCGGTAGCGTGTAGCGGCCCGACGCAACCGTTGTCGCGCTCGAAAAGCAGAGCGCCCCGCCTAGTCGGTGCCGCGCCCGCAACGAATGCCAGGCGTAGCTGTCCCGCAACTGGCGTACCGCATAGGAAGGACTACCCGGCCCCATGAAAAGATAACTGCTTTCCAATAATGGCCCCGCCAGTTCAGGGTCGTCGGGATCAAACGCCGTGCCCCGCTTGCGTGCCGGCACGATCGAAATCTGTGGAGAAAAATTGCGCAAATGACGTTCCAGATAAGCGCCGACTTTCCCGGCAACCGCGGGCGAATTCAACTCAAAACCGGCCGGCGTCTCCAATATGGCAACCCGAACCGGTGCCGGCAGTTCGCGCATCACCCGCTCATGAATCCGGTGGGCCCCCGGCGCCGTCTCCCCAGAACCGAAGAGTGCTATCGGGCCAATTTCACTCATCACATCCCCCTTTTCACCCAGCTGCTCCACCCGTCTCTGACCCCGTTATGGACATCTGACAACGGGCACGCAGCCATGACAACGGCACGCAAACCTTGCACAGTTTCAGCCTCTTTCGCCCTGCTACCCCCATCGGTATCTCTCCAGGCGCATGTCTGATGTGCTATACTGTTGCGGCAGTTCTGTGGGTGTATCCGCAGCTACCGGGATCGTGTCGCTCCTGTATGAAAACCTTTGTCTTCCGCATGCTCGTCTTCACCGCGGGCGCAGTCACCCTCGGCGTTGAGTTGAGCGCCGCCCGTCTGCTGGAACCCTGGTTCGGAAACAGCCAGATCGTCTGGGCCGCCCTGATCGGACTGATCCTGTTCTACTTGGCAATTGGAGCTTGGCTCGGCGGGAAACTGGCCGACCGCTACCCAAGCCTCGGCGGCCTCCTGACGCTCGTTACGATAGCCGGTCTCGGCGTCGCACTCACACCCGCCGTCAGTCCGCCCATTCTGCGCCTGGCAACTGTGGGGCTGAACGACTATCTTCCAGGTCTGCTCGCCGGCGCGCTGTTCGTCGTCTTGCTGCTCTTCAGCCTGCCCGTCATCCTGTTGGGGGCGGTCAGCCCCTGGGCTGTGCGCTTGGCCGTAACCGATCTGCATCAGACCGGACGCGTGGCTGGAAGCCTCTACGCCATCGGCACCTGCGGCAGCATCATCGGCACCTTTCTGCCCGTCCTCTGGCTGATCCCCTCCTACGGGACCCGCTGGAGCTTCTACTTGCTGGCCCTCTGGCTCCTGGCCGTCACCCTGCTGGCGGCTCTCCTCTACGGTCGCAGCAGACGCATCCACGGCATGGCCCTGCTTGCCCTCGGCGCAACGCTCGCCCTGGCCCTCCTCGACCCCGGCAGCGTGCGCGCCCACTGGGACAGCCAGGATGATGGCCCAATTCTATACGAAGACGAATCTCTCTACAACTACATCCTCGTTCGGGCTTGGGGCAGCGAACGCCACCTCCAGCTCAACGAAGGCGTCGGCCTCCACAGCGTCTACCACCCCGACAGCCTGCTCAGCAATGGCATCTGGGACTATTTCCTGCTCGCGCCGCTCTTCCGACCCAATGGGACCCTCGACCCCCGCGAACGCCTGCTTGTCATCGGGCTCGCCGCCGGCACCGCGCCCAGTCTGTATAACCAAATCTATGGCCCGCTCGAAACTGTCGGCGTCGAGCTCGATCCGCAGATCATCGAGGTGGGGCGCCGCTACTTCGACATGACCCAACCCAACCTGACAGCTGTCGCCGCCGACGGCCGCCGCTGGCTCCTTGACCAACCCCAAGACCAACGCTTCGACATCGTCCTCGTAGACGCCTACCGCCCGCCCTACATACCCTTCCACCTCGCCACCGTTGAGTTCTTCCAGCTGGCCCGCAACCATATGCGCGAGCATGGAGTCCTGATGATCAACGTCGGCCGGTCCCCCACTGATTTTGCCCTCGTCGATGCACTCGCCGCTACCTTGGCCGCCGTCTTCCCTACCGTGCTCATCATCGACGAGCCGGGACCGCCCGACGACCTCGGCAACTCCCTCGTTATCGCCGCCAACCAGCCGGCGACCCCGGAAACGTTCGCCGCCAATGCCGCTGCCATCTCCCCGTCGCTGCCGCGCCAGTTCCGCCAGTTCGCGCTGGAAGTAGCCGGCTGTGCCAGCCAGTCCTCGTGCGATCCCAACCTGTCCCGCGTGCGTGCGCCCGATCCACCCCAGGACACACCCATTCTCACCGACGACCATGCACCCGTCGAACGGCTGGTGCATGGCATAATCTGGGGTTTTCTCCGCAGCAGAACAGCACCGTAGAACCGAAACAGTCTACTGACCTACGCATATCGGCCATCGGCCGCAACCGGAGAGCAACGCAACATGACCAATACACGCACACTACTCGGCGTCTTTGCCCATCCCGACGACGAGAGCTTTGGCCCCGGAGGCACACTGGCCCGCTACGCCGCCGAAGGCGTGCACGTGCATGTCATCATCGCCACCGACGGCGACGCCGGATCCGTAACCGAAAGCCACCGCAACCAGACTGAACGCACCCTCGCCCAGGTGCGCAGCGAGGAACTCGCACGCGCCGCCGTTGAACTGGGCGTCACCAGCATCTGGAATCTCCCCTACCGCGACAGCGGCATGCGCGGCTCATCCGACAACGAGCACCCCAGGGCCCTCGTGCAACAGCCCATCCACCGCCTCTTGGCTGAACTGATCGACTACGTCCGCCGTCTGAAACCGCAGGTCGTCATCACCCACGACCCTTACGGCGGCTATGGCCACCCCGACCACATTCGCTGCTGTGAAGTCGTAACCGCAGCCTTCTATGCCGCGGGACAGAGGGACGTTTTGAACCCTGCCCGAAACGGCGGTGGCTTGCCTCCCCACGCCGCCCAGAAACTCTACTACTCCAGCTTCGACAAACGCATCCTTCGCTGGGTAGTGAAATTCATGCAGCTGACAGGCCGCAACCCTCGCCAGGTCGGCCGCAACCAGGACGTCGACCTGGTCCAAATCGCCGCCTGGGAGACCCCGATCCACGCCCGCATCGACGTGGGCAGCTTTCTCGACTGCAAGGAACGCGCCAGCCGCGCCCATGCCAGCCAGTACAGCGGCGGCCCTTCTACGCTGCGCGCTCTCCCGGGTCCGCTGCGCCGCAGGCTGTCCCGCTACGAAAACTACACCCGCGCCTTCCCCGCCCCCAGTGCCTACCAGGAACCCGACCTGTTCCACAACGTAATCTGGCAGAATTGAATACCGCGTCTCAACATCACCCTACTCTTGTCTCCGCGTCACTGTCGATCGTCCGGCGCCGGTTCCTGCCCTTCACCTACATCATGTCTGTCCACGCCGGGATTCCGTCTGCCCCTGAAACTTTGGGTCCGTCCAAGGCGTAGTGTACGATCAGACAGGTACGCGCCGGTCCATGACTTAGACTCCATCTCTCCTAAGTTCGATGACGTGGAGTCGTCGGGAAACAATCTGCCCCGGGTTACGCCCAGGAGACGAAAGATGAAACAGCCAAAGAAGCATATTCGATGGCTTGTGGTCGCCCTTACGGCCTTTCTGGTCTTGGCAGCGTCCAGCGCCGCCTATGCCGCCGAATTCGCCGGCGACGAGACCTACCGCCTGGCCGAGGGCGAAACTGTTGACGACGACCTTTACATTGCCGCTGCAGAGATCTATATCGATGGCATCGTCAAAGGGGACCTGATCGCGGTCGCCTCCTACATCGAGATCGGCCCCGCCGGTGCCGTCGAAGGCGACCTCTGGGCGATGGCCGGAGGAATCACGGTCCACGGCACGGTCATGGACGATCTCCGTGTTGCCGCCGGCGGCGTGGCGCTTACCGGCACCGTCGCTGACGACGCCTTTTTCGTCGCCGGCGGCGGCCAGGCCGACATTCCCACCGGCATGGGAACGCAAGCAGTTCCCGCAGGACTGAGCATTACTGGAGACATTGCCCGTGACACCTACGTCGCCGCTGGCGGCGCCGATATCACAGGCAGAATCGGAGGTGACTTCCGCGGCGCCATCGGGATACTCGAGATTTCAGGCGCAGTCACAGGCGATACCGATATTCAAGTCGGAGAATTCATCGTCTATGAGACCGCCCGCTTCGACGGCGTTCTCAGATATTCCGCCCCCGAGCAACGCCAACTCCCCGCCGGTGCTGCCCGCGACATCCAATATGAAGCGCCCCCCGCGCCAGAGACCGCCGGAGGCACCATCGTCGGCGCCATCTTCGGCTGGATCTTCCGGACCATCGCCATCGCCGTCGGCGTCGCCATTCTCGGCTGGCTCTTGTTGCGCTTCCGACCCGGCATCCTGGTCCGACCTGCCACCGCCATTCAGTCAAATCCGGTGGAAACCGGGCTTTACGGTCTCCTGGCCGCCGTACTGCTCATCTTCATCCCCGTCGCTTCCACTGTTCTGGTCGTATTCACTTGGGCCTTCTGGGGCGTCTTCCCTGGAATCGTCATGTTCATCTTTCTGTTCGCCTCATCAGCCCTGGTCTGGTTCCTCAGTCCCCTGCTCACAGGCTACTGGCTGGGCGAGAAAATCGGGGAGCGGCTGGATGGAGAGTACAGCCCGCTGCTTCTTCTGCTGATTGGCGCGCTCCTGATCGTCGTCCTCGGCCGCATTCCTTTCCTCGGCTGGCTTGTCTATCTGTTAAGCTTCCTATTGGCCCTCGGCGGACTCCTGCGCAGCGGGACCGCAGCGACAAGCGACCCGCAAACAGAAATGGCCGCTGTAAAATGACTCTACGACTCGGTGCCATCCTTTCTGTATCTTCCCATTCACAGCAGCGACGCAGTCCATGAAATCCACCGCCTATGCTCGCCATTAACGAAAAACTCTACACCGGCGATCTGGTGCAAATGCGTAAACCCCATCCATGCGGAGGCGACAGCTGGGAAATCGTTCGCGTGGGCGCCGACATCGGCCTCCTCTGCGAAACCTGTGGACGCCGCGTCCTCCTGCCCCGTCGCAAATTCGCCCGCGGCGTCAGGAAATTCCTGCGCCGCAGTCCACAGGCCATTAAGGACCTGGATGGCCCTCCCTAGTGCCACTCCCGCCTGACGCCAGGACTTTCACGCCGTCTTCGCAACCGAATCGCGGCCGTCTTGCCTGCCTTTACGCAATACGAAATACGCATTACGCAAAAAGCAGGTTTTCGATCTGAACGCACATCACGAAGGAGTGTACCTATGCAACGGGATGCCCTGGTCCGCTATCTTGACGACACACTGCGCATCAACGAAATCGCCGACTACGGCCCCCAGGGGCTGCAAATAGAAGGAAGCGCGCACGTCGACAAGATCGTCGGAACCGTGGACGCCCACCAACCCTGTGTCCACGCCGCCCTCGAACGCGGCGCCGACCTTCTCTTGGTGCACCATGGCATCCTCTGGGGCGATGCCAGGCCGCTGGCCGGCAGCTACGGGCAGCTCGTGCGCACCTTCATCGAGAATGACCTCAATCTCTACGCCGCCCATCTGCCCCTGGATGCCCATCCGCAGTGGGGCAACAACGCCGAGCTCGCCCGGCGCCTCGGTCTCTCGGTTATCGACTGGTGGGCCGACGTCAAGGGCACGCCCCTCGCCGTCCTCGCCAGGTACGATCAACCGGTCGCCTTCCAGGAGCTGGTCGCCCGCTTCGAGGAACGGGTAGGCCGGGCCCAGCTTGTCCAGGCAGAAGGGCCGCCCGAAGTGCACACGGTCGGCATTCTCAGCGGGTTCGGCGCCGACAGGATCGGGACCGCCGCCAGCCTCGGCTGCGATGCCTACGTCACCGGCGAAACCAGCCACGCACAATACTACGAAGCCGCCAACACGGGCATCAATCTCCTCTATGGCGGCCATTACACCTCTGAAACCGTCGGCGTGCAGGCCCTCGGCGAACACCTGGCCCAACATTTCGGCATCGCCTTCGAGTTCGTTGACCTGCCCACCGGCCTCTGAACCGGCCCCAGCCGCCAAACGCCTCGCCCCGATGTTCCCAGAAATAGAAAAACCCGCCGCAGGCTTCCCTGCAGCGGGTTTCGCGCTCACCTGATGGCAAGCGCCTCAATTCAGTTCGCCGAAAGCGTACTTACGCACGCGGGGCCGGCTCCAGGCCGATTGCCTCCGAGAAGAGACTGAGTACCTCGCCCTCCTCCGCATGGCGATCCAGAGCCTTCTTGCTGAATACAACCGTATCGTCTGCCAGCACCTCAAACAGTCCGCCACCCGAAGGGATCATCTTGAGGGTTTCAATCGCCGGCGTGAAATTCTCCAGTAGGTCGGCCGCCGCACGGACGGCTCGGGGTGTGTAGTTTCACTGTACGCAGTATTCGATACTCACCTTGTACTTCTGCATAGCTCTCTCCTGTCGGTGGACGGCCTTTCGGCGCAGCAAATGAAATATACCGCTGCCCGCATTCTAGCAGCTTTCCCCCCCTTCGGCAAACCCGCTGATTTTGAGGGCGCATCCCAATTTTGGGGTGAACAATCCCATTCCTCAGGCAGCAACGGACCTATGCCCAGTCCGCTTTCGACCCTGAAGTAGGTGTAGCGCCTCCTCTGACCACTGACCACTGACCACTAATCACTGACCACTGCAGTTCTGGGCGGTCGGGCCGAGTGGGGCCCCCCATTTTGGGGGGGGGGGGGGGCGCCCCCCCCCCCCCCCCCCCCCCC
>JAPPKG010000227.1:0-8931 GCA_026914085.1 Caldilineaceae bacterium | reverse complement strand
ACCCTAGGGTCGCCCTGCAATACGCAGTGCCCCCACAAAAAATGACAGATAGAGTAGACAAAATCGGCAGCGGCCTGCGAATAGGTCCTATGACCTTCCCGTGGCCGCGCTTGACAATCGCCCAGTCCGAAAAGCTGTGGGGCTACCTCCTCATCATGCCCTTCATGGCGTTTTTCGTTGTCTTCTTCCTCCTTCCCTACGGCATGGTAATCTGGTTGAGCGTCGTTGATTGGCATCCCCGCGGCGTCACCGAATATGTAGGCCTCCAGAACTACGCCGATGTCGTCGAAATGCCCAGCGCACAGAAGTCCATGGTCAACTCCTTCTATTACGCGCTGATGGTGGTCCCAATCTCGACAGCCCTCTCGCTCCTGACCGCTATACTTATCGTTTCACTGCGCAGCAGCAACCTGCGCGGCTTTTTCCAGGCCGCCTTCTACCTGCCCGGCGTGATCTCCGGGCTTGCCGTAGCAATTATCTGGCGCTTTGTCTTTGATTTTCACGTGGGCGTCCTCAACTACGCACTCTCACTCGTCAAATTGGAGCCGGTCAACTGGCTGGGAAGCATATATGCCGCCCTTCCCTCCCTCGCCGGCATGGCCATAGTCTCCAGTAACGGCGTCGCCATCATCATCTTCTGCGCCGCCCTCCTCAGCATCCCTTCCAGCCTCTACGACGCTGCCGCCGTGGACGGCGCCGCCTTCTGGCGCAAGCACTGGGCGATCACGCTGCCCCTCCTGACACCCGCAATGCTCTACGTGATCGTCGTCTCCACCCTCGGCGCCCTTCAGGTCTTCGTGCCCATCTACGTTCTGACGCGCGGCGGCCCTGTACACAGCACCATCACCGTCGGCTACTATATCTACAACCAGTTGATCTTCTACGCCAACGCCGGCACCGCCGCCGCCGCCGGACTGCTGCTCCTCGTGGCAACCGTCGGCTTTACCATTTTCCAATTCCGTCGCTTTTCCCAGGTTGTGGAATTCTGAACCGAAGGTCCGAACATGGCAACACAATCCCGGCTCAACAGACAGACGCCTTCACTCTTGGAACTGCTGCAACTGCGCCTGCTCCCGGAAGGATCGGCCAGCGCATTACGCTACCTCGCGCTCCTGATGATCCTCGTGCTTGCCGCGATCTCACTGTTCCCGCTCTACTGGGCCCTGATCACCAGCTTCAAGCACCCCTCCGAAGTCGCTACAATTCCCCCCTCCTTTGTTCTGACTCGGCCCGTGCTCAAAAACTACATCGACCTCTTGACCGGCAGCGGCGTTGCCAACTCGCCTGTCCTCAAGTGGTTCTGGAACAGCGTCTTCACCGGCGCAGCCTTCACCCTGGGCGTCGTCCTCGTGGCCTCCCTTGCCGGCTACAGCTTCGCCCGCAAGCAGTTTCCCGGCCGCGACAAACTGTTCTGGCTCATTATCTCCACCATGCTTGTCCCGGCTTGGTCGACACTGATCGCCTCCTACGTCTTGACCTTGAAACTGGGCATGCACGACACCTACTGGGCCCTGATCCTGCCCGGTCTGGCCTCTCCTTTCGCACTCTTCCTCTTCCGCCAGTTCGCTGTGACACTGCCTGACGAACTCTTCCAGGCCGCCCGCATCGACGGCGCTCACGAGCTGCAGCTCTGGTGGTTAATCACAATCCCTTTGTCCAGGCCCGTCCTCGCCACCCTCGCTATCTTTACCTTTACCTACCACTGGAACGACTTCCTCTGGCCTCTGCTGGTCCTGAACAAACCGCAGATCTACACGATGCCAGTCGGCGTATCCATCATCATGTTCCAGCTGAAAGGCACTGGTCCCGCTTATGGAATCGGTATGTCTGCTGCCATCCTCATGTCCGTTCTTCCTATCGTCGCATTCATACTGATGCAAAAGCAGATGATCCAGGGGATCACCATCGGTTCACTGAAGGGATAGGTCGGCCAGCGCTATCGCAAGGAGCTCTCCATGGACTACAGTCACATTGAGAAACCGGATCTGGGCTACCGCTACGAATTCAGCATCGACGAACTCGATGCCATGAACGAATGTGTCGAAGCCCACGGCTTCGCCATCATAAAAAACGTCTTGACCGAAGAACTGGTGGAAGACCTTCGCAAGTCCGTCGTGGAGGTGCTCGATCCCGACGGCACGCTGGGCGCGGGCAACAGCTTTACCCACACCGCCTTCGTCGAGCATTCCCCCGCCTCCTGGAAGCTCTTCGACCATGAGCCCTTCATGCGCGTGAACCGCTTCTACTGCGGCGATGGCGGTCTGACCATTCACCGCTCCGCCGCCATCATCCGCAATCCCGGCTCCGATCCGCTGGGATGGCACACCGACTGGCATGGATTTGCCGAGGGTCCTCCGCAAAACGCGGGCGATGTGCTCAATAAGTTCAACTTGCCCTCTGGGCTCTGGTTCTACATCACCGGCTCCTTCCCCAAGCACGGCGGCCTCGCCGTCATCGAGGATTCGCACGGGTTAGACTGGGAAGGGCCCGAGGGATTTCAGTTGACTCCGGACAAGCGCTCATTCCACCCCATAGGAACAGAGCCGCATTGCTACGTCGGCTTCGACGTGCCCGGCATGGTACCTCTCTTCGGCGAGCCGACTGACCAGCTCGTCTTCGCCACCCGCACATACCACGCCGCCTTCCCTAACCGCATCGACCGCGTCCGCCTCTCCTGCGGCGTCGGCTTCCGCCCCAAGGCATTCAAGATCGACGCCCCCTGGCCGCTCCCCGATACTGCCAAGGCCTTCATAAAGGCCCTGCCGGAGCGTTATCAGCACTATGTGGAAGAATATACCGGCATCCAGAACGACTGGCGGCCCGACGACGCCGAACCGCAAGCCGACGCCATGATGGGCTAGTGAGGAGTGTCCAGCAGCGCTCGGCGACCCGAAGCTGCTTCCCCACAATCAAGGTCTGCCCTTTCAGATAAGCGGCCGCGCTCTTTAGGGCGTGGCCGTCGTGCCAGTGCAGGCACGCCTTCTTCGCCCGGAGAACTGCATGGACTACAGCCACTACCAAAAGCCCGATCTGGGCTACCGCTACGAATTCACACTCGACGAACCGGACGCCGCGCATCAATGCGTCGAGGCCCACGGCTTTGCCATCATCAAGAATGTACTCTCAGATGAACTGGTGCAAGAGCTCCAGGAGTCGGTCAAACAGACTCTTGACCGGGATGACACTTTAGGAGAGGGAAACAGCTTCACCCATTCCTCCTTCATCGAACACTCTCCAGCCATGTGGAAGCTGCTCGAGCACGGACCCTACCTGCGCGCACAGCGCACCTTGTGCCAGTCCGAGGACCTGTCCATCCTCCGCTCTGCAGCAATCCTGCGCAATCCCGGCTCCGCGCCGCTCGCATGGCACTCCGACTTCTGCGGCTTCTCCAACGGCCCCCGCACATTCTCAGGCGACGTGCTGAACCGCGGCCCCTGGCCGTCCGGCCTCTGGTTCTATATCACCGGCTCCAATCCCGAACATGGCGGCCTGGCACTCATCGAAGACTCCCACCGCAAGGACTGGACCCCGCCCGATGGTTTCCAATTCACCCCGGATCGACGCTCCTTTCACAAAAAGGGCACCGAACCCCAAAGGTACGTCGGTTTCGACGTGCCCGGCCTGGTGCCAATCTTCACCGATCCCTGCGACCAAATCGTCTTCGCTTCCCGCACCTACCACGCCGCCTTCCCCAATCGCACAAATCGCGTCCGGCTCTCCTGCGCCATAATCTACCGCCCGCGTGACTTCCGGATCGATGCGCCATGGCCCCTGTCGCAGGACGCACAGGCTTTCCTGAAGGCCCTACCCAAACGAATGCAACCGTTTGTTGAAGGCTACGTCGGCATTGACGACGACTGGAGTGGCGATAGTGCTATGATGGGATAATGATTTAGGGGGATACAAGCGCCGCCTGGACGCCGTTCCGGAAGCAGCAACCCTTAGAAGCGCTTCTGAGATAGGTGCCCGAAACCTGAAGTCGGCCGAGAGTTGAATATAACTGGCCCCAAATGGCTTGGCCGGCACTTCACCACCTCAAGCCTAACCTGACAAGGAGTTTTGAATGGATTACAGCCACATACAGAAGCCGCAGCTGGGTTACCAATATGAGTTCACGCTGGACGAGCTGGACGCCGCCCAGGAATGCGTCGAAGCCCACGGCTTCGCCATCGTCAAGAACGTGCTCACAGATGAACTTGTCTCAGAACTCCAGCAGTCCGTCAAACAGGTGATCGACCCCGACGGCACCCTCGGCGAAGGTAACAGCTTCACCCACACATCCTTCATCGAACACGCCCCCGCCATGTGGAAACTCTTCGACCACGAACCTTTCATGCGCGCCCAGCGCGTCTTCTGCCAGGCCGAAGAGCTCACCATCAACCGCACCGCCGCCATCATCCGCAACCCCGGCTCCGACCCCCTCACCTGGCACTCCGACTTCTGCGGCTTCACCGATGGCCCGCCCACCTTCTCAGGCGACATCCTCAACCGCGGCCCCTGGCCCTCAGGCCTCTGGTTCTACATCACCGGCTCCCATCCCAAACACGGCGGCCTGGCCGTGGTCGAAGACTCCCACCTCGAAGGCTGGCAAGGGCCCGAAGGCTTCCAGCTCACCCCCGACAAGCGCTCCTTCCACCGCATCGGCACAGAGCCCAAGGGCTACGTAGGCTTCGACTTTCCCGGAATTGTGCCCCTCTTCACCGATCCGGGAGACGAAATCATCTTCGCCTCCCGCACCTACCACTCGGCCTTCCCCAACCGCATCGACCGCGTCCGCCTCTCCTGTGGCATCGGGCTACGACCGCGCGACTACCCCGTCAACGCCCCTTGGGCGCTGTCAGAGGACGCCAGGGTCTTCATGAAAGCCTTTCCGGATCACCTCCAGCCCCTCGTCAAGGACTATGTTGGTATCGACACTGAATGGAGTGGCGATGACGCCATGATGGGGTAGGACCTGAAGTTCCTGCTTCCGCTCACCTCTGCCTGGGTCTGAAGCGGGCGCGTCTTTCTGCTCTCGTGACAGGCAGGTTCCCGAACAAAGAAGAAATCCCAATCAAAAAGCGGCTGGCCCGGTGCCAGCCGCCCTCTCATCGCCACCTCCACCACCGCCTAGGCGGAGCTCCTCTCCATCCTCACCGAAGCCACCCGTCTTCCATCCAGTTCAAACTCTGCACCCGAACCCGCCCTGCGGAATCCCAACGCCTCGAACCGGGACTGCTTCTCTTCATCTTCAACCGAAACGACCGCAAAGCATCCGCCCTCGCCCCGTTCCTGGGATGCGACCACCGCCGCCTCCACAAGCTCTTCCCAGACTTCCGTAAATCGCGCATGCGCAAACGCATCAATCTGGAACCCGCCCGCGTCATCCCGGCGCGCCGTCGACTGCCCGACCACCTTCCCCTCCGCCGTCCTCGCTGCAAACCAGGCGCCGCCCCCAGTCTGCATCCGCTCGTAGCGCACATACAGTCCCATACACGAATTCTGGGTAGCATAGCGAGTTGAGCACACACTTGCATTCGCGTCCAACACCTGCCAGTCATGCGGGCAAAGGACCAGCGGAATCATCGGAATACGGTCTGCCGGTGACGCCTCCACCACCGTTGCTCCCTCACCCGAAAAGTAATCCACCAGGAATGCCTCAGGAGATTCCCCGCCGAGAATATTCGCCATCACATTGGCTCCGGCTAGCTTGCGCCACCCAAGCCGGTGATAGACCCGCGCCGCCGCCGGGTTGACCGTGCCCAGGAAAAACGCCTCGCCGCCCGCCGCACGAAAATCCTCCACCGCCCAGCTGCACAGTTCGGTCGCTAAGCCCCTGCCCCGAAACTGCGGGTCCGTGGCCACTTCACTGAATCCTGCCAGACTCGGCACCACTTTCGACTGCATCGTGAAGCACGTGCTTGCCAGCCGTCCTTCTTCCCTTCGCAAGTAGAGAGTGCCCCCGCTATAGGCATCTTCCGCGCCCAGAAAGACTTCACGCGCAATGTCCGGCAATACCTCCCCGAAAATCGACGCCCAAAATGGGAAAAGTTCGTCTATCAGCTCCTCTGAGATCGGCACTTCGTATCGCACTGGTTCCAACTCCTTCAAGTACAGTTCAACTGAAAGCACATCGAAGCAACCTGCTCGCAACCCGCGACACTGCTATCCAGGAACCAGGACAGGAATCCGCAACCGAAAACAATGACGTTTGTCAGTACTGCGACTTGCGGGAACAAAGCGCTTATCCCTTGAGGGCCAGGCCGCAGCGCTTAGAATGTCCTGTATGCCTTAGGTGTACTTCGCGTTTCTTCGCGTAATTTCGCGGAAAGATTGGTTCTGTCTATCACAACCTTCGAGCCAGAGACACCCCCAGGAGACCTGCGGCCTTTCCGAAATGTCAACGAAATCTGGCAATTGGCCACCCTCACAAATCGCTCCCGCGCCGGACCGCATCCGCGCCGAACCTCTTCCGCAGCCCCTTCACCGCCTCGTTCAGCTGGTCCTCTCGAGCCCGCGCCTCCGGGTCCGCCGCCATATCGAAAATGCTCATCTGCCTCACCGCCGGAACCAGACCGCTGCACCCAATCCCAATCAACCGTACCGCCGCCCCCTCCGGCCGGTTTGACGCCAACAGGTCCAATGAGATTCCGTAGATCTCCTCTTCATCCTCCACGGGATGCGAGGGCGTAGTCTGCCGTGTCAGCGTGGTGAAGTCAGTCCAACGCAACTTCAGAATTACGGTCCGCGCCGCCAGCCCGCTGCCCCGCAAGCGCCTACCTACCTGCCCTGCCTGATGCCGCAACGCCCTTCGCAGCGTCTCAGTATCCACCACATCCTGCGCAAACGTCGTCTCCTGGCTGATCGACTTGGCCTCGCGCTCCGTGACAACCGGCCGCTCATCAAGCCCCTGCGCCTGCCTGTACAGATCCCGGCCCAGCTTGCCCAACTGCCGCGCCAATCCCTCCGCAGACCCCGCCAGCACATCACTGACCTTGTGAATGCCCATCTCAGCCAGCCGCTCCCGCGTACGCGGACCCACCCCCCACAGCGCATCCACCGGCAGCGGCGCCAGAAACTCAGCCTCCCTACCCGGCGCCACCACCTGGATCGCCCTGGGATAATCGCCCGTCTGGATCTCCGCCTTCCCAACATCCGTGGCGATCTTGGCCACCAGCTTATTCGTCGCCACACCCAGCGAAGAGGGAAGTCCAAGCTGCTCCGCAACCTGCGCCTGCAACCTCTTCGCCAGTACCGAAGCGTACTCAGGCCGCTCCGTCACCTCAAGAAACGCTTCGTCGATCGACAACTGCTCCACCAGCGGGGTCATACTGTGCAGAATCCCCATCACCCGCCCCGACACCCGTCCATACTCTCGCATATCCGGCGGCAGCACCCGCAGCTCCGGACACAATCTCATCGCCTGCGCCATCCCCATCGCCGACCGGACGCCGAACTGTCGCGCCGCGTAGGAACAGGATGCCACAACCCCCCGGCTCTCCGGCCGCCCGCCCACCGCAAACGCGACTCCCTTCAGCTCAGGGTGCCGCAACTCTTCAACCGCACAGTAAAAGGCGTCGAGATCGAAGTGGATAATCTTGCGAACCATCCCAGTCGCCCCTGGCTACCTCCCGCACGTCGCACGTCCCATCCCGCCCGTATTTTAGCACAACCGCCCTTCCCCCTTTTGGCGACTTTCAAAGAGGCCGGATATGATACGCCTCAAGAGAAGGGAGCGTGTCAACCGAACAAAACCCTAACTTGGGCAAATGGCAGCCTCCCCCCTCGTCCACCACTCCCCTTGCAAAGGCTGATCACATGAGGGACATGCCGCGCAGTAGTCCTTTCGCCCCGGCTTCGTCACAAGGCGGGGACAGTTCCGGCAACGCACGCGGCACCGCGCTTCTCATCTGCCTCCTGATGATAGACAGCCTGCACTACGTATTTGCCCGCCTCGTCTTTCCCTACATCGAGCCCGCCTTGGGCGCCTTCTACATAATCGCCGTCGCCCTCGTCGAAGTTGGCCTCATTGGCCTCATAACGCGTAGACTGAGTCTGGATCCCTTGCGTCGCATGTGGCCCACCTTCCTCGCCATCGGCATGTGCGTGGCCGTCAGCACAAGACTCAACTACGAGGCCATGGCCTTCATCGACCCCGGCGTCGCCGCCATGGTCGGCAAAATGACGGTCCTCTTCAGCCTCGGATTCGGCCTCCTCTGGCTGGGCGAACGCTTCACCCTGATGCAAGGAGTCGGCTCCGCAATCGCCGTCGTCGGGCTCGCCGTCATCTCCTTCCAGCCGGGCGACTACCTCGGCATCGGCGCCATGATGATACTCTTCTCGACCTTCATCTACGCCCTGCACGCCGCCCTCACCAAACGCAACATGGGCGAAGTCGACCTGCTCAACTTCTTCTTCTACCGCCTCCTCCTCACCGCCGCCTTCCTCGCCCTCTTCAACCTCGCCCGCGGAAACTTCGCGCTCCCCTCGGCCCAGGCATTTCCCATCCTCCTGCTCGTCGGTACCGTTGACGTCGTCGTCAGCCGCTTCCTCTACTATTGGACTCTGCGCAAACTCGACATGAGCGTCTTCGCCATTGCCCTGGCGGCCAGCCCCGTCGCCGCCGTACTCTGGTCCCAACTGCTCTTCGACGTCTTCCCGACGCCCCAGCAGCTCCTGGGAGGCTTCGCCATCCTCTGCGGCGTCGCCGTCGTCACCTCCGCGCCCGTCCTCGAACGAAGAATCCGCCGCCGCGCCGAAGCCGCCGACGCCCCCTCCTGACAGCCCCTCCACCTACTCTCCAACATAACTCCAAGCCAATGCCAGTCCGAGCCCTCCATCGCCGCACGCCAAGCGCAAACTCTAACCACTAGAAACCAAAAAATTGACTACTAAAAACTGCAGTTCTGGGCGGTCGGGCCGATTAGGCCCACCCATGTGGGGGGGGGGGGG
>JAPPKG010000215.1:0-8951 GCA_026914085.1 Caldilineaceae bacterium | reverse complement strand
GCGGAACGCGGCAGCCGAGCCGACCGCGGGGGGGGGGGGGGGGGGGGGGGGGGCCGCCCCCCCCCCCCCCCCCCCCCCCAAAATGGGTGGGCCTAATCGGCCCGACCGCCCAGAAATGCAATAGTCAGTGGTCAGCGGTTAGTGGTTAGTGGCTGAGGCAAACATGGTGTGGCTTGTGGCGGATTCTTACAGGGCCGTGCGAGGGAACAGGAGCGGGTGACCTTGCGGGAACGACTGGGGGGCTAAGCCTGCTCGTTCATTGTCCTCGTTTGGCTGGAGTGTGCTGATCCACCGCGTGGTTCGATCAGACGATCCAGGGTGAGGTCATCCAGACTTGAGGCTTCGATCTGCCGCACGTAGTCGGCGGGTACGCCGTGAATTCGCATTTCAATCAGTTTACCTGAGTTCAGCTCAGATAATCCCAATGCCTGAATCTCGCGTACGTATTCAGGCGTGGCTCCATGAATGCGCATTTGGATGAGCCGGTCGACGGTGAGGTCTTTGATGCTCAGTGACTCCAACTGCACGTAGAAATCGGGCGTTACACCATGAATACGCATTTGAATCAGTTGGGGCACGTCCAACTGCGTGAAGCCCAGAGCATGGAATTCGGCCAGGAATTCAGGTGAGACTCCGTGGATCCTCATTTGAATCAACTGGTCGACTGAGGGGTCGAGCCCAGCGGAACGGATTTCACGGACAAAGTCCGGCTTCACGCCGTGGATTCGCATTGCGACGAGTTTGTCGATGGAAAGGCCTGGGATACCCAGTTGGCGCAACTCCTGAATAAACGCGGGCGTCACTCCGTGGATTCTCATCTCTGTCAACTTGGCCAGGTCGAGTCCAGTGAAGCCCTCTTGATCCATTTCGGTGTGAGAGAGGTCAGCTGGCGGTTGGTTCGACGGTTGCCGAGACGGCGTCTCGCCAAGATCGGGTCCTTCTTGCGGGTCGGGCTGCTCGATTACGCGGAGAAGATCAGAGGCTTCTTCCAAGGTAATCTTTCCATCTTCCAACATCTTGAGGACGGCCAATCGTTCCTGTACCACTTTTTTCTCTCCTCTTCCAACTAAGAATTTTGGACAATGGTGTTGCCACTCATAGAAAACCTTGAGCTTACGCCAAACAGCCGCGATATCGGCCCGTCCCAGGTGATGCTTTTCACTGGAGCCGCCTCATCAGATCCGCGGCTTCTCCTGCGGAAATCTCGCCTTGATTTACCCTCGCCAAGATATCCTGCCGCTTTCTGCCAAGATCTTCCTCGTCGTTTGTTTCGAAACCCAATTCCTTGATCAGGTCGTTGATGCGACTGCGTATTATCCAATAGGAGATGCCAAGCTCACGTTCCATCTCCTTTACGTTGCCGCGACTTTTGACAAAGAGTTCAAGGAACTGGGCCGTCTCAGGAGAGAGGCGACAGAATGCACAAGGGGCGAAGCGACCGGTAACTTCCGTGTCACAGAGCGTGCACGAAAGGCGCGATATTTCGATATCACCTCCACACGAAGGACATTCTTCCAATACTTTGCGCATTGTCTTCTCCTCTCTTAATGATGCATTGTAGCAAATAAATTTGCCCGTGTCAATCATATTTGCAAATATATTTGCGCCTTTTGCCAAATATTTTGGACAGAACTCATGGATACCTTTACCGAACACAGGCAGAGGCTGACGCTTCAACCTGGTTGAAGTCCTCTTGCGCCGGAACTCATCCCATGCTTCCTTTTGCCATTTATTGCGCGATGGAACACAATTCGGGCAATTGGCGGGATGTGAGGGCTTCACATTTTGCTTTCGTTCACAATTGCAAGGAGTTGCCAAAATGCTAACAAAGAGGTTCGGAAAGCTCGGCTGGCCCGTCTCTGCGGTCGGGTTAGGCGCGTGGAATATCGGCAATCAGTGGGGGGATATTGATGACGTCACAGCCTGGTCAACCGTACGGGCAGCATACGACGCCGGCATGACACTTTTCGATGTGGCTGAGTCCTACGGCATCCCCAACGGTCTGTCGGAGATGCGGGTAGGCCGGGCCTTGACCGGCATCCGGCACAACGTAATCCTGGTCAGCAAGATCGGTAACTGGGCGCAACGCACGGGTGGAGAGATTCCCAAGAACAGTGTTGATTCGATACGGATTTCCGGCCACGCGATCCTGGGCCGGCTGCGGACCGACTGGGTGGACGTGATCCTCTGCCACAAAGGCAATCTTGAGGACCCGACAGTCTACCTGGAGGGGTTTGAGGCACTGAAGGAGGAGGGGTGCCTGCGCGTTTACGGAATCTCGACCAACGACCTGGACGTTCTCAAGCGCTTCAACCGCGAAGGAACTTGTAGCGTTGTGCAGGTGGACTACTCACTTCTCAACCGCGAGCCGGAGAAGGCGTTCCTGCCCTACTGCGAGGAGCACGGCATTGCCGTAATGGTTCGGGGACCCCTGGCCAAGGGACTGCTCTCGGGTCGCTATACGAAGGGTGCAGTATTCACAGATACAGTTCGGGCAAGCTGGAATGAGGGCGGCACACAGCAGGACCAGTTCGAGGCACGAGCAGTGCAGGTCGGACGGCTTAGCGAGGTCGTCTCACCAGGTGAAGAGATGGTACAGGCTGCGATTCGCTATTCGTTCAGTCACCCGGCCGTGTCGGTATCGATTCCCGGTGCAAAGTCGCCTGAGCAGGCGCATACGAACGCCGACGCAGGCAGCAGAGCGCTCTCAGAGGAAGAGGCGGACAGTCTGCGGGCGGCGATTGACGGGTAGTTTAAACGGGGGACGGTGAATTCGCCCTTCACGACCAGATGACGGAGAGAACTGCCGCTGATATGCCAAAGGCCTGGCAGGAGAGAATGAAGTCTCTCGATTCTCATTGTGGAGGGCGGCATTCGGATGACATTCTGCCTTAGCGTACTGGGCACAAGGGGAAGGACAGGAAGCAACAATGAAAATAACCGACATCAAGACCTATCCCGCGTGGGTGGGCCAACGCAATCAGATGATCGTGAAGGTTGAGACTGACGAGGGTCTCCATGGTTGGGGAGAGGCGGGCCTGTCAGGCCGCGAACTGGCTGTGATCGGTGCGGTGAACCACTATCGGGAGTTCCTCATCGGCCGGGATCCGCTGCGGATGGGGGCGTTGTGGCAGGAGATGTACCGGAGCCAGTATTTTGAAGGCGGCCGCGTTCTGACCGCCGCTATTTCGGCGATTGACATTGCTCTATACGACATTGCGGGGAAGGCGCTCAATGTTCCGGTGTATCAGCTGTTGGGAGGGAAGCAGCGGGAGTTGGTTCCCTGCTTCGCTTCTACAGGAGGATCGACGAAAGAGGAGTTGATCGAGAATGTCCAGTTGCTGGTGGATTTGGGCTGGCCCGCCATCCGAGCCGGTCGCAGCCCCGCTAGCGATGAGGGAGAGCCTGACTATATTTTTGAACCGCGCGAATCGCTTGGGATAACGGCGCAGTGGCTGACTGCCGTACGCGAGGCGATTGGGCCCGAGCCTGTGATGGGAATCGACTACCACCACCGTTTGAGCGTGGCCGAGGCGGCATCGTTCTGCCAGCGCATGCCATCCGGGACGCTTGATTTTCTGGAAGAGCCGATCCGTGATGAGACGCCCGAGGCATACGAAGCGCTACGGAGCATGACCGACGTCCCTTTTGCGATTGGAGAGGAGTTTTCCAGCAAGTGGCAGTTCCTGCCCTACATCGAGCGGGGCATTACTCAGTTCGCGCGCATCGACGCGTGCAACGTTGGAGGATTGACCGAGGCGGTCAAGGTGGCGGCGATGGCGGAGGCGCACTACATCGATTTGATGCCGCATAACCCGCTCGGCCCGATTTGCAGTGCGGCGACGGTCCATCTGGCGGCGGCCGTGCCCAACTTTGCCTGGCTTGAGGTGCGGGTCTCGCCGACGGAGGAAGGCAGGTTCTATGACGAAGAGTGGTTTCCCGAGCAGCCGGAGCTGGACGGTTACTACTACATCGTGCCGGACGGTCCGGGCCTCGGTGTTGAGTTCAATGAGGAACGGGCGCAGGCGGAAGAGTTTCGTTTCTGGGAGGCTCCTCATCTGCGGCGCCGCGATGGCTCTTATACGAACTGGTAACCTGGCTGGTCAGGCCTAAAGAACAACCTTTCTTCCTTGCGTTCGACCAGGATTCTTCTCAGCTGAGGGAGAATGGTGGAAAGAACATTTTTTGTGAACATAAAGCAGGCAGTGCCTTTTTTGAAAGTCTCGGACATGAAGGCGTCGATTCGTTTTTATGTGGACGGATTGGGCTGCGAAATCACGCAGAAGTGGGAGCCGGATGGGCAGCTGCGCTGGTGCTGGCTGACACTGGGAGAGGCGGCGCTGATGTTACAGCAGTTCCCTACTTCGGGCCACGACGCCTGGACTCCGTCAGGTAAGGTGGGAGAGGGTGTCACAGTCGTTTTCATCTGTGAAGACGCGTTGAAGTTCTACGAACAGGTACAGGCCCGAGGACTCGTGGCATCGCGACCATTTGTCAGTAACGGCATGTGGCTTACGTCGCTGACCGACCCCGATGGATTCAGGCTCGACTTCGAGAGCGATACTGACGTTCCCGAAGGCACCCAATTGGGTGAGGAAGGTTGAGGTCTCATCTTCGGATCAGCAACAGTTCCGGCACCGGAATACGCAAAAACGAGTTCGGGGCTGTTCTGTGGGCCAAGCGCACCTCTTCCGTTCTCTCTCAATCCAGTTTTCCTCACAATTGGGGGCGGATGCCTTCTCGGACTGACGGAAGTCTTGAGGAGGCCGACCACCCATTCCTCGATTATTCGATACCCCATCGGAATCTTGACAGTAGCTTCTATGTAGGGCGAGAGAGAAGCCCCCGCCATCGCTTGGCGGGGGCCGTTGGTTGAGCCGGGCCAGGCTCCTAGTGCACAGGTAGTTGGCTGTTGGGCTACGCGCCGATTGTAGCGCATAGGGTATGACCTGCCGGTCATTGCGACAAGCCGGCTCAGGGAACAGCGGCTACCGTCCCAGTCTCCGGCTGAGAAGGTATGGAACTGTAGATTCCTTCGTTGCTCGTGTCGATCTGGACTTCCGCGACTTTCCTACCTGTTCTTTGTGTTCCGCACCAGGCGGAGATAAGGCTGCTGTCGGGCAGAGCGAGAAAGCTCAGACGCTTTGAATCTGGAGTCGTAGCAAGGACGGCGTTCTCCAATGAGAAATAGGTAGTTGAGTTGGCGCCGGACCGGTAGAAAAGCTTGTAGAGATCCGTACAGAGGTCTGCATCGGTCCAGCTGACTTCGAGATCGATATTGCCATTATCCGGCAGAGTCACCTCGATGTTTATCGAATTCGCGACGACCTGTTGTGTTGGGGCGGCCTCGATCGTGGAGGCTTCTTCCAGAATCGTGGTTGCCTGCAGTGCCGGGGCCTCCTCGGTGGCCGCCGCAACGGTGCTTGAGGTGAGTTGCGTAACTCCTGCGAGAAGACCGGCAAGATTGGTAAGGTTGCGGAAAACCCATGCCTGACCTGTTACGCCATACAGCTCTACCTGGAACCAGTCGGCCCCCGGATTGACACCGATAATCCGAGCCCACGTTCCCTGTGAGATGGTAGTCACTGTGGCGAAGCCAGTGCCCGGACCCGACCGAACGTTGAGTATGGGCGTGTCCACGATGGCAACTGGCAGCATCGCGATTTCGGTGGCGGTAATGCGCTTTACGCTGTCGAGATTTCCGACCAGAACAGTGAGATCCTCGCGGATCCAGCCCAACTGACTCAGTCCGTCGATTTCGACCAGATACCAGTTATCGTCGGGACTGAGCCCAAAAACGCTAGCACGCGTACCT
Organism: Caldilineaceae bacterium; assembly: GCA_026914085.1. Lineage (GTDB taxonomy): Bacteria > Chloroflexota > Anaerolineae > Caldilineales > Caldilineaceae > Bin5. Next base: position 3,136 of record JAPPKG010000215.1, on the reverse strand, counting down.
TGGGGAACGGCCTTCAGGATAGCGTAAGACAGGCCTGGGCCAACACGGACATTTGCCAGGGCAGGATAGGTAACCGCGATTGGTCGATCGACATTTGTTGGTGTGTTGGGCTGACTCGCCTGCCCAGAGCCGATCCGCCTAACGCCAGCAAGTGAGCCGACAACCGTCGTCAGGTCGCGATAGATCCAGGCTGGTTCGACCAAGCTGTCCAGCTCCACCAGGAGCCATTCGTCTTGCGGGTCGATTCCGACAATCTCTGCCCTCGTGCCTGCCACAACCGTTGTAAGGACCTCGTATTCCGTTCCCGGACCCCTGCGAACGTTCAGGACAGCGGGGATGGTGACGGCGACCGGGTTGGCGCTGCACGTATCAGGTTCGTCCACGTCTGCGAAGGTGTAGCCGTCCACTTCTGCCAAGGTGTACTGCTTGACGCCTCCAAGGAAACCTGTAACGGTGGTCAGACTTGCGTAGATCCAGGCAGGCCTACCTAGATTCTCCAGTCTGACCATAAACCATTCTGCGTAAGGGCCGATGCCAATGATTGTAGCCTCCGTCCCTTTGGGAACTGATGTCAAGATTTCGTAGTCAAGCCCCGGTCCAGCGCGCACGTTCATAATTGCCGGCGTAGTCGTTGCCAGGGGGCCGTCGACCGACTTCGGAATGATATCGATTTCCCAACGAGAGAGGAATCGAACGCCATCCAGTGCGCCTTCGACCCTGGTAAGGTTCTGGCAGACCCACACCAGGTTGCCGACTTCAGCAATCTGGACCTGGAACCATGCGTCAGCAGGATCCCTGCCATAAATGTTACCACGAGTCCCTTGAGGAACAGTCGTGATTACCTCGTAGTCGCGCCCCGGTCCTCTGCGTACGTTCAGCCAGGAGGGTAATGTAACCGCTACCGGAACGGGAGAAGGCGACCATTGTTGCTGTTGCGACGGTGGGGGAGACGAGGCGGGGGGAACATACTTTTTCTGGTTGTTCGAGTTTCCTGAGCTTCCGGAGTTTTTCTTAGTGTTTGAGCCACCGCCCTGGTTACCGCCTCCTTTGTTGCCACCCTGGTTGTTGCCCTGATTGCCGCCGCCCTGGTTGTTTCCGTCTTGGCTATTGCCCTGATTGCCGTCGCCCTGGTTGTTTTCGCCCTGGTTGCCTCGTCCCTGGTTACTGCTGCCCTGGTTGGTGCCGCCCTGGCCGTTGCCACTGACGGTTATGGTGAAGGCATCGCTAGCGGAAACAAAGCCGCTGTCGGTTACGGTGTAGGTGACGACTGTCGTCCCCGTAACGGTGGGTGTCCCCGTAATGGTGCGCTTTATCAATATGAAGTCCAGGCCGGGGGGTAGGGGCGTGACACTATAGGCGTAAGGCAGTGTGCCTCCGCTAGCGAAGGGCAACTGCTGCGTGAAGAGTTCATCTACTGTCGCGCTGTAACCGATAACGTCAACGACGGTCAGTGGTTGCGTGTTTTGCGGGTTGGCGCCGCCCTGGCTTCCTCCGTTATTGCCGTTGTTATTGTTGTTGCCGTTGTTGTTGTTGCCGTTATTGTTGCCGACCTGGCTCTGGTCCAGATCAGTCACGGTGATCTTAAAGGTGACGCTATCCTGATCGTTGTCTCTGTCCGTTACCGTGTAGTTGACGTTGATAACTTCCACCTGGGCAGGTGTTCCGGTGATTACAAGGGTGCTGGTATTGAATTGCAGCTCGGAAGGCAGACCGGTTACTGCGTATCGGAGGGGGGCCCTGCCTCCAGTAGCCGCAGGAAGTTGAAGGGTAAAAGGTTCGTCCTTCATGCCTGACTGGTCGGAGATTGCAAATAGATCAGGCAGCGCATAGACGTTGATCGTGAAATTCTTAGCGGCCGAGTCGCCGTCGTCGTCAAGAACCGTGTACGTAACCGCCATGGAGCCGGCTGAGTCGGGCCTGCCAGACAGAATCCGAGTGGTGCGATTGAAGTTCAGTCCGGACGGAAGAGTCGTGATCGCATAGGTGTAGGGTGGGTCTCCGTTGTCGCCCGCCGGCAGTTGGGCCCACAGACTTCTACCGACTTTAAGGTGCATGTCGTTTATTGACGGTTCTGAGGGCGTTTTGTCTGCCGCGATATCGAGCTCGAACGTCTGCGATACCTGGTCGAGATCCCGGTCCGTCGCGGTATAGGTAATGTTGTGAGACCCCGTCTCACTAGCACCAGGTGTGCCTGTGAGCTGACGCGTTTCTGTAATGAAGACAAGCGCATCAGGAAGTTCTGAAATCGTATAGGTGTAGGGAGAGTTTCCTCCAGTCGCGCCAGGGAGAGTCACTGCAAACGGACTCCCGACTCGAAGGTCGTAGTCGGGGATCTCGAAGGCAAACGTAGGTTCCGTGTCCCCCTCACTGACGGAAATGTTGAATTGCCGGCTGGCGGTGTCTCCGTCCTTGTCCTCAACGGAGAAAGTAACCTGGACCACTTCAACCTGAGTCGGGGTACCTGTAATCGTCAGCGATGATTCCACAAAGGACAGGCCCGTAGGCAGAGGGGTGGCATCATAGTCGAACGGTTCCCTTCCGCCAGAGACTGCGGTCAGCTCCAGTGTGAATACCTCGTCCTTCGTTGCCATGAAATTCGGTACCACCTGCAAAGAAGGCATCGCGAATACTTCTATGAAGAAATTCCGGGTCACGACATCTTTGTCTTCATCCGTGGCTGTGTAAGTAACTTCGTATTTGTTGGCAGTTGTCGGTGTTCCTGTAATTGTGCGAGTGGATTTGACGAAGGAAAGACCAGGAGGCAGGCCGGTGGCATCGTAATCCAGGTCGCCGTCGCCGCCGCTTCCTGCGGGCAATTGAAGCGTAAATAGTTTTGTCAATTTGGCGTTGGTGTCCGAAATGGTCGCCAGCGTCGGCAAGAGATCTTCTGCGACTGTGATGTTGAATTCAACGAAATCGGAGTCGCCGTCACTATCAGTGACCGTGTAACGGACAGTAGATGGGCCTGTGCCTGTGGGCGTGCCCGTAATGGTGCGAGTGGTGACAATGAAGCTCAGACCTTCGGGCAGCCCCGTTGCTGCGTAGGACAGTGTTCCGTCTCCTCCGGTCCCCTCAGGCAGCTGCTGGCTAAACGGTGAATTCTGTTTGGCCGAATAGCCGGGAACGCTTGGCGCCG
>JAPPKG010000468.1:0-8969 GCA_026914085.1 Caldilineaceae bacterium | reverse complement strand
CCCCCGCACAAGGGAGGGCCGAATAGGCCCGACCGCCCAAATGCGAGGAGAGGAGTGAGATAACTTCGTTCAGCGTCGCGAACTGACTATGGCTGAGTAGTCACAGAAATTGACCAAAAGTGGCTGGAAAAATGATAGCAGAGAGGTTAGGCAGTTGCTGTCAGGAGCAGGTCCATACTTACGGAATAAAGCAGTTCCGAGCTATGACGTAGCGCGAGGTTCCCGGATCCAGCCACGCGACTGCGACGGACTGCTTGTTGGAACGGATCACCCAGGGTTTGCTTCCTCCAAAACTGCGGTGCTACAATCACGTTCGCTGTATGCAGGCGCGATCTGGCGACCGATGGCGCAATAGCGGTTGTTCTGCCTTGCAGCAGAGGGCAACTTCAGCCCTATAAACAACAGGAAAGAGCGGCGGCCACTGCAGTGCCGCTCCGCCAAATGAGCGAGACTTGTGAGCAAACAATACTACGGCGGCCAGGCTGTTATTGAAGGCGTGATGATGCGGGGCCGCAAGGCGATGTCGATTGCGGTGCGTAACGCACAGGGCACGATCGTCATCCACGAGGAGCCGCTCAAGGCCAAGATCTATACGCGCAAGTGGGGGCAGTGGCCGTTTGTACGGGGGCTGGCCCTGCTGTGGGATGCGCTCGGGTTGGGGATGCGGGCGCTGATGTGGAGTGCAGACGTGGCGATGCAGGAGGATGACGCCGAGGAGCAGGTCGAGTTTTCCGGCCCGGTGGCGTGGACGACGATCGCGACGAGTCTCGCGTTTGCAGTGGCGATTTTTTTCCTTGTTCCGACGATGGCCAGCCGCTGGTTTGCGGGCTTCTTTGAACACAACCCCTATCTCGACGCCGTGGCCGAAGGCGGCATCCGCCTGATTTTGTTTGTGGTCTATCTGTGGGCGATCAGCCTTCTGCCCGATATCCGTCGCGTGTTCGCGTATCACGGCGCCGAGCACAAAGCGATCAATGCCTACGAGGACGGCGCGCGACTTACGGTAGACAATGTACAGAAGTACAGTGTTCAGCACGTACGCTGCGGCACCAGTTTCCTGCTATACGTGCTTGTGATCAGCATTCTCCTTTTCGCCCCTCTCACGTTTGCCTGGATTGAAATTCCCTGGCTGGCGTTGCTTCTGCGTTTTGTCACACGTTTGATGCTCGTCCCGCTGGTTGCCGCGATCTCCTATGAGATTATCCGCTTCAGCGCCAACCATGCCGAAAACCCGTTTATGCGGCTCCTGATTGCGCCGGGTCTGCTGCTCCAGCGCATCACCACCCGCCCGCCCGATGATTCGATGGTCGAATGTGCGATTGCCGCTCTGCTCCCTGTGCTGGCTGCAGATGGCATCGAGGGCGTTCCGCCCGCGCAGCCAGGGCAGGCTGATGAGGACGCGGCAAGCAGACCCCACGCCTACGGCGAAGCGGTAGCGGATTAGCCAGCTGCAGTTGCCCCGGTAATCCGCGATTGGATTCTGTTCCCAACTCAAAAGAGCTTTTGCGCGGCGGTGTAGCGGCTATGACCAGGCGGTGCGGGAATCGCGCGGGTCCTGCTGGTTATACATCTCCGAGTGGATGACATCGGTGAGCAGGATCTGCTGGCGCGCGGCGCTGTCCATGCGACCCAACTCGGCCAGGTAGCGCGTCATGCTTCCCAAGTCGCTCAACTCAAGACCGTGCAGGGTGCGGACGAAGGCGATCTGAAAAGGATTGCCGGTCAGAAGACGGGGAATGCGCAGGCTCTGCATAACGTCCTCGGTCAGGTCGCTGTCGGGGTCGCCGGAAACCGCTGCGAACTCCACCGGCAGCCCGTGCGCGGCGAGCCGGTCCGATACATCGTAGTTAGCAGAGGGTTTGGCATGATTCCACATGCTTTCCAGATAGCGTAGGGTGGCGGTCGAGACCGGCGTGAACTCCCCATCGGGATTCAGAGAGGCATAGCCTTCTGCCGAGGAGGCGTCGCGCCAGAGCAGATGCTCCAGATTGTACTCCTGCGCGAGCGTACGTACGAAAGCCCGCCGCGCCGCTTCGGTTTCACTATCGTGCTCGACCCGGCCGCCTTCCGGCTCCTGTTCGGGAAGGGCAGGGGTGTTTTCGCCGGCCGCAGCCTGAGCGCTCTCGCGAACAAAGGCGGCCAGAACATCAGCGAAAGGGAGGGACGATGCTTCCTGACCGTTGAACAGAGCGGCCAGCCGTTGGAGTCGATTGGGTGTTGTCCAGATAGCGCGCAGGCGCTCTTCCCCTCCCCTGTAGCCGAGCGCGGCAGAGTGGGAGTGTCCGGCAGTCTGGGCGCCGGCATCAGCGTCCTGGCGGCCGCGCATGAAGGCCAGGCAGCGTTCCCACATGTTCTGGCTGAGATGGGGCCGATACAGGTGGGAGGTGATCGCATCTTCCGGCGGGAGGGGCGGCATGTTTTCGCTGACGGACCAGTCCTGTAATGACAGGCAGGTTTGTTCGAGAGTGTGGTCCAACTGCTTCAGCAACTGTTCCAGACGATCATGGACGCGGCCCAAGCCCCGCCACACACTGTTCTGCAGACTGGCAGTCAGTTCTGAACAGGCCAGATTGACCCGTTCGCGCCGCAACTGCTGCACGCGCTGCGCCCGCCGCCGGTATGAGGTGGTAGCGCCGAGAAACGCGCCGATCATCAACCCGATAAAGGTGGCGGCGTTAGCCTCGTTGCCGATGAAGTCGACGACTGCGTCCAGCGAGGCGCCGGTCATCAACTGGGTAAGTACCGAGGGGTCGTTTTGCACGGTGACGATATCGTCCGCATTGTTCACCAACCCGGTTCCGAACAGGTAGAGCAGGGTCAGTATTACGATACCGCTCAGCAGACCAAGCACGCGCGACAGTGAACCGAACAGAGACGGCTTATCGGCGAGCGTACGCCGATAGCGGTTGCGCCAGTCGCGCAGCTCCAACTGTCGTTCAACACGGTCTGCATTGACAGGCGCAAATGCGACGGCGTCACCTGCTGCCAGAGACGGATAAAGTCGTTCCTGCTCCAGTTCAAACAGCCACTGGTGGAGTTGGCGCCGCGCATGCATAAGGCCGGACGGCTCGGAGCCGATCAGGTAGAGCAGGTGGGCGCGCATCTGCTGCGCGAGGGCCGGCAGAAAGCGGTTGTCGGTGGGGTTGACAGGCAGACCTTCGGCGTCGAGGGCGTCAAGGCCCCAGGCCGTGTCCAGAGCGCCTGTACCGAAATCCCCTTCGGACTGGGCCAGCACACTTTGGAGCTGACGGTCGAAGGCGGCCTGCCAGCGGACCGGATCAAGACCGCGCATCTTGCGCGCCGTAGCTGACGGCAGCACATAACCCGGATGGACTGCAAGATCCCGGATCGATTCTGGATTCAACACACGGAAGAGGTCGGGCATCTGCTCGATGAGCCGGTTCAGGACCTGGTGCGAGGTTGCGCCTAAATGCTGCAGGGAGGCCAGTGGTTCGAGGCGGTCGGCAGAACCGGGGCCAGGTGTGCCGGGGACGGGAGCACCGTGTGCGCTCCCTGGCTGGAGCAGGACCTGCTCACGCACGAGCCGCTTACCTTCATGCTGCTGCGCGGCGCGAAATATATAGTCCAGCGGTACATGATCGGCGGCGGCGCCGAGCAGGCTGTAAGGGCGGTCGCCGGCGTTGCGCAGATCGATACCGACCTGTTCATCAATGTAGGCGGCCCCGTCGGCGGCGATGAGGGCCTGCAGGGTGTTGCCAACGAGTACGGAGAGCTCGTAGCTGTTGCGTGCGAGGCCCTGATTGCTTTTTTCCCGATCAACGAGGTAGATGCGGTCAAAAAGCGGTCGTCCCAGCCACTCCTCAGGGATATTGCCCCGTGCTTTGGAACCTTTCCAGATGGAAGAGATGACCTGTTTGAGGTTGGCGCGGCGCAGGCCGGAGAAGGCTTCCAATTCGGCCAGGGTCGCGTAGCAGGAGGCGTCTTCGACAATGCGACTGTTGTCGGTGGCGTAGCTGCCGGCGGCGAAGATACCGACGACCTGGGCGATGTGACGCTGGCCCAGATAGTTGAGCTGGTGCGCGATCGCCGGCCAGACCAGCGCCGACGTCAACGGTTCATAGAGGGGTGCAATCACGTACAGGGTCGTCTGTACGAAGGGGTCGCCTGGGACAAGGGTGTCGGCGCGAATGGGATCGATGATATTGGATGCGACGAGATGGGCGATGCTGCCGCCGTCCCTGAGCGCAGCGCGAAATGCATGCCGCCGTGTTGGCGGATCAGAAGGGGCTGTGGGGGATGCAGGGGGGGAATTTGCTCCGCTGGGAAGGCCGCCGTCGCCAGCGTCCTTGTTTGATCGCCGGAAGGGCCATGGGATACCCCTGCGAGAAGGCTTTGCGGCAGCGGGCGAATACGGGGTAGATGGTGTGTCCTGCCATTGGAGCGGGTGCAGCGCGCCCCCAGCCGCCGCCAGCAACAGGCTGGCCCGGCGCTGGCTCGTCGCCCCCCGCCAGTGGTTGGTGATCTGCGGCGGTTCAGGGACGGCAGGGGGCGGGGAACGCATCAGTCCGTCGAGCAGCCGTTCGAGATAGAAGGGGGGCAGGCGGTTATCACGCAGGGTGAACAGGTTGAGTGTGATCTCGTCCTGATGATTGAGTTGATCGGACGGCAGGAGGGCGGCAAAACGGGTGATGCGGGTCAGGTCGGGGCCGTCAACGCCGGTAGCAGAGCGCTGTTCCTGGGCAGACTGCAGGCGCGGCGCCAGGTGGAGCATCGTCTGCAGGCCCCATCCACCAAGACATAGTATTGCGGCTCGGCTGCGGGTTGCGCCGGGAATCATTGGTAGTTGCTGGTTTTAGTTTCTGGTTCTTGGTTGCCGGGTTGCGTTCGGCGTCAAGTAACTTATTTTATAACAGATGGCCCGGGTTGGTACAGGGCTACCGATCTGCGGCAGGCATGATTGTCAAACCAACGCTAAAAGTCGTTTTCAGTGATTTCGGGCAGGTCGACCCAGGCGGGATGGAGATGAAACTCCTCGCGGGCGGGGAAATCGAGTTTGTTTTCATATTGTGCCCGAAACTCGTCAAGGCGATCGATGAGCGTCACAGGCAGGCCGTGGACGATCCAGACGGCGTCCATACGTCCTGTGTCGCCGGTGGGTATCCACTTCATGTCCTCCTGTCCGACCATCGCCATCGCCAACTGGGCATCATCTTCGCGCGTTGACGGTGTGGCCGCCAGGCGGATGTGCTCCAGATTGCCGTCGTGGAAGCTGAAGCGGTCCGAATCCCAGCGGATGTAGGGGTTCAGACGGTCCAGCCACTGCTGGACGCGGTTGTTGGGCAGAGGCCGGGCGTGCTGGGTCTCTTCGCCATGTTGCACGCCGATAATGTGGCGGATGTCGACGCACTGCAGCACCCTGCCCAACAAGCCCCTTTCGGTGGCGATCGCATTGGTGAGGTTTGCGAAGAGCTCCTCACCGCTGACTGCCTGTCCGAAGTTCAAGGTGCGGTCGATAACCGGCCCGAGCAGGACCTCCCAGTCACTGGAGTAGACGACCTGGGCTGCGTTGCGATAGAAGTGCTGCAGATAGTCGCGCCCGACTGCGCCGGTCTCCAGTTCATAGTAGGTGTTGGTGCTGGCGGTGCCGTCGGGGATGCGGGGGTCGATCCGTTCCGCGGCCCGCCTGGCAGCATGATTGGCCCGGCCGAGTGCGCTGCCGGCATAGTCGATCTGTGAGCGGAACAGTTCCCGCAGCTGTGTGCCGTAGGCGAAGAGGCGCTCGACGAGGATTCGCTCCAGGATGTCGCGGCGCTGATTAAGACGGGCGCGGGCCTTGCGCTGGCGCATGTCACGGGCGCGGTCGCGGGCCTGGCGGGGGTTGAAGGCGGCCAGCATGAGGTCGCCGAGGCCGCCGGCGATCTGGCCGATCTGTTCGGCGGCGCCGCCCTGCTGGGCGAGGAGGGAGCGCCAGCGGACGCGGTCCTCTTCCATGACCGGATGATTGTTCAACAGAAAGAGTCTCTGTTTGATCAGAGATTCGTTGGGCGCGGTGGAGGGGTTCAGAGGCGCGAGCAGGTCGGCCAGCGTCAGCGCGCCGCGCAGTCCTGTATCGAGGATTACCTGGCGGAATGTTTCGTCGACCGCGGACTTGAAGCCGAGCCATGCGCCGCGTTGTTCCTCAATCTCCTCGGCCATCTCTTCCAGCCGGTCGTTGTCCAGCGAGAGATAGCGGGACCGCATCCTGGCCAGGAGTCCCTGCCAGGCGGTCACAACCTTTTGGCGTGTCTGTGGGGAGATCGGCTGGCGGGGGTCGTTGAGTTCCGGCCCGGCGGCCAGGCGCCGCAAGCAGTCGGCCAGGAAGGCCTGCTGCCAGAAGTTGACCAGCGACTCGTCGGGCGCGACGATGGCGGAGGCGGCAAAGCTGCTGTAGACCAGGTAGTTACTCTTTCCCGGAAGCAGTACGGTGCGGCGGTCGTTCACGACCTCGGCGGCGGCGACGCTTCCGGACATGCGTTCGCGCACCACGTTCACTTCCAGGCCGAGGATTTCGCTGCTCAGATGGCTGATGGCGGTGAGTTGGATCAGATGTGCGGCCAGGTTTTCGGCATCGGCCTTGCGTGCCAGGCTGCGGCCGTCGCGATTGGTACGCCCGACCAGAAAAATAAAGTCGAAGGGTGCGTAGGGGGTATCGGGCAGCGCCCTCTGTTCGCTGGGGTATAGCTCCTGGAACTGCTGCGTTTCCTGGAAGTAGTTCAACTCTTTGAGCGCGGCGTAGGCGTTGGCTTTTATGCGCCGGCGCTGCAGGTCGCTGTTGATCTCCTCTTCGAGTACGTCGGGCAGGAAGAAGATGCCAACGACGCGGGCGTTGCTGCGCACGAGGGCGCGCACGCGGTGCGCCACGTCCATAAACATGCCGGCGCCGGTGCCGCCGCAAAGGCTGCTGACGATATAGACGAGCTGGTAGTTGCTCATCACGGGGAAGCGGCGGTTCTGCGCCATCTCCAGATCGCGGATCTTGTCCAGGGCTGCGTATTTAGTCTCGAGCAGTCTTTTGAAGGTGACGTAGTTGCGGAAGAAGGAGAGCCGCCCGATGGGCCGCAGTTGTTTGGCGCCGTTGTGGATATAGCCGAGCGGGATCGAGGGGTAGTCCCACCAGCGGGCGATTTCGGGATGGTTTTCGAGGTTGTCGACGAGGCGTGTTGCGTCGAATTTGCCCATGTAGGCCGATTCATCGGCGTAGAGAGGCTCCTGATCGAGCCTGTTGATCAGCGGTTCGGTATCCAGCGCCAGAAGCTGGATCATTGCCGGCAGTGTTTCGCCGCCCCATGCTTTGCGCAGGCGCCGTTTGACGGCCCGCACAGCATTGGTGCCCATACCGCCTACGCCGACGACGAGAGTCGGATAAATTGTCGGCTTTTCACTGATAAACGGGGCCCCGTTTTGCTCCATATATGGCTTCCTTCTTACGTTCTCTGTAGTCCGTTCTGAAAATTCCGTCACTGCGCCTGTTTGCGTACTTTGCCAGCCACCAGGTTACCGCCAACTGTCCGAAGATCTGAGGTCGGTAACATGCGCCAGCAGCGGCGCACAGAAAACCAGGGCCTAAAAGCTGTCGCGCGGGCTTCCCCAAGGGTCGGCCGCATTCGCGCCGGCGGATGAACCGTTCTGCTCGTCGCCAAACGCCCCATCGCCCGGAGTCGGAGAAGACCAGCCCAAGTTGTCGCCTGCTGGCTCCGTCGGGTCGAAATCGCCGGACCCTGCAGCAGAGTAAGGGTCGCCTCCCCAGCCATTCTGGTCCCAGGCTGAGTCCCAGGCGGACTCCTGTCTACCCGCGCCGGCGTCTTGCCAGCTGTCCGAATTGCCGGAACCGGCAGGACGCGCAGCCGCGGTGTCAGCGATATTATCAAAGGCAGGGGAATAGCCTGGCGAACCTGCCGCCGGTCCTGGGACGGGCGGCGGGTAGGACGCGTGCGCTGGCCCCCCGGCCGCACTCGGCGTGACGGGGACGGCAGCGTATCCAGGCGTAAGCGGCGAATCCTGCCCAGGCAGGGTCAATCCCGGATCTTCGTCGTCATCCATATTGTACCCGCGAGTGCGGGCTCGCGCCACCACAATGAGGAGCGCCAGGAGCGCCATCGGTCCGGTGCAGAAGACAAGCGGGAAGGTGTAGAACGGGCGCAGCCACCACTCCACATAGCGCTGATAGAGGGTCGGGCTGCGGAAGCTGATATCGACCGACCTCATCTCGCCAACCAGGCCGACAATGCTCAACAGCAGCTCTCCGCTGTAGAAGGAGCCGCGCAGAGCATCTTTGGGCAGGGCTTTGCGGGCGATGAGGGTGACGGGGACTTCGAAAAAGCCTTCGTCATCGGGGAAACCGTTGACTTCCACCGGCGGGGCTTCAAGGAAGAGTTCATCCAGTTTCATCACGCCGCTGCCGGTCTCTCCCGATGCGGTAATTCCAACGATTTCAAGCACAAAAGGCGTTTTGCCGTTGAAGCGCAGGTAGAGCGTTTCGGTCGCTTTTTCGCCGGGCCGCTCGAGATCGCCAAAATCGAGCGCGCCGGCGACGCCCCACTCCACATCGCGAATCTGGAGACGGAAAGGCACTGACGCCGCCGGGGAGGGACCCGAGCCGGAGGGGGAGTGAGCGGAAAGGACGTCGAAGTCCTGGCTGGGGCCGGCCAGGCTGAGGAGACCTTGACAGCTGCCGGCAGACATGGGCCCTTCGCTTTGCAGGCGCACCGGCAGCGCCCAGTCCGCCGGTTGCGTACCATCCGAGCCGGCGGCTTCAGCCGTGCCGTCGCCCGCCTCGAAGGGTTGCAGGTCACCGGCGGTGGCGGTGAGGCCGCTGCAGCTACTTTCGGTCAGTTCGACAGTCAGGCGAAAGGGGGTGTCCCCGCTATAGGCGACCGGAAGCAGGATCTGCTCGTCCAGTCGGAAGTTCGGTGAGGTATCGTAGAGCAGCGCGCCGAAGTCGGCCTCCTGCACCTGGATGCGCGCCTGGG
>JAPPKG010000537.1:0-8973 GCA_026914085.1 Caldilineaceae bacterium | reverse complement strand
CTACAGCCATCCGCATTGGGAGGACATCTACGCGGCGGCTCTCAGAAAACGGACCATGGACGAGGACGGCGTCGCCAAGACACGATTGCGGCGCGGCGATCTGTCGGTCAGAGTCCAGCGGCGGCAGGATAATGTCCGCTCAGCGTGGACGCGTGTGGTGCGTTACCTGCGTAAAATCGATCCGTACCGTCACCCGGTCACGATTCATCCCGGAACAGGGGGCATCTGGTCGTACGATCATGTTGACGATCCGGCGGTTATCGATATAGACATAACCCAGTGCGGTCTGCATGACCTACTGACTTTCCCACAGATTCTGGAAGAGGTCAGCAGCCAGGTGCCGAGAAGACCGCGCATGCCGCGTTTTGTGGGAGAGTCCTGTTACGAGGGCGAAGGCGGCTGGAACTGGGAAAACGTGCAGCGGCTGATGTTTTGGGGAAGCGTGTTGAGCGGCGCGTCCGGCCACACGTACGGTGCGAGCGGCATCTGGCAGGTGAATACGCGCGAGGCGCCCTATGGGCCGAGCCCGCGCATATACGGCGAGTCGTTCGATGAAGACCCTTGGGATGAGGCGATGCATTTCGCGGGTTCGCGGCAGGTGGGCCTCGGCCGCCGTCTGCTGGAGCGCTTTCGCTGGTGGCAGTTTGAGCCTGCTTCACACTGGATCGCACAGCGAGGGGAACACCAATTCAGGCCGCTGCAGGACTACATCAGGCCTTTCGCGGCCGGAATTGCGGGAGAGGTGCGGGTGATATTCATTCCGGTGCGCTACCTGATCACCGTCGAAGCGATCGAGGCAGACACTGCCTATCGCGCCTACTATTTCGATCCCAGACAGGGACGAGAGTATGATATCGGAGCCGTAGTCCCCGACGAGGAGGGCGCGTGGCAGCCGCCCAAACCGCCGATTATTCAGGATTGGGTTCTTGTTCTGGAACGCGATAATTCGACTGCACGCGCAGTAACGGTTCATTGACCGTAATACCTCGCCACTGACCTGCACTCGCTATCCACTGCGCCAGGGAGAACCAGTCATGCTCTACGCCATTCAAAATTGCGCCGCCGAATGGGCGTACAGTTCGGGCAAGGCATACAGCGACCCGTTCAACGATGTCGAGCTGGATGTGCTGATCACGCGACCGGACGGCACGGAGCAGCTCGTGCCCGCCTTCTGGGGGGGCGACCAGACGTGGCGTGTGCGCTACAGTTCCACACAGACAGGCACACACCTGTACCGCACGGTTTGCTCGGACACGGGTAACAGCAGTTTGCACGGCCAGACGGGGACGCTGGAAGTGACGCCATACGAGGGCAGCAACCCTTTGCTCAAGCACGGGCCGTTGCGGATTGCCGGCAGCGGCCGGACGTTTGAGCACGTGGACGGCACACCGTTTTTCTGGCTGGCCGACACGTGGTGGATGGGGCTGTGCAAGCGCCTGCGCTGGCCGGAAGATGTGCAGGAGCTGGCGGCTGACCGCGCGGCCAAGGGATTCAGTGTGATCCAGATCATCGCAGGGCTGTATCCGGACATGGAGCCGTTCGACGAACGAGGCGCAAACGAAGCCGGTTTTCCCTGGGACCGCGAGTTCAAGCGTATCAACCCGGCCTATTTCGACCACGCCGACCTACGCATCACTCACCTGGTACGCGCGGGGCTGCTCCCCTGTATCGTCGGCTTATGGGGTTTCTTCATAGATTTCGCGGGGCCGGAGGTGGTCAAGAAGCACTGGCGCTACCTGATCGCGCGCTACGGCGCGTACCCGGTCGTCTGGTGCACGGCGGGCGAGGCACTGATGCCCTACTATCTTGCGGAGGATACCACCGAATTCCAGCAGTGGCGCACTGAGGTCCAACTGGTGACGACAGCGGATATGACCTGGCTGCCTGCTGAGAAGCGCGCCATCTGGGCGGAGATCATGCGTATGGTGAAAGCGACCGATCCCTATGGGCATCCGCAGACGATTCATCCCAACGGCTTCGCGCATTTGACGGTGGATGACCCTTCGCTGGTGGAGATCAATATGCTGCATCCGGCGCATCTCGGCTACCAGACAATGACCGACATGGCGCATCTCGTCGTGAGCGCTGTGGAGGAGGGGCCGCGAATTCCGGTGCTGGTGGCTGAGGTCAACTATGAGGGTGAGATGGAGATGAGCCATCCGGATACGCAGCGTTTTTTCTTCTGGACTGCGGTTCTTTCCGGCGCGGGCGGCCACACGTACGGGGCGATGGGTATTTGGCAGATGAACACGCCCGAAAAGCCCTATGGCCCATCGCCGCACGGAGCCTCCTATGGCAACAGGCCGTGGAACGAAGCCGCGCGACTGCCCGGCTCGACCCACGTCGGCAACTCCAAGCGCCTGCTGGAGCGCTATGCCTGGTGTGAATTCGAGCCGCATCCGGAATGGGTGGAGCCTCACAACACGGTCGAGAACCGTTTCATGCCTTATGCGGCGGGCATCCCCGGCAAGGTGCGGATCTTCTATCTGCCCGGCCCGTCGATCCGCTACGTCAACCGCGGGGAGGTAACGATCACCGGCTTGGAGACGGGTGTTGTGTATCGCGGCTTCTATTATGATGTACAATCTGGTCAGGAACATGAATCAGTACCGCTCAGGGGGGACGCGCAGGGGAACTGCACGATGCCGAAAGCGCCGATCCTCTGGGACTGGGTTTTTGTCATGGAGAGGAATGATGAACAAGACAGTTGAATTTCAGGAACACAATGCTCTGCTCGATGATCGCCAGGCGATGCGCCGACAGATGGCGGCGGACGGCTTTCTGTTCTTTCGCGGCCTGCTGCCCGTAGAAGAGATCACGGCTCTGCGGCGCCAGATCCTGGAGGTCTGCGACAACTACGGCTGGATTGCACCGGGCACAGAGTTGATGGACGGCATCGCCGATCCCTCGGCGGATGGGATGGAGCCATTCTGCGGAGTCGGTGTGCCGCCGGAAGCCTATGGCGACGTCCAGCGACTGGAATCCTTTCACCGCTTCGCGCACAATCCGACGCTGGTCGATATGCTGGGGCAACTTATCGATGAGACTGTGCTGGTGCATGCGCTCAAGATTGCGCGCTTGATGATCCCGGCGAAGGGCAACGCGCCGACGCCGGCGCATCAGGATCACATTTTCATTCAGGGCTCGAAGACTGTTTATACCTGCTGGATTCCGTTGGGGGAATGCCCGCGGGAGTTGGGCGGGCTAAGTGTGCTGCGCGGCTCGCACAAGCTGGGCATTTTGCCGGTGCGGGAGGCAGAGGGGGCAGGGGGCCGCCACGTTATCTTCGCTGACGAGGACGCACCGCAGGAATGGTTCGAGACCGACTTTCAAGTTGGCGACGTGCTGGTATTTCACAGCCTGACCGTCCACAAGTCGATCCCGAACCGGACCGAGAACCAGATTCGGCTGTCGGTGGATTTCCGCTATCAGCCGCCTTCATTGCCGATCGAAGTGAAGTCGATCACGCCCCACTGCAATGTTCTGCCCTGGGAAGACATTTACGCCGGTTGGGAGTCGAAGGATTTGCAGTATTACTGGGAGCAGTATGATCTGGAATTCCTGGAGCATGACGACTCGCTGGTGGCGGTTCAAGAGGCGTGAGCCAGGATATCCGGTAGCCAGTTCCTGGATTTAGGTCATCGCGCGCGGCTTTCGGGTGCGCTTATACTGAGAAAGCCGGACCAAGAATCAATGAGGAACGAGTTCATGCTCAAGGTTTATAGAGAAGAAGACGCCGATCTCGGCGTATTGCGGGGGCGGACGGTCGCTATCGTCGGGTACGGCAACCAGGGACGCGCCCAGGGGCTGAACCTGCGCGACAGCGGTGTGGACGTGATCATCGGGGGGATTTCTGATAACAGTTGGAAACGGGCTGAAGCGGATGGGTTCCCGGTCTACGCCATAGGCGAGGCGGCCCGGCGAGCCGACATTCTGTTCATGCTCATCCCAGACGAGGCGCAGCCAGCCGTATACGAGAGCGAGATTGCAGGGCATCTGCAGGGCGGAGATACGCTCGTTTTCGCGCACGGTTACAACATCCGCTTCGGGTTGATCCGTCCGGCGGACGACGTAGACGTTATCATGGTTGCGCCGCGAATGATTGGCAAAGTCGTACGCGATTTGTACGTCGAGGGCAGCGGGGCCGCGGCCTATGTCGGGGTGCATCAGGATGCGACAGGGCGGGCGATGCCGACTGCGCTGGCGATTGCCAAGGGGATAGGGGCGACGCGAAATGCGGTGATTGAGCAGTCATTCGAGGAGGAGACCGACCTCGATCTGCTGTTGGAGCAGACTTTCGATCCGGCGATGGGGCAGGTCCTGCTGCACACCTACGAGTTCCTGGTGGAGGCCGGATTCGCGCCGGAGGTGGTCGCGCTGGAACTGTACGCCTCTAAGGAGCTGGCCGAAACGGCAGCCGAGATGGCCGATATCGGCTTTTTCAAGCAGATGACGTACCATTCGCAGACCAGCATGTACGGAAATCTGTCCCGGTCGGACTGGATCTTGCCGGGTGCGGTGTTCAAGGAGAAGCTGGGTCAGGCGCTGCAGTCGATTCGGAGCGGCGAGTTTGCCCGCGAATGGGCGGAAGAGGAACGTCAGGGCTACCCCGAATTCAACAGGCTGCTTGAGAAAGCGCTTCAGCATCCGCTGAACGAGGTGGAAGAGAGTTTGCGCCGCATGGTGAACCTAAGAAGTGAATAGTTCCTGGTCAGTAGATGGCGATAGAACTTAACGCTGACGGTCCAGCCGAGGAGGCAGAGCATGTCTACACCGATCGGGTTGCATCCTGAGAATCCCCGGTATTTTCTGTACAATGGCAGGCCGCTGGTGTTGATCACGGCGACAGAGCATTACGGCGCGGTGATCAACCGCAACTTCGACTATGTCGCTTACCTGGACGATGCTGCCGAGAAGCGACAGACGCTGAGCCGCTGTTTTCTGCTCTTCCGCGAGCTGCAGGTGTTCGATCCGGCTACGCAGGTGAAGCCGATCAATCCGCATTCGCCGTGCAAGCCGTTGCCGGGCGAATATGTAAGTCCGTGGCTGCGCAGCGGGCCGGGCTTTGCCACGGACGGTTATCCCAAGTTTGATCTGGACCGGTGGAACCCGGAGTATTTTGAGCGGTTGCACGGTTTTCTGGCGGCAGCGCAGGAGCGGGATGTGATCGTGGAACTCACGCTGTTCAGCAGTACGTACACGGACGCGGTGTGGGGGCTGAACCCGCTAAATATCCAGAATAACGTCAATGGGGTGGGTGACATTGCGTGGCAGGACTACATTTCGGGTCGGGACAGGGCGCTGACGGAGAGACAGATGGCGTACGTCAGCAAGGTTGTGGAGGAGGTAAACGGTTACGACTGCTTCTACTTTGAGGTATGCAACGAGCCGTTCACGACCAGGGCGGGCATGCTGCCAGAGACGGAGTTTGCCACGCAGGCGGAGGTGGACGGCTGGCAGGAGGCGGTGCGGGACCAAATCAGGGCGACAGAAGCAGGGCTCGCCAAGAAGCATCTGATCTTCCAGGTGCCAGTGGAAAATTGGCGCACTGACACGGCGCTGGAGCAGATCCTGGGGGAGGCGTCGGTTGACGCGATCAATCTGCATGACTACCAGCAGCTGACCTATAAGGGTTTGATCCTGGCGCCGCTGTCGCGGTTTATGCAGCGCGACCTGAGGCTGGCGCGTATCCAGCAGGTGTGGACGACGGTCCATGAGACGGGTAAACCGTTTGTTTTCGATGAGGACAACGCGGCGACGAGCTCGCTGGACGAGGAGTCGTGGATCGTGCATCGCAAACGGGCGTGGGCGACGATCTGCAGCGGCGGCCACTACAACATGATCGATTTTTCGGTCCAGGCCGGGGGGCAGGAGGCGGGCACACCGGCCTCGCAGGCGATGATCCGCAGTTGGATGAAGAATCTGTCGGTGTTCATTCACGGGGTCGATTTTGTGCAGATGGCGCCACAGCCGCAGTTTGCCAGGGAGACGCCGGCGGACACGATCGGGATCGCGCTGGCGCGGCCGGGGCGGGCCTACGTCGTCTATGTGGCCGATCAGCGCGAGGTGGATGACCCTTCACTGGGGGAGCCCTGTCAGGGCCGCCTGGCGTTCACGCTGCCGACGGGCAGTTACTCGGCGCGGCTCTACTCCCCGGAGGAGGGAAGGTACACGGGAGAGGCGCAGGACCTTGCCGGCGGTGAAACGGGAATCGATCTGGGGCCGTTCAGCCACGATATCGTCGTTCACATTGAGGCCGGCGGCTAATGGTCAGGGTTTGGCGCCGTATCTTCCAACAGAAGAAGGAGTTGTGAGATGGAACTTAGACTTTCGTGCCCGGATTTCACCTTTCCTCTTCTGCCTCATGACGACGTCCTGACGCTGATCGCGATGATGGGTTTTCAGGGCGTGGATATCGGGCTGTTCGAGGACCGCTCCCACATCTATCCCAGTCACGTTTTGGACAACCTGGCGGCGTCGGCGCGGGACCTGTCGAGTCGGGTCCAGGACAGAGGGTTGGAGATTGCGGATGTCTATTTCCAGGCTTCCGGTCCAGGGTTGCCGGCGCTGGCGATCAACCATCCCGACGCGGAGGAGCGCAGGCAGGCGCGCGATCTGTTCCCGCGCGTCGTCGAGTTCACGCTGCGGTGCAATGCGTCCCATATCACGATTGAGCCGGGGTTGCCGTGGGAGGGTGAATCGTACGAGACTTCGCTGGAGCGGGCGTGCGAGGAGCTGGCCTGGCGGGTGGAGCTGGCGGAGGCGGCGGGATGTGTATGCGCGGTGGAGCCCAACGTTGAGTCGCTGACGCGCACGCCGGAGCAGACGCATCGTATGCTGGAGATGACGCCGGGGTTGACGCTGACGCTGGATTATTCACATTTCGCCTACCGGGATATCGGCGATGACGAGAGTGAAACGCTAATCCCGTACACGTCCCACTTTCATGCGCGTGGGGGACATAAGAACCGCCTGCAGTCGCTGATGCAGCACAATGTGATCGATTACCCGCGGGTTGTGCGGGCGCTGCGGGATGCCGATTACGAGGGCTATGTCTGCGTCGAGTATGTGTGGGTCGACTGGGAGGGCTGCAACGAGGTCGATACGTTGTCGGAGACGATCCAGATGCGCGATCTGCTGCTGTCGGTGGATCTGGGCGGGTAGGTCGGTTCGAGCGAGGCGGTAACGGCGCTTTGATGGTCCAGTGAGCACGCCCGACCTACACCTTCACACTCTGTTTCTGTTGGATAGCGCCAACCGGATCCTCGGAACACGTGAGCCGGACGCGGAACCAGGGCCGCGGTTCGCGCTGATTCGCGGTATGACAGGATGCGGCTGGGCGGTGCGGGCTGACGTGCCGCAGGGGATCGCGGAGGAGCTTGACGGTCTGGCAAGCGCGGAGCCGCCTGTGACGGATTTCCGCGACGCTCCTGTGCATGCGGAGCGGTATAGGACGCTGGTGGGCGGTGAAGTATACGCGGGGCCGGCGTTCAGTTTTCCCAAGACAGTCGAACAGCCTGATGCCACGGTGCACGTGAATGCGTTGCCGTTACTGGCGCGCCATTTTTCAGGGTGGACGGCTGCGGAGATACCGGGGAGATCGCCGATAGTGGCGGTGGTGGAGGACGGTCATGCGGTGAGCGTCTGCTTCTGTGCGCGGCGTTCGGAGAAGGCGGCAGAGGCTGGTCTGGAGACGGCGGAGGCGTATCGGGGGCGGGGGTTCGGCCCGCAGGTGACGGCGGCGTGGGCGCTGGCGGTGCGGGCGTCGGGACGCGTTCCGCTTTACAGTACGTCGTGGGAGAACGGGGCTTCGCTGGCGGTGGCGCGCAAGTTGGGGCTTGTGGCGTATGCGTGTGGGTGGAGTTTGGGGTGAGGGGTGGTTGGGAACGTGCATTGTTGTTCAGGATTGGGCCAAGAGTTGAGGCGATATCGGAATGCGGTCCTGCACATCTTTGAATTGCAAGAGCGCCGTTCAGACAGTCCCGCGCATTGATTGCCGTCATCTGATGGCCAATTCTGAACGCCACACTCTGACAGCATATCCCATTGTCAGATGCTGTGACGGAAGGCATAATATGTACGGTTGCGGCGGGAGTCTGTCGGGCTCTTCGACCCCAGACCTATTCTTGAGGACACCGGGTCGGGATACTCATGTCTAATGCGATACTTCGCACACTGATTTTGAAAGGTTTCCGTAGCCTGCCTGCAGAGGTAGTGGAATTTGATAACCCTACATTTCTCGTTGGGCAGAACGGTTCCGGCAAGAGTAACTTTGCTGATGCATTTGCGTTTCTGGCCGAAGCGATGGCCTCCCCCCTGCAAGCGGTTCTTGCTCGTCGCGGGGGTTTTCGCTCGGTCGGAAACCGCAGGTCGGTCTACGGGCAACCGTCAAATTTAGGTCTAGCGGTCGTGTTGCTACGTCCAGATGAGCAGACGGTAGAAGCACGATATGGATTCGAATTGAGACCTCTTGGAGAATACGGCTTCGAGGTTTTGCGGGAGCAGTGTATCGTGCGTCGAACCGACCAAACGCGCAGTTGGTTCGACCGCACTGGTCCGGACTCTGAATGGCGTAGCAATGTAGATTCGCTGGACCCTGTCTTGGAGTCAAACGCACTGGCTCTTCCGCTGGTAGGAGGCGATACGCGCTTTCTATCCGTATTGCGCTTTCTATCCCGAATGCAGATCTGCCGCATCGAACCGGCGACTTTGCGAGAGATGCAGGACCCGGACGAGGGTGTTCGGCTGCAACCGGACGGCGGAAACGCAGCGAGTGTCCTGCGCGAGATTAAGAGCGCCGCTCCCGATGACTGGCGGACAATTCTCGAGCTTCTCGAGAGCATCGTGCCCCAGACCGTCGACGTTCAGCCCAAGAGACTTGGCAACAAGCTGACATTGGAGTTTTCGCAGGACTGGGCCCAGACGGGGCACATGAGTTTTGAAGCCTTCAATATGTCCGACGGCACGTTGCGC
>JAPPKG010000109.1:0-9035 GCA_026914085.1 Caldilineaceae bacterium | reverse complement strand
CCCCGCACAAGGGAGGGCCGACTAGGCCCGACCGCCCAGAAATGCAGTGGTCAGTGGTCAGAGACGGGGCAACTACTGAGAGTTGAGCGCGAGATTGATGCGGCTTCGGTGCTGTCCGAGGTATAGGGAAGTTCGTCCCTCTTTGGGGATGCACCCTTGCCTTGGGCATCCGACGGACAGACAGCCTGCTTTTACAGGAGTAAGGCAATATGGGCACACGGGTTGTACTGGATGTTCCGGAGGAGGCTTACAGGTGGGTAGAAGAGCTGGCTGTAACCACGGAACGCGACATTACGGATATACTCCTGGAAACAGTAACCCGCACTTTTTCGCCATTTCCAGTTGATCCTGGCCGGTCGGTGATGAATCAGAATGTAGAGACATATAAAGAGCTACACGCAGAACTGGTAAAGGCCCACTTAGGTCAATTCGTGGCGATCTGTGATGGCAGCCTTGTCGATCATGGTCCCGATCCGGTTTCGCTCCTGCGGCGAGTGCGTGCACGGTTCCCTGCAAGGGTTGTACTGCGTAGAAAGGTTGAAACAGTTCGCGAACGTCAACTTCAGATTCGGTATTAGCGAAGTAAGACTCATGCAGTCATCGCGTCCTTTCCTCAGGAAACTTCCTCGCTTGGAAATTCGGACAATCTTCCCCACTGACTGAATGTATCCTCTGAAACACAAGTAAGCGCGGCAGAAACAGTAAAGCCCTGCGCTGTCCGCCCAGTCCACTTGAATCCGAGTCGAGATTTCGATACGACTGAAGTACCCGATCTGTCGACAAATGGAATGAGTATTTCCTGCAGAATCCGGTTATTCATTGCGCCGTCAGTGTGCTAAGATCGTACTATTTCCCATCAACTGTCCGCTCGCTTTTGGCAGAGTTGTAGCGTGTGTCACTTGTCTATAAGGATTGCGAATGTTGTCTCCGCGATTGTTTGCTGTGGTTGTTGGAATCAATCATTACCGAAGCAGTGTGATCTCCGATTTGGGCGGTTGCGCCAACGACGCCAGGGCGATTTACGGATTCTTGACGCAGCGGCTGGGCGTGCCGACCGAGAATATCCGGCTGCTGACTTCGACGGGGGCGGAACCAGATGAGAAGCTCCCCTCCAGGCAGAACATCATCGACGGCTGGCGGTGGCTGATTGAGCAGGCCAGAACCGGCGACCAGCTGTTTTTCCATTACAGCGGGCACGGCTCTCAGGCGATCTCTTCCGACCCGAACGAGCCGGACGGGTACGACGAGACGCTGGTGCCCAGCGACAGCCGTACTACGGATGACAGGGGCAGGCCGGTCTACGACATATTGGACAAGGAGCTGGCTGCGCTGATCGCGGCGGCGGAGGAGAGAGGGGCGAAGGTAACCGTGGTGCTGGACTGCTGCCATGCCGGTTCGGGCACGCGGGCGTTAGTGCCGGTGCGGCGGACGGTGGCGGACCGGCGGGCGCGGCCTGCGGACACGGTGCTGCCAGAAGCGTCGAGGGCAAGAACGGTTGCCAGCCGGCACTGGTCGGGGAAGCTGGGCAGCGAGCACGTGCTGCTGGCCGGTTGCCGGGACGAGGAGATGAGCCACGAGTACCGCTCGCCGACCAACGGCGCCTGGTACGGGGCGATGACCCACTTTCTGTTGCAGAAACTGCAGGAGCTGCATCCGCAGATGACCTGGCGGGAGGTGCACGACTCGGTGCAGACCCAGGTCCACAGCGTCTATGCGAGGCAGCTGCCGCAGTTGGAGGGCCCGGGCAACCGTGCGGTCTTTGGGGAGCTGACGCCGCATGCCGGCTCTTATCTGAACGTGATCAGTGCCAGAGAGGCGGGTGATACGGGGAATGACGTGATCATTCGCATCGGCGGCGGCGCGGCGGTGGGTCTGACGCCGGGCAGCCATGTGGAGCTTTTTCCGGCAGGCAGCGAGGCGCTGGAGGGGCGGGGGCTTGGCCGCGGGGAGGTGATCGACACCAGAGTCGATTCGTCATACGCGCTGATCAAGGGTGTGCGCCACACCGAGTTCAGTCTGCCTGCCAGGGTAAAGGTGACGGCGTACGGATACCAGAGGTTGATGTACGAGGTGACCAGCGCGGACCCATTTCTGCTGGCGGAGTTGACGACCGCGCCCTCTTCCCCGTTTCTGCACGCGGTGGGAAGAAGCACGCAGGATGGGTTCACCCGTTTCCACGTGGCTGTGGAGAACGACGCGTACGTCATCCAGGACGGCAGCGGCGTCCAGATCGTGGAGGACAGGCCGTCGCGTACGCAGGCGGGGGCGGCCAAGACAGCTGCGTATCTGCATCATCTGGCGACCTTTCATAATGTGCGCACGCTGCGGAATCCGTCGCCGATGGCGCTGATGGAAGAGGCGCTGAGCTTTGACGTCCAGACTTACACACGAGCGAGCTTGACTTTTCCGAGGGACGGTGAGCCGCTGGGGCAGGACGGTGTGCTGCCGCCGGGGCGCAAGCTCTGGATTACAATTCGGAACAACAGCTCTGAGAATCTGTATGTGACCGTTTTCTCTCTGTCGGCGCGGTTCGGCGTCCGACGCATTTACCCGGAGCGGGCGCCCTATCAGCTGGTGGCGCCGGGCAAGGCGTTTTTCGTCAACAATATCGAGCCGTCTGTGAAGGAACCGGGCGCCGAATCTGAGGCGGAGATTTTCAAAGTCTTCGCCACGCGGGTTCCCACCTCATTTGACGTGCTGGAGTTGCCGGAACTGAACGAGCCGAACGGGACGGAAGAGACGCGAGCCTTTGGCCCACTGGCTGAACTGATGAACGGCATTCGCTACGACGGCCCGCGCGTGCGCAATCTGATGGTGCAGCGGGACGATACACATGATCGCTGGATCACGAAGCAGGTGGCGGTAACTGCGCTTCGAAAGCAGGAGGAGTGTGCTCTGCCGCAGGGGCAGAACAGGATCAATGTGGGGACGGACCTGGACATTACGGTGGAGAAGCCGGCGGGCCTGGGGGGCTTGCTGGTTGTGAGCAGTCTGAAGCAGTTTTCCTGGGATGCAGAGGATCCAATCTCGTTGCCGCCGGGGTTGAACAGTCCGGAAGCGGCGCCGTTTTTTCAGCCGCTCTCATTCTCACACAGTGCCGGCGGCGGTTCGCCCGGTGTACTGGTTCTGGACACGTCGGCGAAACAGCTTTCGACGATCAGCGCGGAGTCGCCGCTGCGGATTGCATTGAGCGTGGAGAATGATCCGGAAATCGCAGGGATTGCGGCGGTTGCGTTTGACGGTGAGTACTACTATATGGTCGGCCACCCCACTGACGCGCAGAATCTGTCTGAAGACGGTGACAGGAGGCGCATGGCGGTGGAGATTACGCATCTGCCTATCCCGGATGCGGCGGCGGAAAAGTCGGGTTCTGCCGGCACCCGGTGGTGGTCAAGAGTGACCACCAGGGGCGCGAATGGGGTTGAAGGAAGTCAAGGCAGGGGAGGGAGAGGGTTGTTCGGGCGGCTATTCGGCTATCTGCAGGAGGAGTGGCGGATGGCGGCGGAGGCGGCGGCGGGCAAAGAACCGGCGCCGGGGGAGGAGGATGCGGAGGTACCGGTCCGCGATGCGAAACATGCCGTGCGCGTTCTTTTTTACAAGCTGTTCTATCAGAAGCTGCCGCCGGACCTGGGCGTGCGCCAGGTGCGGTTGGAGTCGGGGGGGACACCGGTCTATTCGAAGGTAACGTCTCAGGATGTGTCCAAGGCGCGGCGGGCGCTGCTGATCACTCATGGATTCGGCAGCAGCACGGAGAAGCTGGTCCAGAGGGCGCTGCCCCACCTGAAGGAGCTGGATGAATACGACCTGGCGTTGACGTTCGACTATGAGACGATCAACACGGGCATTCGAGAGAGCGGACTGCTGATGACAGCACAGCTGCGCCGTCTTGGGTTTGGCACCGATACGGGTCCGCCGCTTGACATTTTCAGCCACAGCATGGGAACACAGGTGGCCCGAGTGTGCGTCGAGATGGAGAGCGGACACCAGTTTGTGGAGCGTGTGATCATGGTGGGGGCGCACAACACCGGGACTGCGCTGGCCGAGTCACACCGGCTCATACCCTGGCTGGCGACGATCATACTCAATCAGGCGGGGCTGATGGACTATGAAGTGCTGGCCCAGCTCCTGGTGATAGGGATTTCGCGGCTGACTACCGGCATACAGGACCTGGCGCCGAGTGCGGAGCTGTATCAGAAGCTGAATGACCCGCGCAATGAGGTGGACGTGCGGTACTACATTCAGATCGGCATAAACACCGAGATGGACGGCCCGGTTAACTGGCGCAAGCTGTTCTCCAAGACGGAGATGACGCGTATACTGGACAAGGCGCTGGACCAGGTCCTGGGGCCGAATGACCTGCTGGTTGGGGTGGCGTCGGCGCGGGGTGTGCGGGGCGGCAACTGGCCGGACCTGCAGGTGGATGTGATCGGCTGCCATCACTTCGAGTATTTCTACGCGAAAGAATCACTCGAAGGGCTGCGCAGGGAGTTCAAGTAGGCGCCGACAGCCGGTTTTGGCTTCGCTCTTAAGGTGTACGTCAGACTTGCTGTCGCTCGGACAGTTCGGCCCAACGCTCGAAGGCCGATTCGAGGGACGACTCGACGTCCGCCAGTTTTGCTGAGAGGCTTTGCAGGGCCTGATAGTCGCTGCCGCTATCGTTGATCTGCTGTTGCAGCCGCGTTTGTTCCTCTTCCCAGGCGGCGATCTCCGTTTCCAGACGCGCCAACTCCTGACTTTCCTTCCACGACAGTTTCTTTTCCGCTGCGGTAGTACGCGGCTGCGGGTCCGCCTGCCCATTGGCGGTGTGCCGGGCGGGGACCGGGGCATTGCGGGAAGTTTCGGGGCGGCGCGTTTGCCGGTCCTGGCTGTACAGGCGGCGGTAGGTTGCGTAGGGTGCGGGGTAGCGTTTGCCGAGGCGTCCGTCCTCGAAGGGGATGATGAAGTCGACGGTGCGGTCGAGGAAGTAGCGGTCGTGGCTGGCGACGATCAGGCAACCGGTGAAGGCGTCCAGGAATTCTTCGAGCACGGTCAGGGTCTGCACGTCGAGGTCGTTGGTTGGCTCGTCGAGCAGAAGGACGTTGGGCTGGTGGACCAGAGTGCGCAGGAGGTAGAGGCGGCGGCGCTCGCCCCCGCTGAGGCTGCCGATGCGGCCCCACTGCATTTTGCGGGGAAAGAGAAACCATTCCATCATCTGAGCGGCCTCGACGCGGCTGCCGTCGCGTGCCTGGATCAGGGGGGCTTCCTCCTCGATGAATTCGATCAGACGCTGCGCGTCTTTGAGGTCGCGCGTCTGCTGGTCGTAGTAGCCGAGCCGCACGGTCTCGCCCCATTTGATCTGCCCGGCGTCGACTTTGACTTTTGCGGCCAGCATGTCGAGGAAGGTGCTCTTGCCGGCGCCGTTGGGGCCGAGGAGGCCGATGCGATCGCCCGGCTCGAGCGCAAAATCGACCTGGTTTACAGCGGCCGAGCCGTCGTAGAATTTGGTCAGGCCTTTGGCCGTGAGAACGGACTTGCCGAGGCGGCGGGTAGCGAGGGCCATGACGACTCGATCGGTGTCGGAGTCGTATTGGATGCGCTGGAGTTCGGCGACGCGCTGCCGGCGGGCCTTTTGCTTGGTGCCGCGGGCCATGGGTGTCCGGCGAATCCATTCGAGCTCTCGCTTGAGGCGCTTCTGGCGCTGGCGTTCCTGGAGGGCGAGGTTCTCGTGGCGAAGCTGACGCAGCTCCAGATAGCGGCTGTAGTTGCCGGTGTAGGAGACGAGCTGGCGCCGGTCGAGCTCGACGATGCGGCTGACAACGCGGTCGAGGAAGTGGCGGTCGTGGGTGACCATCAGCAGGGCGCCGGGGGCGGTGGTCAGGTAGGCTTCGAGCCATTCGATGGTCTCGATGTCGATATGGTTGGTGGGTTCGTCGAGGACCAGGAGGTCGGCGCGGTCGATCAGAGCACGGGCGAGGGCGACGCGTTTGCGCTGGCCGCCGCTGAGGGTTTCGACGCGGGCGTCGAAGTCGCTGATTCCCAGCCTGGTCAGGATTGATTTTGCACTGGCGGCTGCGGCCCAGCCGTCTGTGCGCCCCATTTCTTCGGAGAGCTCCAGCAGGCGCTGTTGCAGGGCCTGGTTGGCGGGTTCGTGTTCGAGGCGCTGGTTGGCGCTTTCGTAGTCGCGCAGGAGGCGCATCTGGGGCGAGCTGCTGCGGAAGAGCTGTTCAAGAATTGTGGCGCCTTCGTCCAGATGGGGCTCCTGTTGGACCATTTCGACGCGCACACCGCCCCAGACGGTGAGCTGACCGCTGTCGGGCGCTTCCAGGCCGGCGATCATACGCAGGAGGGTGGTTTTGCCGCTGCCGTTGACGCCGATGAGGCCGATGCGTTCACCGGCGTTGATGGAAAGGGAGACAGTGTCGAGAAGCAGCCGTTCGGAGAACTGCTTGGAGACGTCTTCGAGGGAGAGGAGGTTCATGCCGACTGCTGGATCGCCTGCAGGGTGGCGGGATCTTCGAGGGCGCTGATGTCGCCGGGGTCTTCGCCCAGGTAGGAGGCGCGGATAAGACGGTGCATCACTTTGGCATTGCGTGTTTTGGGGAGCGCGGTACAGAACCTGACCTCTTTGGGTCTGAGCGGGCGACCCAATTCGGTCGTGATGCGCTCTTGCAGGGCGGTGCGGAGGGGTTCGCTGGCGTCGATGCCCGGTTTGAGGACGGCGAACACGACAACGTCGTTGTCTTTCAGGGGGTGGGGCACGGCCACGGCTGCGGATTCGGTGACGTCGGGATGAGCGTTGACCAGGGT
Organism: Caldilineaceae bacterium; assembly: GCA_026914085.1. GTDB lineage: Bacteria > Chloroflexota > Anaerolineae > Caldilineales > Caldilineaceae > Bin5. The sequence continues at coordinate 2,249 of JAPPKG010000109.1, read as the reverse complement.
TTCGACTTCGGCCGGCCCGAGGCGCTTGCCGGCGATATTGATGGTGTCGTCGCTGCGCCCGAGAATGAACCACATGTCGTCCTCGTCAATGGCGCAAAAATCGCCGTGGACCCAAGTACCATCGAAACGGCTCCAGTAGGTATCCAGATAGCGCTCGTTGGCGCCCCAGAAGCCGCGCGTCATTCCGATCCAGGGCTGACGGACGATCAGGTCTCCCACTTCGCCGCGCACCGGGTTGCCGGACTCGTCGACGACATCGGCGTCCATGCCGGGAATCGGTCCGCCGAAAGCGGCGGGTTTGAGGGGTTTGAACAGGCTGCCGGCGAGGATGCCACCGCTGATTTCGGTGCCGCCGGTGTAGTTGAAGATCGGCTTGCGGCCTTCGAGCACGTTCTCGAATATCCAGCGCCAGCTTGAGGGGCCCCAGGGGCTTCCGGTGGCTCCGACTGCCCGCAGACGTGAGAGATCATGGCGGGTCACATGGCCGGTTCCGTGGGGCATAAGGGTGCGTACCAGCATTGGCGAGAGCCCCAGAAGGGTGATGCGATGCCTGGCGCAGAGTTGCCAGACGCGGTCGACCGATGGGTAGTCGGGGGCGCCGTCGTAGAAGAACATGGTTGCGCGATTGAGCAGGGAGGCGAGGACGAGCCACGGCCCCATCATCCAGCCCATATCGGTCATCCAATAGACGCGATCGCCGGGTTTGACATCCATGGCGTGGCGCATATCCTGAGCGGCTTTGACAGGAAAGCCGCAGTGGGTATGGACGGCACCCTTGGGCGGCCCGGTTGTGCCGCTGGTATAGATGATCATCAGCGGGTCCTCGGCGCCGGTCAGAGTGGTCTCGGCATCGGGCGCCTGAGGGGGAACGAGCTCATGCCACCAGTGGTCGCGTTGCTCATGCCAGGGGATCTGTGCGGCAGGGGAGGAGGCGGGGAGCCGCTTGCAGACGATTACATGCCGGACGCTTGGGACACTGGCCAGGGCCCTGTCCAAGGTCGTCTTCATTGTCACGGCCCGCCCGCGGCGCTGGAATCCGTCGGTGGAGAAGACAGCTTTGGCGTCGCCATCATTGAGACGATTGCTGATTGCTGACGGGCCATACCCGCTGAAGAGCGGCAGGACGATGCCGCCGATTTTGATAACCGCCAGAAAGGCGACAGCTAGCTCAGGGATCATCGGCATGTAAAGGCCGACGGCATCGCCGTTACCGATACCGAGGCTGCGCAGGGCATTGGCGCAGCGACAGACTTCCTGGTGAAGCTGGGCGTATGTAAGAGAAACGTTCTGCCCTTCCTCCCCTTCCCAGACGAGAGCGGTTTCAGACGCGGTCTCAATTTCCTGCCACTTGTCGAGGCAGTTGTGGACTATGTTCATCTTGCCGCCGACGCACCAGCGGGCGAAAGGTGCGCCGTCGGACAGATCGACGATTTGCGAGTAGGGATGGGCGAAGCGGATATCGAGGTCCTCCATTACTGCATCCCAGAACCAGCTGATATCTTCGACCGAGCGGGTCAGCAGTTCGTCATAGGAAGATATGCCGTGCCGGTCCATAAACTGTTGCAGGTTGCTTCGTGCGATCCAGTCGGGATTCGGCTGCCAGGCGATGTCCTGGCCGAAAGGGAAGTGGATGGTGGACATGATCTGTCTCGAATTGGTAATGGCTTGACCCGGGCGTACCAAGGCACCGGCACCATTATAGCGAAGAGTAAGGAAAAGATAAACAGACGGCGGGAAAAAATGTGTCTCAGAATTTAGGGTGGTGGTTGTCTGAATCAGGATTTGCAGGATTGATAGGGATTTTCGAGATGAGGGGCGGTCCGGCGGGCTGAAGCAGGAGGCGGGTCGCTGCACAGACCTCGCTGGGGCCGAGTGGAGGGGTTGGTTCGAGGGGCGAGTACGGGTCAGGAGAGGAAGACGGAGAGCTGGGAGGCGGCTGGATTCTGAAGCGCGGACCAGATCGAGGCGACGATGAGGGTCTGCGCGGGCGGGCGAATGAGGCGGGCTGCGCTGCTGAGTTTTGGGAGGAGCCGGCTGCCGGTGCCTGCATCGGGCGGCCTGAGGCGCGGGAAGACGGACGGGCTGGCAGCCAGTTCGAGGAGGCAGACCAGGTCACTGAAGACGAGGAGAAGCAACCCCGCTGGCAGAACGCCGAAGCGCGGGACGGTAAGTGCCAGCCCGAAGGCAAGGCCGGCGGCGGCGAAGAGCAGAAGAAGCGTGTAGGCTGCGGCTGCCGCCGTCTGGACCGG
>JAPPKG010000058.1:0-9171 GCA_026914085.1 Caldilineaceae bacterium | reverse complement strand
GCTGGACTGAATAGGCGTCCAAGTATTCTTCCACGCCACTGTAGTGGGACATGCTCTTGGTCACAAAGTCGCTTATTTCCCAGACCGTCGGGACAGACGCCAAGGGAGTAAAGTCGTATAGTTCGGGAAACAGTTTTTGCTTCTTTAGGAGTGAATCCAGCCAGCGGCGGCGAAAGTAGCGGCGCAGGAGCCGATGGTTGTCCAGCAAAATGCATGTGCGCCGGGGATTGAGGACGGGATTGACCGCTACAGCCCGGCGAAGATTGGGGATGGGACTATGGGCATGGCGCAGGGCCATACGGACGACGAAATTGCCGCCGAGAGAGGCGCCGATGATGAAGAAAGGCCTACCGGCAGCGAGAAGGCCAACCTGCTGAGTCGCGGCGTGGAACTCCTCGATGAGGGTTGCGAAGAAGATCCCCTTGTTGAGGTGGTGGGTCGGTCCATGGTCGCGCATGTTCATGCGCACGACGTCATAGCCCGCTCGGATCAGAGAGCTGCCCAAGATGAGATTGTAGGCGGAGTGGCTGTCACCTTCCCAACCGTGCACGAGCATGGCCAAACCTTTGGGATTAGTTTGCAGGTTGGCGGCGATCCGGTGCGGCGTGTAGAACCCAAGCAGCTTCACCGCTCGGCCCGGATCGAGATCTGTCCTGTCGGGTCCGGCGTCGAACAGGATAATCTGTTCGTCTTCGTTGACCAACGCGGCTTCCTGGGGGATGTGGCGGCCAAGAATCGTCTGCAGATTGCCATCGCGCAGAAGCCTGTGGGGCTGGTACTGGTTCTCTGGGTCAGTGTGAATTGCGTGCATATTTGAACTCTTGAGGTCTCAATTACAATTTCGCGGGTCTGACGGGCATCGAATATGCAACCGGCCGAGCTTGAATGCCGACTTGAAGTGTGTCCCCGAAGCCGGATTCTTGCCCCAAGACAGGTCGTCTTTGCACGGTGGACTTTAATGCGCTACAATTCTATGATATTATTCTCGCGCCCTTCGTCTAGACGATTGGGTCGGCTGTTTTTTGCTGGCGGACATTGGCATATACAATTATCCCGGTGCCTTCTCTGCCCTAGTATATTGTAACGTAGTGGAAAACGAGGTCTCATACAATGGTTAATCAGTTAGCGCGCCTTGGAGCGGAGCCAGTTGGGGTCCATCCCGATGGTCTCTCCACGGCGGCGATAGACGCCCCTTCTTTTGAGTCCTTTCTGAACGGCGATGGTGAACTGGTCGATGCTTTTTCGCAGGGAATCGATGCCTGGTGGGAACGGACGGCAGAGGCAAAAGCAAGCGAACACTACTACTATTTTCAGCCGGTAGATTCACTTGAGGGGCCATGGGTACATACTGAGGGCAAGCGCAAGCTGATGTTTGCGACCTACAGTTACCTGGGACTGATTAACCATCCTCGCATAGTGGCAGCAGCCAAAGAGGCAGCAGACAAATATGGAACCGGCACGCATGGCGTCCGCATTCTCGGCGGCACGTTAGATCTCCACACCAAGATGGAGAGGACGATTGCCGATTTCGCCCGGCGAGAAGAGGCCATTGTATACAGTTCCGGCTATGTTACCAATCTGGCCACAGTGAGCACGCTTGTCGGGCGGGGAGATTGGGTGTTTTCGGACAGGTGGAACCATGCGAGTATTGTTGATGGCTGTTTGCTGGCCCGAGGCAAGTTTGTCCGATTCCGCCACAACGACATGGATGACCTCGAAAGACAACTGCGGCGAGCTCCGGAAGGGGCAGGGAAGCTGGTCATCGCGGACGCCGTGTTTTCGATGGACGGCGACATCTTCAATCTGCCGGATGCGCATGAGATTTGCAGGCGATACAATGCGAGGCTGATGCTGGACGAGGCACACAGCATCGGCGTACTGGGCAAGACCGGACATGGGATCGAGGAGCATTTTGACATGTACGGCTCCATCGATCTGAAGATGGGTACACTCAGCAAGGCGATTCCGGGCATTGGCGGCTATGTGGCGGGCAGCGACAAGCTGGTCACATATTTGCGGCATACTGCGCGCGGCTTTGTATTCAGTGCCGCATTGCCGCCGTCGGTGGCAGCTGCCATTACCGAAGGCTTCAATGTGCTGGAAGATGAAGGTACAGAGCGCAATCGCATCCTCCTCCGCAATGCGCAGCAGTTCACTAGCGGTCTGCAGGCCGCCGGTTTCGACACTGGCCAGACCGAGTCGCCGATCGTTCCAATCATGGTCGGGACTGAAGAACGCGCATTTGCAATGACCAAGTTCTGTCAAGACAACGGCATATTTGTACTGCCTGTTCTGCCGCCGGCCGTTAAGGAAGGGACGGCCCGCCTGCGGGCCAACGTTACGGCTGCCCACACTGAAGAAGACATTGAGTTTGCATTGAGCGTCTTCATCAAGGCGGGACGCCATATTGGCGTGATTGAATGAGGCTAGCAGGGCAGATTGCGTGAGTGCCGGGCGCGCCGGTCATTTGCCGCGCAATAGGGCCGAAACCTAAGGGCGCCGAAGCAGACTCTCTATGAAACGGGTCGTCTCCATCAGCTTGGGCAGCAGCAAGCGCAATAAACGGGTCGAGACCACGATCCGGGATGAGCAGGTCGTTCTGGAGCGGATCGGCGCCGATGGAGACCAGAAACGGATGCGACAACTGTTTCTGGAACATGACGGCCAGGTTGACGCCTTCGGTTTTGGCGGTGCAGACCTCGGCCTGGAGGTAAACGACCGCTACTTTCCGCTCCATTCGGTCCGCAGCATCGTAGCCGGTATACAAACGCCTGTGGTTGATGGTGGCGGCATTCGGACCGTTGTAGAGCGACAGACTGCGCAGCGACTGCAGAATCTCCTGCCCGCACATCCCAAGAACGTCCTATTTTGCGTAGCAGTCGGCCGCTATGCGATGGTGCGCGGCTTTGTGGATATGGGTTATCAGCCGCTGTTTGGCGACCTGGCTTTCGGCCTGGGAATTCCGGTATTCTTGCGAAGCCTAAGCACCCTCCATTTGCTGGCCCGGATTCTGCTTCCGGTCATGTCCCGTTTACCCTTCTCCTGGATCTACCCGACCGGGGAACAACAGGAGCAGATCGTCCCCAAATTCACGGCACAATACAGTTGGGCCTCGATCATTGCGGATGATTTTCATTACATCAAGCAACACTTGCCGTCAGGCCTGGATGGCAAGATCATTGTAACAAACACAACAACGGATGAAGACGTAGCCCTTCTCAAGGAACGAGGCGTTTCCCATCTGGCTACGGTGACACCGCGATTGGATGGGCGCAGTTTTGGAACGAACGTGATGGAGGCGGCCCTAACAGCCCTGGCAGGCAAAGGGCGTCCGCTTTCGACCGTGGAACTGAAGGGGATGTTGGATGAGGAAGGGATGACACCCAGCCTGCTGGCACTGAGATGACGGGAAGGGATGAAGGCACAACAGCCAGAACTGTAAGGGTAGCTTCAGATATTGGCGCAAGCGATAAACAGCCCGATGAGGGCATTCACTGAAAGGGAACAGTTTTGTCGATGACTTCAAGGACCGTTGTAACAAATGCCGAGTGCCTTGTAACGATGAATGAAGGGCGAGAGGAGATTGCTGACGGCGCGCTTGTGATGGAGGGTCCACAGATCGTCTGGGTCGGTGCGACAGCCGATTTGCCGTCCGAGTACAGGGAGGAATCGGCCTCCGAATCATCATCATCTACGGCATTTCTGGACGCACGGGGGAAGATAGTCCTCCCCGGTTTTATCAATACACACCACCACTTCTTTCAGACGCTTACGCGGGCTGTGCCTGCGGCCCAGAACGGTGTGCTTTTCGACTGGCTGCGAGCCCTGTATCCAATATGGGCGGGAGTCCGGCCCGAGGATGTGCGTGTCAGCACACAGGTCGCGCTGACCGAACTGTTGTTGAGCGGATGCACGACCAGCAGCGATCATCATTACCTCTGGCAAAATGGTACGCGATTGGACGATCAGTTCGAGGCCGCTGAGGAGATCGGCGTCCGATTTCATGGGACGAGAGGTAGTGTGAGCCTTGGCGAGAGTAAGGGCGGCCTTCCTCCAGACTGGATGACTGAGGAGGAGAGCGCCATTCTTGTCGAGAGCCGGAGGCTTGTCGAGACGTACCATGACGCGTCCCGGTTTTCGATGCGCCGAGTGGTAATTGGCCCTGCCAGCCCATTCAGCGTCACGCAGGAACTAATGCGAGAGAGCGCAGCACTGGCGCGCTCTTTCGGACCTGAGATGGATGTGCACCTTCACTCGCATCTGGCGGAGACGCTTGACGAAGAGGCGTTCTGCATGGAGCGGTTCGGATACCGGCCCGGGACGTACGCAGAAGAAGTGGACTGGCTGGGCGATGATGTATGGCACGCCCACTGCGTGCACCTGAATGAGGAGGAGGTCGGTCGGTTCGCGCGGACAAGGACAGGTGCAGCACACTGCCCTACGAGCAACATGCGGTTGGCCAGCGGTATTTCGCCGGTGCGGGCGATGCGGGATGCGGGTGTGAACGTGGGATTGGGCGTGGACGGCAGCGCCAGCAATGATGGCAGCAACTTGATGGAAGAGGTGCGGCAGTGCCTGTTGCTGCAACGGGTAATGGGCAATCCCAAGGGCATGACGGCGCGGGAGGCGCTGGAGATCGCCACGTTGGGCGGGGCCTCTGTGTTGGGGCGCGACGATGTCGGTGCGCTGGTGCCGGGGATGGCGGCGGATGTAATCGGATTTGACCTTTCGGCGTTAACTTTCGCTGGGGGCGCGGTGCATGATCCGGTTGCGGCGCTGGTTTTCTGTTCGCCGCAGCCTGTCGATTTCTCCTTTGTCAACGGGCGGCTCCTGGTTGAGGACGGCGTTCCTCCTCACATTGACGTACCCAAGTTAGCCGAACGCCACAATAGGGCTGCCTTGGCGCTATTGCGCCGCTCAGAGGGCGGTTAGCGGTCCTGTCGATGGAGTCGGAATAGGCCTGCCCTGGAGGCAGGACACCTTCAGCCCTGTGCTTGCCCATCCGGATGGCGATGGGTATAGTAGTTTGCAGTTTCCATGGGCGGCCTTACCGATTTCACCGATGCGCAGCCAGACAGTCATTCTCACCCACGAATTTGCAGATTTTGATGCGTTAGCCTCCTTGCTGGGGGGAGCACTGCTCTTCCCACAGGCGTTGCCAGTCCTGCCGTGGAAACTGAAACGCAACGTCCAGGCCTTCCTTTCGCTGTACCGAAACCAGTTTCCTTTCGTCGATCCACGACATCTGCCGCGCGGCAGCGTCGAGTTGGCGATTGTCGTCGACACGCGGAGATTTAACGCGGTAAAGGGAATGGGGGAAGATTGCCGGCATCTGGTGATTGACCACCATAGTGCGACCGAGCCGCTGCCATCGGGTTGGGAGGTCTGGCAGGATTCCCTTGGTCCACATACGACGGGTGCCAATGCCACGCTGCTGGTTGAGCGTCTGATGCAGCAGAACAGAGGGCTTTCCCCGTTTCAGTCCACCCTGCTGGCGTTGGGAATTTACGAAGACACCGGCAGCCTGTTGTATCCCTCCACGACGCATCGCGACATTCGTTGCGCGGCCTGGCTCGTCGAGCAGGACGCCCGTCTGGACGTGATGCGACGTTTCCTGAATTTCCCTCTCACCGACGCGCAGAAAGAATTGTCCGCACAGTTGACTGATGGCGCGGAGCATTTGACGGTTGCAGGCCAGAACGTCGTGCTGGCGATGGCGGATGCCCCCGACTATGAAGATGAACTCAGCGGTCTTGCACACCGGCTGAACGATCTTTTCAATCCTGATGCACTGTTTGTCGTCGTAAATTTAGCGGATCGCGTGCAAGTTGTGGCTCGGAGCAACACCGATGCTATCGACGTCGGGGTGATCACTGAGCGTCTCGGGGGCGGAGGCCACAGGCGAGCAGCTGCTGCCCTGCTGGAAGGGACCGATCTTGGGGTGGTTAGAGAACGTATCGGCCAGCTGATTCAAGAGCACGCGGTGGCTCCGGCAACCGTAGCACAGATCATGAGCCGGGGTCGACCACGTACCCTGGAGGACGGGATGACCGTAGCCGATGCGATGGGGTTGATGCAGCGCTACGGCCATGAAGGGTTTCCCGTTCTTCACGGAGGAGAGGACGGCCGCGGCAGGTTGGTGGGGATCCTGACTCGACGCGAGGCAGACCGGACCCTCGGCCACCGGCTGGGCACGCTACCGGTTCATAAAGTGATGCGCCAAGGAGAGTATACGGTTCGTGCGAATGCGCCAATCAGCACACTTCACAAGCTGATGATCGAGAGTGGTTGGGGACAGATTCCTGTTGTGGATGGCGGCGGCGAGATGGTCGGAATTGTTACGCGAACGGATCTGCTCAAACTTTGGGGCGAAGAGAAGGAGGCTCCGCCGAAAATCCCGGATGTCAGTCGAGAATTGGGAGAGATCCTGTCGGAAAGCCAACAACGGCTACTCTGGCTAGTGGGTGAGACTGCGACTGAGATGGGACATGCGGTGTATGTTGTCGGGGGATTCGTTCGAGACCTGCTGTTGGGGCGCCTCGACAGCTCCGACGGAGCTGGATTCCTGGACATGGACCTGGTAGTCGAAGGGGATGCGATCGAACTAGCAGGGCGCATACAGAGCAGGTGTGGAGGGCGAATTGTCACGCACGCTCGATTTGGTACTGCCAAGTGGATTCTAGACGAGCCGGAATTTCCGTTGACATGCGCGGACTTAGCGGCCAGTGGCGAGGGGCGTGATCAGGGCAAGTTGCCAAATCATCTCGATTTCGTTACTGCGCGTACTGAGTTCTATACAGAGCCAACGGTCCTACCAACCGTTGAGCAGGGCAGCATCAAACTTGACCTGCACCGGAGGGATTTTACGGTCAATACGCTTGCGGTTGCTCTCACTCCGGACCGATGGGGCGATTTGCTAGACTTCTATGGCGGTCTGTCGGACTTGAGGACCGGGATAGTGCGGGTACTACACAGTCTAAGTTTTGTGGATGACCCGACAAGAATCCTGCGCGCTGTGCGGTATGAACAGAGGTTTCGGTTTCGGATCGATGCGCGGACTCAGGAGCATCTTCTGGATGCGGCACCGCTGCTTGGGCGGGTTACGGCGGCGCGAATTCGACAGGAGCTGGACCGGATATTCCAAGAAGAGAGACCGGAAGATACAGTTCAACGCCTGGACGAATTGGGCATTCTCAGCCGGATACATCCTGCATTGCGGGCCGGAGAGTCCTTTGCCAGTCGGTGCGCATCGCTGCGGGATTTCCTGAAGGCGGGGAGGCCAATTGAGGCAGGGAACGGGGGTGACGACAGTGAGATTGAGGCGCTGGCAGGTCAGCTGCAACTGGACGACACGCCGGTCGAAAGACTCTATTGGGGACTTCTCATTTTCGATGTGCTGCGGGTAGATGGCCAAAACGAAGGCAAGGCGTCACCGATAGAAAAGGAACTGAGCGAAAGGCTGCGGCTACGAGGAAGAACACAGGGGCTGATGCGCCAGCTCAGGATGGTCAAGAAACACGTGCCGGAGTTGACCGACTTACAGCAACGGCCAAGCGAAGTAGTGGCCATTCTCGACAGGGCGCAGCCGGCTGTGTTGCTGCTGCTTTCGCTTGTGGAGGAGGATCCCTTGCTGCACAGGCGATTGAACTGCTACGTGCACAGATGGCGGCACGTTCGCCCCGCGTTGGATGGAAGAGACCTCCTCCAGATGGGATTGCCTCCGGGCCCGGGGTATGGGCAGATCATGCGCAGATTGCGCAAGGGACTTCTCGATGGGGAGATCGAGGCCGGCGAGGCGGAACGCCAGCTGGCAGAGTCAATGGTACAGGAAATGTTGGAGGCAGCCTGAACAGCGCTGCCAGCACCCACGAGGAAATCTACAATGAAGATCACTGCAATCAGACCAGTCTTTGCGCAGGGGGAGCGAAAAACGTTCGTCTTTGTCAAAGTGGAGACGGATCAGCCAGGGCTGGTGGGCTGGGGAGAAGCCACTGTAGAGGGGAAACCGCGGGCGGTGGCCGGCTGCGTACAGGACATGGAGCCGATGATCCTAGGCTTCAGTCCGCTTGAGGTGGAGCACTGCTGGCAGGTCCTCTATCGCAGCGGCTTCTGGCGGCAGGGCGTTATCGGTCTGTCGGCTCTTTCGGGGATCGACCAGGCCTTATGGGACATCAAGGGCAAGGAGGCGGGCAAGCCAATCTATGAGCTTCTCGGCGGAAAGGTACGGGACCGAGTGCGGATGTACACGCACTTCGGCGGCGACACGCCCGAAGCGATGGCAGAGAGCGCGCTTTCGAAGGCGGCGAAGGGTTGGGACGCGGTCAAGACGGTCCCGATACCGATCACAAATATCCTGGACGGGCCAAGGGTATTGGATGAAGCGGAGGCCGGGCTGAAAGCGGTGCGGGAGGCGGTCGGCAACGGCGTGGATATTTTGTTGGATATGCACGGGCGGGTAACGCCGCAGATGGCGATTCGGTACGCTCATCGATTTGAGCCGTACTATCCGTTCTTCATGGAGGAGCCTGTGCAGGCGGAGAACCCGGCGGCTATGGCGCAGGTAGCCCGCGCCACCAACATTCCGATTGCCACGGGTGAGCGACTGTTTACTCGATGGGGCTTTCGCGAGATTCTGGAGACTGGGGCAGCGAGCCTGCTACAGCCGGATGCCTGCCACGCTGGCGGCATCAGCGAGATTCGGCGCATCGCGGCGCAGGCGGAGGTCTATTACGCCGGCCTCGCGCCCCACAACCCCTATGGTCCGGTGTCGACGGCGGCCTGCGTCCACGTGGATTTCACGGCTCCCAACTTTGTCATTCAAGAGATGGTTGACCCTGACGATTCGCCACTCTCAATGACAGAGTTCGTCGTCGAGCCGTTGACGGTTGTCGACGGGCACATTTTGCCGCCTGAAAAACCGGGTCTTGGCGTCGAGGTGGATGAGGCAGCCTGCGCCCGCCATGCACCGGACTTCGGTTCGGAGGTGTTGCGGAGCTCGTCCCGGTCCTATCTTGCCCGCCACCGGGACGGGGGCGTCGCCGACTCGTGACTTGCGTTCGCGCCCTGCCTGGCGGTCCTACATCGAACTGACGTGGAGCTAAACCATGGCCCCGATACTCTCCGGCAAACGAATCGTACTCGGCATCAGCGGCGGCATCGCGGCCTACAAGG
>JAPPKG010000288.1:0-9261 GCA_026914085.1 Caldilineaceae bacterium | reverse complement strand
GGCGGCGTACCTTCCTTCTACTACGGCCCCTCCAACGAGACCGCCCACTCGGACGGAGAGTGGGTATCACTGACACGCCTGACACAGGCCGCGCAGGTCTTTGCCCTCACCGCAGCCGAATACTGCGGCCTGAACGGCAATGGCCGGTGATCCGGCGTAAACGAAGCTGGAACGGTTCCTGATTCCTAGCCGGTAACCACCGGCTTTCATTCAGGGTTCACGGCGGCGCGGTGCTTGCCGGCGATCATCTCTTCCACGTAGCGGCGGGTGGCATTCACGGCTGCATCGACCAGCTTTTGCCCCTGTTCCGCGCTGGCGTCCAGCGGGGTTCTGTCTTCCTGGTCGTGCATCGCCTCCACACGCACGTTATGCGGGCAGACGGCCAGCGCCATCGCGGTCTCGTACTCCTGTGCGTGGCCCGGCACCCCTCCCTTGCACAGCTTTTCAGCTTCCGGTCGGCTCAGATCCCAGTAGGAGTGGAACTGCACACTGGCCTCCGGCGCCTCGGCCGCGAAATAGAGATGCCACTGGCCGATGATGCCACCCATGGGCGCTTCGTTGCCACCGTGCCCGTTGAGGATGAGAACATTTTTGACACCGTGGCGTATCAGGCTCTCCACGGCGTCGAACACCACGCTCAGCCACGGGCCCGGCTTGGCTGAGACGGTGCCCTGGTGTCTCATGTGGTGTTCCGAGATGCCGGCGCGAATCGGCAGCGTGACGATGACCTGGGGGTAAAGCTGGCGGGCCGCCTGTTCAGCGATGTGGGTGGCCATGCGGATGTCATGCTCCATCGCCAGATGCTCGAGATGCTGCTCGATGCTGCCTGTGGGAATGATCGCCGTGTGAAACTTGCCCTCTGCCAGCGCTTCGCGGAACTCCCGCCGGGTAAGGTCGCCCATAAAGACATGTTGATTTTGCATTGTTCTCTTTCTCCAGAGATGAGCTTCTCATTTGAAATCCGTTTGACGCCATGATTTTCTTCTGAGCAGTGACGACACCCGCAACAGTGACGTCACCGAAAACTGCCGTTATCCCAGCCGCTCCTCGACCCGGCGCAGCGCGGCCTGCATCTTTTCCTGGCGCATCGCCGTCGTCAGGTCGCCCCGGGTACGTTCCAGAACGCCGCGCAGCACATCGGTCTGCCGGCGCAGGCCCCCGGTGACCGCGTCCGGGAAGTCGACCGTCACCAGCAGCGAGTAGATCTCGTCCATCATCTCCAGGTAGGGATCGGCCTCTTCGACGCGGTCCTGCCGCATCAGATCGAGGGCGAAGCGGCGCATCTCGGTGGCGGCTTCGGTCAGGCCCTTCAGGTAGGTCGCGCCGGTGACCGCCAGTTCGGCCGGCGCCGGCAGCGGCCCGCCGGTGATAAAGGCGTAGAGCAGATGGGCCTCCACCAGCTCCTTCAGCGCGTCCTGCGTATAACCCACATGGTACAGCTCCGGGTGGTCGGCCAGGGGCTCCACCATCGCCTGCGCGTCGCGGCGCGCCGCGGCCAGCATTTCTTCCGCCGTCGCCAGCTCGTGGCGGTGCATGGCGCGGATGCTGTGTGCGCAGTCCCGGATCAGGCGGCGGCTGCGGCTGAGCGTGCCGTCCCGCAGCTGGCTGATCTCCTCCATCTGCTGCGTGATCTCGTCAACAATTCCGTCGAGAGTCTCTCCGGATGGATTGGGCATAAGAGCTGTCCTCACGTTCTATGGCGGGTGCAGCCGCTGAGCATCTCTCACTGGGCACCGGTCTCGCTCTGGCCGCTGAGCGCGGCGCGGCTGCTATAGGTGTTCACGGGTACGTAGTTGGGGGGCGGCGATAACGTCAGCGGCGGCGGCGCTTCTATGCCCTCGGTCATCGACTTATAGGCAAAGAAGTTCCACGCGATGCGGCTGACTTCCTTCATGGTGCGGTTGCTGGTCGGCCAGTCCATCCAGCCGGGGCGCCACAGATAGACGGCGAGGACATAGGGCCCGCTCGGCCCCCAGATCAGGGCCAGGTCACTGTGCGCCTCGTTGACAAAGCCGTGTTTGTGGATGATCCAGCTCTGCGCCGGTCGCGGCAGCCCGCCCCATATCATCTCCGTAAATTCGTCATGGCTGACATAGAAGAGAATCGCCGCGCACTCCTCCGGCGTGATCGCGTCGCCGAAGGTCTCGATCAGTAGCCCTTCCCCCGCCTGGCAGCGGTAGATCTCTGTCAGCAGCCGGCCCAGGTCCGCGGGTGTGGACTGCAGATGCGTATCCGGATTCGTGTTCCAGTCGGTGCGGCTGTTGGCCTCTGTGGGAATCTTGCTGATGATCGATTTGTCGTCGTAGCCGGTCTGAATATATGAGTTCGTAAAGCCCAGGGTGCGCATCATCTCCGTTACCCGCCGACCGCCGGTGTAGATATCGCCATCGCCGAGCCACTGCAGAAGGCGGTTGGCGGCGGCATTGTTGCTCTCCCCCAGCGCAAAGTCGATCCACTGGCCGACGGCTTCGTTCTCAAAACCGGCCATCTGCCGGTAGGCTTCACTGGCGATCGCGATTTTCATGGTCGACATGCCGGAGAAGGCCACATCGACGTCGACAGTCGCCTCTTCTCCCGTGGTCAGGTCCTGCACGTAGATGGCGGCGAATCCGGGGAAGTTGGATGTATAGGCATCCAGTTCGCTGCCCAACTCCGCCATCGTCAGCGGCGGCGGCGGGGTCTCCTGCAGCACAAGATGGGCCGTACGCGCGTCCATGCTGCTGAGCGCGTCGAGGATTGGTTGCGCGCTCTCGTCGATCAGCAGCGTCTGGCCCACCGTGCCGGATGTCCACTGCCAGCTGCGCTGCGCCGAGCCCACAAAAGAGGGCGGCAGTGTCGCGTAAGGGGGAAGGACATCTGTCTCTGCGCTCTCCTCACCACCCGCTTCCCTCATGCCCCCTTCGGTCCGCCAGTTCCACTGCGGCGGCAGGACCCGCCCGGGCTGGGGTGGGTGATTCAACTCTTCGCCCACCTGCCACAGCCAGGTCGCCAGCTTCTGCGGATCGTAGCTGTAGCGCGCCGGAATGTCCCTGCGCTGCTGGGGGATCCCGGCCAGCCTGCGCAGGGCGATATCGACAAAGTCCGGGCCGTCCAGATACTGCTGCGCCTCGGCCAGCATCGCGGCCGTATCGATTTCAAAGTCCACGTCCTGCGGCCGCAGCACCAGGCGCGTCTCGTCATAGTAGACGGCGATCGGCTGGCTCATGGCAGCTTCCATGACCGTCGCGATCTGCGCGGGATCTTTCAGATGGCTGAGTTCCAGGCCGGCCAGATGCACGCCCGGCGGGATGGGCGCGGCTGAAGCCTTATAGCGCGTATACAGAGGGAAGATGGAGAGCACAGCGATGAGAGGAAGGGCGAAGCGCAGGAATCCAGCCATTTCAGATGCTCATACTATTGGCGACGACAGAAGCACGCGCCAGGCCCGGATTTCATCTGGTATGAAGGGCTTGTGCCGGAGCGAAAAGTTTTTACCCATCATTCGTCTTGCTCAAGCTCCTCAATCTTTCCTTCAATGAGTGTTATGAGGTCGCTGTCGTCAGCCTCTCGCGCCAGTTCCAGAGCGGCTTTTATGTCGGCGAGGGCTTCCCGGGATAGACCCATTTCGGCCTTGGCAAGGCTTCGATTGAAGTAGACGTGAGGATCTTCCGGTTGCAGACGGACAGCCTGATCGTAGTCGGTAATCGCCTTCTGGAATTGACCTAGTTCGATCTTGGCTTGGGCCCGGTTGATATAGGCGACAACAAAGTAAGGTTGCAGACGCAATGCCTGATCATAATCGAAAATTGCCTCCGCGTATTGGCTAAGTTCGGCCCTGGCATAGGCACGTGCGAAGTAGACATAACCGTTGTCTGGCTCCAGTCGGACGGCCTGATCATAGTCGGCGAAGGCCTCCTGAATCTGACCAAGGTCGAACTTGACATCGCCCAGGCTGGTGTAAATATATGCGTTGTCGGGCTCCAGCCGTACGGCCTGTTCGAAGTCGGCGAAGGCCTCATCGTATTCACCAAGTTTGGATTTGGCCCGTCCCCGAGAAACATAAGCATAGACGTTGTCGGGCTCCAGTTGCAGGGCGTGGTCATAGTCGGCAATCGCTTCCCGATACTGGCCAAGGTTGGATTTCATCACTCCCCGGTTGACGTAGTTGTAAGTGGTATCGGGCTCCAGTCGCAGGGCGTGGTCATAGTCGGCAATCGCTTCCCGATGTTGACCAAGGCTGGATCTGGCTCCGGCCCGGTTGGTGTAGATGTAAGCGGTGTCGGGCTCCAGTCGCAGGGCGTGGTCATAGTCGGCGATCGCTTCCCGATATCGACCGAGAATCCTCTTGGCAGAACCCCGGATGCTGTAAATGTGTGCGACGTCGGGCTCCAGCTGCAAAGCCTGATCGAAGTTGGCGATCGCCTCCAGATATCGACCGCGCTCGAAATTGGCCACACCACGGTTGTAGTGGCTGTGGGTGTCATAAATCCGCGTCCAAACAGCGGCGGCGGCAATTGCCGCGACAATTGCCACGGCAACCGCTACTTCCCAGAGCCATTGCTTGGGAGCGCGCGTCATTGTCATCGCTGGCCTCCTCGATGGACGCAAGGCGTGTGCCCGGCAGTGGCCGGGCTGCCGGCAAGGATCGCCTCTATACGTTCATCCAGAAAAGTGGCCGCGCTGCTTCGCGGCCAACCCCATCATAAACTTCTAACCACTGACCTGTGCAGATCATTCCCACTCGATCGTGGCAGGGGGCTTGCTCGAAACATCATATACGACCCGGTTGACCCCGTCTACCTCATTGACGATGCGGCTACTGACCCGCGCCAGCAGGTCGTAGGGCAGCTGTGCCCAGTCGGCCGTCATGAAGTCGTCGGTGGTGACCGCGCGCAGCGCGATCACGTTGGCATAGGTGCGCCCGTCGCCCATCACGCCAACCGTCTGCACAGGCAGGAGCACGGCGAAGACCTGGCTCGTCTGGCGGTATAGGCCCGCGGCCCGCAACTCCTCGAGGAAGATAAAATCGGCCCGGCGCAGCATCTCCAGGCGCTCCCACGTCACCTCGCCGAGGATGCGGATGCCCAGCCCCGGCCCAGGAAACGGGTGTCGCCAGACGATCTCCTCGGGCAGGCCCAGCTCCTCGCCAATGCGGCGCACTTCGTCCTTGAACAGCATCCGCAGCGGTTCGATCAGCTCGAAGGTCATGTCCTCCGGCAGGCCGCCCACATTGTGGTGCGTCTTGATCGTGCGTGCGTTTGCCGAATCCTCATTGCTGGCCGATTCGATCACGTCGGGGTAGAGCGTGCCCTGCGCCAGAAATAACTTTGGCGAGGATTGCGAGGGGTCTTTTCTCTCCTCATTCCTCTTTACGCTCTCCTCCGACAACCGTTCCGTCTCCTCCTCAAAGACGCGCACGAAGCGTGCGCCGATCCGCTTGCGCTTTTCCTCCGGCTCGGTTACGCCGTCCAGGTCGTCCAGGAACGCCTCCTTGGCATCCACCGCGACCAGCCTCATGCCCTGATGCCGCTCGAACGTGTCCACCACCTGCTCCGCTTCGCCCGCACGCAAAAGGCCGTGATCGACAAAGATGCAGGTCAGCCGCTCCCCAACGGCGCGATGGACAAGCGTGGCCGCCACCGCGCTGTCCACGCCGCCGCTCAGCCCGCAGATCACCCGGCCAGCCAGCCCGACCTGCGTCCGGATCCCGGCGACGCTCTCCTCAATGAATTGGCCCGATGTCCAGTCCCCTGTGCAGCCGCAGATGCGGAGGACGAAGTTCTGCAGCAGCGCAAAACCGTTCGGGGTATGCACAACCTCCGGGTGAAACTGGAGCCCGTAGAGCGAGCGGGCTTCGTCGGCGATGGCCGCGCACGGTGAATTCCCGCTGCGCGCTACCGTTTCAAAACCGGCCGGCAGCCGCTCCACACGGTCGCCGTGGCTCATCCATACCTGCTGGTGCCGCGGCTGTCCGCCAAAGAAACGGGTCTCTCCCGTCACCTCGATCTCGGCCGGGCCGTACTCGCGCTTGGCGCTCGGCGCTACGTGGCCGCCCAGCGCATGGGCCAGCAACTGCAGCCCGTAGCAGATGCCCAGCACCGGCACGCTGCTCTCCAGCACAATGTCCGGCAGCGCGGGCGCGCCGGCTTCATAGACGCTGGCCGGACCGCCCGAAAGGATGATGCCCTTCAGGTTGACCTGCGGCAGGCGCTCTGCCGCCCGGTCCCACGAGATCATCTCAGCGTAGACATTGGCCTCCCGCACGCGGCGGCAGATCAACTGGCTGTATTGGCTGCCGTAGTCGAGCACGGCGATGGTGTCATGTTGCATTGACAGACCGGTTCAATCCTTATGACGGTACTTGAATGCCTTTTCAGTGACTACACACCTGTGAATCTGCCGAACGACCCAGACTTCCCACGCTTGGCGACTGAGGCCCTGCTCAAAATCAGCTCACCGCGGCCGCCTTGGGTCTAGCGATCTCAATCTCAACCATACCAAAGGTGGTTTCTTGGTCTGGGACGGATTCCCCAGCGTCGGAGAGGCTCGCGATATGATAGGTCATTGCCTCCCCGACCGACATTTGTGGCTCGGGGATCGGGTCGCCGCTCTCTATCAGACCTTCAATGTGGAAAACGATCGCGTCGCGTATCATTGTCTGAATATCCTTCCAACTCTTTGCGGTAGCGATGCAACCGGGCAGTCCGGGCACATAGGCACCGTAGTTGTTTGGCGTCCGCTCATAAACAACAGCGTAATTGAATTTCACCGTTTTCCATCCCGGACATTAGACATACCGCACCTGGGCCGCATCAACCCAACGCACGACGCGCCGGCCGCCATTCACAAAATGATCTCCCATCTTACGGGAAATTCCCGTATTCTACGTCGCGTATTGGTGAAGAAAAGGAGCGAAATCTACGCCTATCTTAACCACCTGCCACCACCTCAGCCAAATGACTGCCGAGATTGGCTTGTTTCGTGCAGTTCGCCGCGGCTACAGTCTGCCTGCCATTCAGCGACCTGGCCTCATCGCACATATCACGTTAATCTCTGTCCGAATCTCATATTCGAGTTTGCCGTCTGGGCGCTGTTGCCTCAACATGATAACCGGAAACGCAGCACGCAATACGCAATAGAGGAGGGAGGTTATGAAACTCGCAAACAAAGTCGCGCTTGTCACCGGTGGAGCACGCGGCCTGGGCCGCGCCTATGTCCTGCATCTGGCCAGGTTGGGCGCAGATGTGGTGATCAACGACGTGGACCTGAACGCGGCCCAGGAGTATGACGAGGAACTCACGGCCGAATCGGTGGCCGCGGAGGTGGAGGCGCTGGGCCGGCGCGGCCTGGGCATCGAGGCCGACGTGACCGACAAGGCCGCGGTGGAGGCGATGATGCAGGAGATTATCGAGGCATTCGGGCAGATCGATATCCTCGTGAACAACGCCGGCGGTATGCTCCATGCGCCACCCAACAATAGTGCGGCCACGGCGCCGCCCGACCACTACCAGTACATCATGGACATCAACCTGACCGGCACGATCTTCTGCTGCCAGGCCGCTGCACCCTACATGCAGGCCGCTCGCAGCGGCAGAATCGTCAACACGGCGTCCCAGGCCGGCATCTGGAGCGGCCGCATCGGCGGCGGTATGGCCTACAAGGTCGCCAAGGCCGGCGTGATCCATTACACGCGCGTCCTCGCCGCGGAACTGGGTCCGCACAACGTCCATGTCAACTGTATTGCGCCCGGCTTCGTGCTCTCCTCCCGCGCCGTGGCCGGCGGCCGCAACACCCCGGAAGTACGCGACCGGCTGCTGCAGGATATCCCGCTCGGACGCCTGGGTGTGCCGGAAGACTGCGCCAAAGTTGTTGAATTCCTGGTCACCGACCTCTCCGACTACGTCACCGGACAGTGCATTCCCGTCTGCGGCGGCTACGTCGCTTTCTGAGCCGCAGCGGGAATGCCCCAAGTTTGCGCGCCACTTGACAATGTCCGGGAAAGGGGATTAGATGGGGCAGGCGGCAATCTTGGCTGGCCATCGCCAGCGCAAAGCCAGGTGGTGACCGGCTGGCCGCTGACCACCGCAGTAGTTATCCACCGAGTTAAAGAAAACGCGAAAGGTAGAAACATGCGATTCGATCTTCTGATCAAGGGCGGCGAAGTGGTTGACCCCGGCGGCGGGAAGAGCGGCCGCCTGGACGTGGCGATCAAGCGCAATCGCATCGCCGCGGTCGATGCGGACATCCCGGCCGAGACGGCCTTCCGCGTCGTGGACGCCGGCGGCCAGTACGTCACGCCCGGGCTGGTCGATCTGCATACGCACGTCAACTACGGCTGCGGCTTCTATGGCATTCGACCCGACCCGATCGCGGCCCGCAGCGGCGTGACGACCTGGCTCGACGTGGGCTCGTCCGGCGGATACAACTTCACCGGCTTCCGGCAGTTCATAATCGAGAACTCCCACGCGCGCATCTATGCCCTGCTCAACATTTCGTCGATCGGGCTGACCGCGCAGACGTGGGAACTGGCCAACCCCGGCTACTGCGACGTCGATCTCTGCTGCCAGATCATCGACCTGAACCGGGACGTGCTGCTGGGCGTCAAGGCGCGAATCGACCAGCTCACCACCAGCGGTCAGGGCCTCGCTCCCCTGCACAAAGCCCGTGAAGCGGCGGACCGCTGCGAGCTGCCGCTGATGACCCATATCGGCATGGGGCCGCCGGGGATCGACGGTGTGATGGATCTGATGCGGCCCGGCGATATCCTCACCCACTGCTTCACCGGCGGCACAATGCGCATTGTCGAGGATTCAGGCGACCTGCGCGAGACGGTCAAGCGCGCCTGGGATGCCGGCCTGGTGCTGGATATCGGTCACGGTGCGGGGTCGTTCTCATTCAAGACCGCGGAGGCGCTAATGGCGCAGGGCTACCGGCCGGACGTCATCTCTTCCGACATCCACCAGATGAGCGTCAGCGGCCCGATGTTCGACATGCCCACCTGCCTGAGCAAATTCATGACGCTGGGCATGAGTTTTTCCGAAGTGGTCCACGCCGCCACCGAACGGCCTGCGGCCGTGTTGGGGCTGGAGAAGGAGATCGGCACGCTGCGGCCCGGCGCGCTGGCCGACGTGGCGCTGTTCGAGATCATCGAGGGGGATTTCATGTTCTACGACGTCTTCATGAACCCGCGCCCCGGAAAGCAGCTGGTCCGCAACACGCTGACGATTATCAATGGCCGCGAGATGGCCCACCAGTCCGACGATCCGCTGATGCCCTGGATCG
>JAPPKG010000172.1:0-9297 GCA_026914085.1 Caldilineaceae bacterium | reverse complement strand
CGGAATGTCCTCTCACTCGATGCTCGGCGCTTACGGCTCGTGGGCGGCTGCCCTTTCCGGCGAAGGCCCCAGTTTTCTCTCTTTCCGGCACACACACTGGATCGAGCCGGCAGCGTGGCGGCCGGCGGCGCGGCAGCGTTTTCGCGAGCGGGTGGCGATGCCGGAGACTGAGGGCGCGGAGGACTGCCGGATCGAGCGTCGTTACGAGTATGACGGGTTGCAGGTGGAGGAGCTCTCGTGGCAGCTTCCATACGGACCGCGCACGGAGGCGGTGCTGTTGAAGCCGGCAGGTGCGAGCGGTCGGCTGCCCGGGGTGCTGGCGTTGCACGATCACGGCGGCCATAAGTTCCACGGCTGGCAGAAGATCACGCGTACGGACAGTGAGCAGAATGCGGTCAACGTCGACCATCAGGCACGCGCGTACGGCGGCGCGCCGTGGGCGAACCGCCTGGCCAAGCGGGGGTATGCGGTGCTGGTGCCGGATGCTTTCGCTTTCGGCAGCCGCCGCGTCCGGATCGCGGACCTGCCTCCGGCGATTCGGGACGGTATGGAGGAGCAGGAGTCGGAGGACCCGGAATACATTGCCGCGTACAACCAGTGGGCTGGCGGTCACGAGTCGACCCTGGCGAAGTCTTTGCTCAGTGCGGGGACGACGTGGGCGGGGGTGTGGCTGGCCGAGGATGTGCATGCGCTGGGGGTGTTGTGCGGGCGTGATGACGTGGACGCTGAGCGGGTGGGCATCGGCGGGCTGTCGGGCGGGGGCCTGCGCACGGTCTACCTGGGCGGGTTGGATGACCGGGTACGCTGCGCGGTCTGTGTGGGCATGATGACGACGTGGCGGGACTTTCTGCTCAACAAGAGCCATACGCACACGTGGATGATCTACGTGCCGCATTTGCCGACGGAGATGGACTATCCGGATATACTGGGGATGCGGGCGCCACTGCCGACGATGGTACAGAACAATACGGAGGACCCGCTGTTCACGCTGGCAGAGATGAGACGGGCTGACGTGATGCTGAGGCAGGTGTACGAGAAGGCGGAGGCAGGAGACCGCTACAGTTGCTCATTTTATGGCGGCGAGCACAAGTTCGATATTGCGATGCAGGAGGATGCGTTCGACTGGTTCGACCGCTGGCTGGCGGAGTCCTGACACACCTGGAGTAGGAAAGAGTATACAGACGAGACAGCTGCATCAACCGCCGCGAGGCGCGGCAGAAATGGAGAGTCCCATGAATCCAATCTCCCCACATTTCACGCCCGTTGATCTGTCGAAATCCTTCAATGCCGAACGCGCCGGGCTTCCGGAATCGTTGCGCGTGCCCTCCTTGGTCGAGGACAGGACGGGGGCGACAGATTTCAACGGCGTACCGTTCCTGCTCGGTGGATTCGAAGGCCCTGCCGTCATTTTGCTTGACAAGGAAGCGGTGACGGTCGAACTGGGAGGGGAGCGCGCCACCTACGCGGTTTTTCTGCATGCCGTGGCGGACCGCGTTACAAACTATCTGGACGGGTTTGCCGACTTCGCGCAGGACGGAAACGAACTGGGCGATCACGTGTCCTCCTATACATTTGAATACGAGGACGGGAGCCGTCACGAAACGCCGGTACGGCGCCGATTTGCGATTCAGCAGAGTCGCGTCGTGTGGGGTGGCAGCCCCTTCGAAACAGTGCCGGCGGCGAAGGCGACCGTCTTCAACTCGGCGACGGAGGAGATCCAGCTGGGGCGGGTCCCAAGCACTGAGTACGGCCGCGGCGAGACGCGCACCAGTTCCGCCCGCGATCAGATGGAAGAGAAGATGTGGCTGTACGCGCTGGAGAACCCGCATCCGGACAGGCCGATTCGCCGTTTGGTCCTGCAGCCGCGCAACGAGGGGTCGACCGTCTACGCGATCAGCCTCACGAATCTGGCGGAGCACCCTCTGCGCCCCGGTGTGCGGCGCAAACTGCGACTGACGCTACCGGAAGGCATCGAGTTCAACGCCCTCGGCGAATACGAGGACTTGGCTATCGACCTGGGCTATGTGATGTCGGCGCGGGCCGCGTTCGACTACGATCGCGGCCGCTGGATGGGTGATGAGGCGAACGTGCAGCCCGCGGTATCGCAACGGGACTTGATCATCGAGTACAGCGCGCATCCGCAGGCGTGGCTGCACGTGGGCGTGGACAGTGACGAGCCGATCGTCTATGACCTTTCGCAACTTGAAAACGGCCAAGCGTCAGACACCATCGTCGCGGTGGCGCCGGCCCACCGGCTGGTCGACGTGCGGGTGGTGCAGAAGGGGACGAACAACCTGGTGCCGGTGCGGATACATTTCCACGGAGAGCACGGCGAGTATCTGCCGCCGCGCGGGCGCCATCGCAAGGTGAACCCGCACTGGTTTGAGGACAACTATGGCGAATTCGTCAACGGGCGCAACCAGTACAGCTATATCGACGGCCATTGCGAGGTTGATATGCCGCTGGGCGACGTCTTCGTGGAAATCACGAAGGGCTATGAGACGGCGCCGGTGCGGAAGCAGGTCACGATCTCGGATGACACAGATGAACTGGTATTCGAGTTGGAGCGTGTGCTGCCGTGGCGGGAGAAGGGTTGGGTGACTGCGGATACCCACGTTCACTTTCTGAGCCCGTCGACGGCGCTGCTGGAGGGCCAGGCTGAGGACGTGCACGTGGTCAATCTGCTGGCGAGCCAGTGGGGCGAGATGTTCAGCAACGTCAGCGACTTTGACGGCAGGACCACGCTGGGCGCGCGCGAGTTCGGCGGCGACGGCGAGTTTCTGGTGCGGGTGGGGACGGAGAACCGCATGCAGATCCTGGGTCACATTTCGCTGCTGGGTTACAACGGCAAGATGATCCACCCGCTGTGCAGCGGCGGCCCGTCGGAGTCGGCCCTGGGTGATCCGCAGGAGGTGGTGATGGCCGAGTGGGCGCAGAAGTGTATCGACCAGGGCGGGCTGGTGGTGATGCCGCACGCGCCGAACCCGCAGTTGGAGCGGGCGGCGGATATCGTTCTCGGATTGATCCATGCGATCGAGATGATGACTTTCAACCCGTGCGAGCGGGAGCTCAACCCCTACGGTATCGCGGACTGGTACCGTTATCTGAATCTGGGCTATCAGCTGCCGATCGTGGGCGGCTCGGACAAGATGGCGGCCTCGTCGCAGCTGGGGGGCGTGCGCACCTACGCGCATCTTGGTGAGCGAGAGTTCACGTACGAGAACTGGATGGCGGCGGTGCAGGCGGGCAATACGTTCATGACGATCGGTCCGCTGGCGGAGCTGACGGTTGAGGGTGTGGCGCCGGGCGGGCAGGTGCAACTGCCGGCCGGCGGCGGGAGCGTGGGCGTCGACTGGCGGGTCGAGTCGGTGCAGGTGCCGATCGAGCAGGTGGAGGTGGTACAGGGCGGGCTGGTGGTCGACCAGGTCGACGTGAAGGGGGAGTACAGCGCGTCGGGCAGCTTGCAGGTTGCGGTTACGGCTTCGTCGTGGATAGCGCTGCGGGTGCGCGGCAGCTATCGGGGCGAGGCGGGCGAGATCGCGGCGCACACGAGCGCGGTGCAGACGCTGGTGGCGGACAGCCCGCTGTTCAACGAGCCGGACGCGTCGGCGGTGTTGGAGCAGATCGAGGGCGCGATTGCGTATGTGGACACGATCGCTCCGCGGCCGAACGCCAAGCGCTTTCGTGAGATGCGGGCGGTGCTGGAGGCGGCGCATAACCGGCTGCACCAGCGGATGCACGCGCACGGGATTTACCACGAGCATACGCCTGTGCATGGGCACGAGGACGACAGTGGTTAGAGGTCAGTGGTCAGTGGTTAGAGACGGCTCTTATGAGTGATCTTTGGTAGGTATTGGGAAATTAACGGTGAGCCGGGTAGGGGACGGAGAGATGGCAAAGATTCGGTGGGGAATTGTCGGTTGCGGGGACGTGTGCGAGGTCAAGAGTGGGCCGGGGCTGTACAAGGCCGATGGCTCGGCGCTGACGGCGGTGATGCGGCGCAACGGGGCGCTGGCGGAGGACTTCGCGCGGCGGCACGGCGTGGGGCGCTGGTACGATGACGGCGACAGGCTGATCAACGACCCGGCGGTGGACGCGGTCTATGTGGCGACGCCGCCGGACACGCACATGTCGTACACGTGCAAGGCGGCGGAGGCGGGCAAGCCGGTCTACGTGGAGAAGCCGATGGCGCGCACTTACAAAGAGTGCCAGACGATGATCCGGGCCTGCGAAGGTGCCGGCGTTCCGCTGTGGGTGGGCTATTACCGGCGGCGGCTGCCGAAATTTCTCAAGGTGCAGGAGTTGATTGAGCAGGGCGCGATAGGGGAGGTGAGGTCTGTGCTTGTCCGCTATTATCAGCGGCCAAGGCCGAGTGATGCGTTTCCGGACCAGAGAGGCTGGCGGGTTGACCCGGAGATTGCAGGCGCTGGCCTCTTTCTGGACCTGGGCTCGCACATGCTGGACCTTCTCGACTATCTGCTGGGGCCGATCAGCCGTGTGCAGGGTTTTGCGGGTAATCAGGCGGGGCTTTACGACGCCGAGGACGTTGTGTGCGGCAGCTTCACGTTTGAATCGGGCGTGCAGGGGACGGGGACGTGGATGTTCTCCGGCTTTGAAAACCTGGACTGGACGGAGATTGAAGGCACGAAGGGGCGCATCGGTTATGTCTGTTTCGATGCCAGCCCGATCGCGCTGACGACGAGCGCGGGGACCGAGAAGATCCCGGTTACGCAGCCGGACCACGTGCATCAGCCGCTGATCCAGACGATAGTGGACGAGTTGAACGGGCACGGGCAGTGCCCGAGCACGGGCGTCAGCGGCGCGCGCACGTCGTGGGTGATGGACCAGATGCTGGCGGAGTACCGGCAGAAAAACTATGGATAACGAGGAATGAGACTAAGCAGCCAGGCATTCGGCAGGACGGGGAGGGGGCACGGGGTCAGGCAGTATTCGCTGGCCAACAACAGGGGCGTAGAGGTCGATGTACTCGACTACGGGGGGCTGATCCGCACGTTGACGACGCCGGACCGCGACGGCGAGGCGGGGGACGTGGTGCTGGGATTCGATACGCTTGAGGAGTACCTGGCCGGGCACCCCTATTACGGCGTGCTGGTGGGCCGCTGCGCGAACCGCATCCGCGGGGGAAGTTTCGAGCTGGATGGTGTGCGCTACCAGCTTGCGCGCAACGTCAACGAAGACCATCTTCACGGCGGGGAGGTCGGCTTCGGCAATGTGGTGTGGCATGCGCAGCCTTTTCAGAACGAACGGGAGGTCGGGCTGCTGCTCTCACACGACAGCCCGGACGGAGAAGACCTGTATCCGGGGGCGCTGGAGACGACGGTGAGGCTGAGTCTGAACGATGACAACGAGGTGCGTCTCGACTATCATGCGACCTGCGACGCGCCGACGATCGTGAACCTGACCAATCACAGCTACTTCAATCTGGCCGGGGAGGGCAACATCCACGACCACGTCGCCATGATCGATGCCGACGCGTTCACGCCGATGGACGACGCGCTGATCGTGACAGGTGAGCTGCGGGACGTGACCGGCACACCGTTCGATTTCCGCGAGCCGACTGCCATCGGCGCGCGCATCAATGCGGACGACGAGCAGATCCGGTTTGGCGGCGGCTACGATCATAACTTCGTTCTTAACGGGGGGCCGGGCACGTTGCGGTTGGCGGCGCGGGTCTCGGAGCCGGTCAGCGGACGGGTGCTGGAGGTGCTCACAACGGAGCCGGGGGTGCAGTTCTATACGGGAAACCAGATGGAGGCGGCGAACCCGGGCAAGGGCGGGCAGGTCTATCCACACCGCGGCGGGTTCTGCCTGGAGACGCAGCATTTTCCGGATGCGCCGAACCAACCGAACTTTCCGTCGATCGTTCTGCGGCCCGGCGAAGAATATACGCAGACGACCGTATTCCGCTTTTCGATCGAACAGTAGAACCGGCTCCGGGGCGAAGCGTCCCAGTACAGGGCCGGTTTTCCGTGTTCGACTGGGGAAGGGGCTGAAGATGGACGCGTACCCAAGCGAACTGACTGCGGCAGCGACTTTTGACGCGAAACGGGCGATCCTGAGCAAGCGGGACATGTTCCGGCCGCTGGCTGTGGGGCGCACCGAGGGGTTGGCCGATGCGTTGAGCGGCAAGAAGGTGCGGGCGGAGACGCCGGTGCTGGTTCTGGTGCGGGAGGGCGAGGCGCTGGCTCTGCTCACCAGCGAGATGATCTTTCACCACGTGGCGCAGGGGGAGTGGAACGGGACACCGTTTCTGGCCACGTTCTGAGCACCGTGCAACAGCGGCGTCGGTCTGACGCCGGTCATAGACGGGGAGACATACAGTTTTGCGACGCGGGGCCTGTATAACGGCATGTCGTTGATGGGGGACCACCAGACGGGGTCTTATTGGGACCACGTCACGGGCGAATGTCTGCACGGGCCGCTCAAGGGTAGGCGTCTCGAACTGGAGCCGCTGCGGCATATGCGTGCGGACCAGGCGCTGGCGCAGTACCCGGATGCGCGTATAGGGCGGTCGCGGCTGCCGCTGCCTTTTGGTCTGGCGGCGGGCCTGATGAAGGTCCTGGTGCGACTGACCAACGGACGGTTTTTGCCGCCGAGGTTTGCGGGTTCGATGGGTGAGGAAGACCCGCGGCGGCCGCGCCTGGAGATGGGGCTGGGGGTGTGGACGGAGAGGGTCAGCCGGTATTATCCGCTGGAGGTTCTCAAGGCGGGGGACGGCGTGTTGTTTGACGTTATCGACAGCAGAAATGTGCTGATCTACCTTGATCCGGTGTCGGGCACGCCGACGCCGCTTTTCGTCGATGGGCAGGATGCCGAATGGGATGGGAGCGACCTGCGTCTGGAAGACGGCGCGATCGTGCGCAACGGCAGGCTTTACGATCCATCGGGAGACGAGTTGCCGGCCGATCAGCCGCTGCACCTCTTTGCGCGCTGGTACGGCTTCTCGCTTACTTTTCCGAACTGCGAGATCTATGGGGACGCGGGCGAAGGAAGCGGATGAGGGCGGCCTCTACGCAAACCATCGTTGCGCAGGTGGACCTTGCAGGACAACACTCTTGAAGGAGAAGCCAGACCTTGCAACTCAATCTTTCGGGCAAGACGGCCATTGTTACCGGAGGCAGCGCGGGCATCGGACTGGCCTGTGCGCAGGCCCTGTACGCGGAGGGAGTCAGCGTGCTGATCGCGGCGCGCGACGAAGACCGGTTGGCGCAGGGGCTCGCCGCGATCGCGGACCATGCGCCTGGGAGCAGCGCCAGTGCGCTCTCTGTGAGCGCGGACGTGAGCACGGCAGAAGGGGTCGAACGGGCCGTCGAACGCGCCCTATCAACCTGGGGTCAGGTGGACATCCTCATCAACAACGCCGGGTCGGCGCCGAGCGGTGACTTCTACAGCCTGAGCGACGACGCTTATCAGGGTGCGTGGGAGTTGAAACTGCTGGGATATATACGGATGGTGCGAGCGCTGGCGCCGCAGATGAAGGCGCGGCGGGAAGGACGGATCGTAAACATTGTGGGCGCTGCGGCGCACAATCCCACGCCGTCATTTGTCGCCGGCGGCACGGCCAATGCTGCGATCATCAACTTTACGAAGGGGATCTCCCAGGACCTTGCCCCCTACGGCGTGCGTATCAACGCCATCTCTCCCGGCCCCGTGAACACGGAACGGGCAAGGCAACTCGCCCGCCAGGAGGCGGAAGCGCAGGGGATTTCGGTGGAGGAGGCAAAAGCCCGCCGCATTGCGTCGGTGCCGCTGAGCCGCATGGCGGAGGCGGACGAGATTGCGGACATGGCGCTGTTCCTGGTCTCTGACCGGGCGGCGAGCATTACCGGCGCAGAGATCCTGATTGACGGGGGAGCGACCGCAAGTGTCTGACCCGCTGCGCGTTGCGGCCCCGACGACCGCGGACCCCGCTTCTGCCGAAGGCGCGTACC
This sequence comes from Caldilineaceae bacterium, assembly GCA_026914085.1. Lineage (GTDB taxonomy): Bacteria > Chloroflexota > Anaerolineae > Caldilineales > Caldilineaceae > Bin5. Next base: position 1,345 of record JAPPKG010000172.1, on the reverse strand, counting down.
GATGGTACGTTCTGGTGCTGGCCGCACTTACGCACACGCTGGTCGTGGGTATGCCGATGATGTCGCTGCCGGTCCTGTTCGATGAGATCGGTACTGAGCTTTCGCTGAACCTGGTGCAGATCGGATACGTCTGGGGGGCGTCCTCGCTGTTGGGCGTTGCGATGAGCCTGACCGGCGGCGTAGTTGGCGACCGCATTGGCGCGAGGCGGATGCTGGTGATCGCCTGTCTGCTTGCCGGCGTTACGGGGGCGACGCGGGCGTTTGCCAGCGACTACGGCAGCCTGACTGCCACGGTACTGGTGGCAGGGCTCTTTCCGATGGCGGCGCCGATGAATGTGCACAAGACGTGCGGCGTCTGGTTTTCGGGAAAACGGCTGGGGATGGCGAACGGGGTGGTCTCGGCGGGGATGGCGTTGGGCTTTCTGCTTGGCTCGCTGATCAGCGCGACGTTGCTTTCGCCGCTTCTGGGCGGCTGGCGCAACGTTCTCCTATTCTACGGTGTGCTGGCTGTCGTCGTCGGTATTTTGTGGGCGTTTACAAGGCCTGGGCCAGATGGCGACGGAAGGGCCACAGCACAAGGGGACCGGCTTTCGCTGCGAGACTCGATGCTGCAGGTGGTCCGTCTGCGCAACGTGTGGCTGCTGGCGGTGGCGATGTTTGGCATCGGCGGGGCGATACAGGGATCGCTTGGCTACCTGCCGCTCTATCTACGCAATGCGGGTTGGGAGCCGAGCACGGCGGACAGCGCCCTAGCCAGCTTCCATTTCGCCAGCCTGCTGTTCACGGTTCCTTTTACGCTGCTGTCGGACCGGATGGGGATGCGCCGTCCGCTGCTGCTGGCGTCGGCGCTGATGTTAGTGGTTGGGTTCGGTCTCCTCTCGTTCGTGCAGGGGATCGTTGTGTGGCTGGCGGTTCTTTTTGCGGGTATTACGCGAGACGGCTACATGGCGACGATGATGACGCTGATCATCGAATTGCGGGGGGTTGGTCCTGCTCTTGCCGGGACGGCCACCGGTCTGATCATGGCTATCTCTCGGATTGGATCTGTCGTCGCGCCTCCGCTTGGAAACGGACTGGAATCAATTGGTCCTGGGGCGCCCTTTCTGTTCTGGACGGCGCTAGCGGTGGTAGGCTTTGCGGCACTGACGGCTGTGCGCGAGGAGAAGGGGCGAACTGCAGTGGTCAGTGGTCAGTAGTCAGTGGTCAGTAGCGGCGCAGGCTGGTCGTGAGCGGTCGCGAGTCTAAAACGGTTCAAAGGCGGGGCGGGGGGCGCGGGCCGACGCGGGACGCCAACTTCGTATTGCCCACACACTCGCTGCGACGCGAGGTTGTAGGAGAGGGGGCG
>JAPPKG010000339.1:0-9348 GCA_026914085.1 Caldilineaceae bacterium | reverse complement strand
AGAATAGAGAGTGTGCGGATACGACGGCGAAGCATTCTGGACTCCTGTGCGGGTGTGAATATGGCGGGTTGAGATGGTGCCGATTGGATGGACTGCATGACGGTTATTTGAGGGATCGTGCAAAGGGTACACGACAAGTGCGGATTATACACGATTGTTGTGTTGGTGGGTAACAGGGAAAAAGCGTTGGGTGAGCGGAGGGTGGGGGGGAACGGCAGGTTTGCGGCAGTGGGATGGCGGCGTGTTCGTGGAGGGGAGTCAGTTGGACATATGGGGGTATTTTTATGAGATCCTTCATAAATATATGTCCGCTTTGTCCGCTCGAGTGCATGTTTTTGGGGCAATTGGGGGCGAATACAGGCCTTTTGTCCATGTTGTGCACGGATTTGGCCGGAGCCATGGCGCAGCACAGAGCGTTTCCTTTTGCGGCCGGCGTGCAAGTCGTGTTGATAAGGTTCGGGGTCTCGCCAGAGCGGCCGGCTGTAACTGGGTGTGAGGACTGCGGCAGACTTTTCGGGGATAGCACCCGGCTGCCTCTGTTCAGGCACAGCATTGCCATCGTTCGCATTCTTTCAGTGTCATGGAACTGTAGTTCAAGCAACCGAGCACAGGCGCATTCGACGCCTCACCTTTTGATGAAGGGGCAGGAATCCCGCTGAGTTTGAAGAGCCAAGGGGCGGGGTGAATTCATGAAAGCAGAAGGAGACAGTTGTTAAGGTAAGTCATACGCTCGTACGAGAGATGCACGAGAGTTCCACGAGAGTTTACGAGAGATAGGGCAAAAAATTAGTTGGGGCGTAAACTGTCCGGTTGCCAACGGCTCGTGACAGGAATTGCTGCGGCGGCTAGCGGGAGTGTGGACCGGTGGCTAACCGTCCGATAGGCAGAGTCGGCCTTGGGGGCCCTGCACACCCTCCAGACAGATGAGAACTGCGGGGCCTACCTTCATTTTATTTTATATATTATTTATTTGTTAATTCAATGCATTGGATGTAAGGGGAGTTTACGGGCAATCCCTGCTATCAGTCCATGCGCCGCCTCCCCGATGCCTGCAGTGCTCACAGCGACTGTCTCAGCGTTCACCCCCAGCAGGTCAGAACAGATCGGTGGCCTATCGTTGAAGTCGAATAGATCTCGAAAAGATCCTGGTATCAGATTGAGCTCTCATTCGGATCTAGCAACCTACCTCCAACTGAGTACGAAAGCATCCAATATGCGCGGCTCGCGATTCAGTTCGTGGGGTCCACTCATCGAGCCGGAGAATTCGCTCCGCGTGTACGCTATGTGTAGGGGTTTCGGGGAAAGTAGCCCAACAGTTTTTCAATCCTCCGCAGGTCATCCACAAGGCATTCGTATGCGCTTCCTTCTCCCAGGTCTACAACATCGGATTCTTCCATGTCCTTGCGGGTTGCAAATCCCACTATATGGGCCGACCTTTCATCTTCACTGATGCGGACGCCCACGTAGTAGTCCTTTGGTCTTGTTCTCAATTCGTCTACAGATACGAGAACTCTCTTGTAATAGTTCCTACTGAGGGTCTTGACGCCTACCAACTTGCCAGCTACAGTCCGAAAATCCATCCGCTCAACATCATCTTCTTTCCTGAAAACCGGCTTGCCGTCGGATCCCAGCGGCGATCTATTTTGTCTGAGGAGGAACTGATAGAAGGCGATTGCTCCCAACATACCGACTCTGCGACGCCGTCGATCTTCTTCAGTGTAGTTGTCACTCGACAGCCGATCGGCAAATCCTCTGACTGCATTCCGTTCTTTCGGCGTGAATGAAATTGGCGGCATCTTGACCCCTGGTCTTAGACAGTTGAAACAGAAGCAGATCCCTTTAGGGAACAAGAGTAATGGTCAAAGGTCTTTGGGTCAAGGAGGATCCTTCTGACAGACTCGCCAATAGGAAGGAAAGAAAGCAAAGTGAGCTTGGCCGAAAAGACTGGACTACAAGCCAAGGCGTCGGGCAGCTGAACTCTCCAAGCCTATGTAGAGGCCTTGCTGGCAAGCTGCTGGAGGTCTGCCGGCTTTCAGTCTGAATCTTCTTCCGGCAGCTCATCCCGGATATCGAACGGGCTTCCGAACTGCTCCTGGTAAACGGCTTCGACTTCAGTTGTCAGTTCGTTCGTGTTTCGGAGGAGACCCTGAAGTTCCTGTACGGCCTGTTCCGCTTCCTCAGGACCGGCGACCGGGACGGTAGCGGGTTTCACTCCGTGCGGCAGCTGGCTGAGGGCCTGGCCGGTCAACGGGTCGAGCACCGGCGGGGAACCGGGGGCAGAGTCGGTGAGGAGTTCCTCCAGGTGCGTGCGCATCTTGTGCAGATCGACGAGTACGGCAGGCAGCTGCGCGCCTTCAGTGTCAGTAAGCCCCGCCACTGCTTTCAGTTCGTCGATATTCTCCTGTGTGTATGTAGTCAGACGCTGGTAGCGGAAGCGCTGTCTGCCGGATAAGGTCAGGACAATCACAGGAGGTCCGTCTACATCCTGCGTTTCTTCGTCCAGCAGTGTTACCAGTCCCTGGCGAATGAGGGCGTCGATTCTGTACTGGTTTTGCCAGGCAGCGATGGCGTCGGCCTGCTCCAGGAGAGCCGGGTCGCCGAAGCCGCCGGAGACCTGCGCGGCGGCGGCCGCGCTTTCCTCTGCGCGAATCAGATCCATCTCTTCATCGGAGAGGCGGTAGAGACTCACCAGCACCCTTGCGGCGCGGCTGAGCGCGGAGAGTGCAGCAGGATCGATCTCGCCAGCGATGAGATCGTCCATGCCCTTGGTCAGCTTTTCGATGGTGCCGCGCAGGCGGTCGGGCATGCGTTTGTCGGCCCTGGCGGCCGTTGACGACGCCTTTCCGCCGCGAGAGCGCCACGCCCATACTTTGTCGGCTGGGGCGTGTGCAATGCAGTAGCCGTCGAGCTTGGCCTGTCCGAGTCCCTGGCAGGGCTGTCCGTCTTTTCTGAGGGCTTTGCAAAGTTTTCTGGGCAATGTTTCCTCCTTTGGTCTGGGCGGCAGGTTTGTCCAGCCACGGCGCCAGAATTCACGGCGGTTGCGGCGTGCTGCGGCAGGACGTGACCCGCGGCGGCGCGACTGCCGGGTCTATCGGCGGCTGACGCGGCTTTCAGTTTGTTAAATCGTGCTCTGCCTTCATGCGGGGCGTCGGGGGCTCAACTGCGTAGTTGCAGGGGCCATGGGGAAGACCTGCGAACGGGCAGGAGACGAATCGGAACTATTGTGCTACACTATTCCTGAATTCGCAAATTCCAGAAACGCAGTTTTGTCCAAATTGGGCGTTCCCCTTCCTGGTCTTGCCACCTGCGAATCTTCGTAGGCTTTGCGTGGACATTGCGCAGGTTTCAGTGAAGGCATAGCGTACACGGTCCGTAGGCAGTCAGCACAATATGCAGCCGCGACTCTGTCTCTGTTTCTATATAGAGGCAGTGGTAGATGGAGACGGTGTTGTACTGCGACCGGCCTATTCGACTGCAGCCAGGTTGCGTGAAGTGAGTGTCATAAACTGGTTCAAGGGAATGAACGTGTACGGGGGCGGAACTTCAGGCGAAGTAGAGGCGGTTCAGTGGTCAGGGGGTAGCAGTGAAGTGGTACGGTATTGCCCTATCATTTGCGTGCATATCGTTTTTCTCATGTCGTGGTCTAGCGATCGGAGCCAACCATAAGCACAAGTGCAGATATTCTCGACAGAGCCTGCGCCAAAACCGAAGGGCGGAACCGCTTTTCTGGAATTCCCTTTCGATTCATAGCCATGAGCTTTTCCGGCTGAGAGTAGCTGTCATACGAGGAGCGGCTGCCCGGCAACTAGCGGTTTGCCGACACCGGCAGCCGCACGACTTTGTGCCTCCATATGGGTCACTGGCTACTCCACTTCTTAGACAGCACCATCGCTGGCCCAGAACCAAGGCCGATCATTCCCATTTGATGGCGAGAATGGCCTTGGGCCCGGCGACACAGCCAAGAATGCGTTCGGTTGGGGGTGCAGATACTCGAACACCCTTACTTTTGCTCAAGCTCCTGGATCTTTGCTTCTATACGGGTGATGAGGTCGCTGGCGCCAGCCTCCCGCGCGAATTCCAGGGCGGCTTTCAGGTCGGCAAGGGCTTCACGGGATAGACCCATATCGGTCTTGGCAATGCTTCGATTGAAGTAGATGTAGACGTTTTCCGGTTGCAGACGGACAGCCTGATCATAGTCGGCCATCGCCTTCTCGAATTGACCGAGTTCGATCCTGGCCTGGGCCCGATCGACATAGGCGCCCACAAAGTAAGGCAGCAGACGCAATGTCTGATCATAATCGAAGATCGCCTCCGCGTACTGGCCAAGTTCGGCCCTGGCCTTCGCCCGTTCAAAGTAGGCATAACCGTTGTCTGGCTCCATTCGGACGGCCCGATCATAGTCGGCGAAGGCCTCCTGAATCTGACCAAGGTCGACCTTGACATCGCCCCGGCTGGTGTAGACATGGGCGTTGTCTGGCTCCAGCCGGACGGCCAGATCGAAGTCGGCAAAGGCCTCCTGAATCTGACCAAGGTCGACCTTGACATTGCCCCGGCTGGTGTAGATGTGTGCGTTGTCTGGCTCCAGCCGCAAGGCCTGCTCGAAGTCAGCGAATGCTTCTTCGTATTCACCAAGTTTGGATTTGGCGCGTCCCCGGGAAACATAGGCGCGGACGTTGTCGGGCTCCAGTCGCAGGGATTGGTCATAGTCGGCGATCGCTTCCTGGTACTGGCCAAGGATGACCTTGGTTCCGGCCCGGTTGCCGTAGATGTAAGCGGCGTCGGGCTCCAATCGCAGGGCCCGGTCATAGTCGGTAATCGCTTCCTGGTACTGGCCAAGGGCGGATTTGGCGCCGGCCCGGCTGGCATAGATGTAAGCGGCGTCGGGCTCCAGCCGCAAGGCTTGATCATAGTCGGCGATCGCTTCCCGATATTGACCAAGAATTGCCTTGGCAAGACCCCTGTTGGCGTAGAGGTGCGCGGCGTCGGGCTCCCGCCGCAGAGCTCGATCATAGTCGGCAATCGCCTGTCGGTATCGACCGCGCTCGAAATTGGCATGACCCTGGTTGTTATTGGTGCCAGTGTCATAGCTCCGTCCCCAAGCGACGGATGCGACGATTCCCGCAACAATTGCCACGGCAATCGCTACTTCCCAGAACCATCTTTTGGAGGCGTGCGTCGTTGTCATCGCTGTTCTCCCCATGGACCAGTGAGTTCTGCTCGGCAATGGTCGGCCTGCCTACACCTGTAGCCGCATGCCTTTGGGCGTTCATTTGGGACCTTGGCTACGTCGCTTCGTGGACGGCGCCTTCACTGATCACGAACCACCGCCGTTCATTTCCGCTCGATAGCGGGAACGGCCTTTGGCTCGACGGTCCAGCCAATAAGGCCTTCTGCTTGGGGCCGCAGATTCTCGACCACTCTTAATTCTGATCGAATTCCTGAATCCTCTGTTTATTGTTGGCTGTGAGGTCACTGCCCTTCGTCTCCTTCGCCAGTTCCAAAGAGGCTTGCCAGTCGGCAATCGCCTCCTTATGCAGGCCGATGTTAGACTTGGCCTGGCCCCGGATGTAATAGGTATAAGCTTTGTGGGGCTGCAGACGGATAGCCTGATCAAAGTCGGCTATGGCTCCCCGATATCGACCTAACATGAACTTCGAGAAGCCCCGACTGTAATAGACGCCGGGGGCATCGGGCTTCAGTTGGAGAGCCTGATCAAAGTCGGCTATCGCCTCCTCAAATAGACCAACTCCAATCCTTGCATCACCCCGACCGATGTAGACGGCAGTGTATTGGGGCCGTATGCTGATGGCCTTACTGAAGTCGGCAACGGCTGCCTTGTATTTGTCGTCCTTGAACCTGGAAACGCCCCTGTCGTAGTAGTCGTTTGAAGTTTGCGGGCCGAAGCAAGCGGCGACCGCGGCAAGCGCTACGGCAATTGCGACGACCCAGACGCAGATCCTGGAAAGATGCATCGCAGACTGTGGAGGGTCCCAATGTTTGGACCACGAAACGGGAAAAATAGGATGGATCCAGACGGATGCCTAGTAATCTGCTCGAAGACGGTGTGTCTGCTTGCGCGGGTCGAAACACTATGTTTGCAACGCGTCGTAGACCAAATCCTGGGACCAGCCATACTGTGGCCGTTACACGAAGTATTTCTGCCGGTAGAGATGGAGATGCGTACGGAGGTAGAAATCGTCGTCTGACGGGTGAGCGGATTCGTAGGCATTGGAGACGACATCTTCAAGATACCGTATCTTTATCAGCGAACGAACCGAAGCGTCCAGAATGGCTGCCTCCATGACCTTGTGAAGTTTTCTTACGATTTTTTCATTTGCGCGCGGAAGCAGAAAGAGGACTTTGGCGTCTTTCTCAGGGTCTATGTAAATGAGGTTGCGGAAAAATTGATAGTTGGCGAAGAATTTCTTTTTTCTAAGATATTCTGGATTCAGAATATCACGCAAGGCTGGTTCGTAAATCTCGTCCAGCTTTTGCCTGTGTTGTACATCGTCTTTGGCTCTGCCAAACTCTTCCTCGGTGTATTTGAATTCTACATAGGTCTTGGCTCCAGAGTTCAGTTCGAGGTAAAGGTCAAAATTGGTCCCTTCGTTCCAATCCATTACTTTTTCGAATTCCCAATGCGCGACTTCGCCAGGGCCAGTGCCCAGAGACTCTACGAGTATGCATGAATTGGCACAGTTCAGCAGCGGCCAGAAAAGATTGATGCAGGCGGCTTGAGACGAATTGAGATGGTGAAAATGTCGATCCAGCCTGATTTTCGATACCTGCAGATACTGGCAAACTTCGACACGGACAGTTTCAATCAGGTTCAGGCAAAGCTGCTCCTTGGGGAGAATGTGATCATACGGCTTACCGTCCCACGTTCCCACCTGCTCTATTCCCAAGTGATTGCGGCGGTATTCAGTTAGATGGGACTTCACTCTATCAACATATTCTTCGGAACCAGGGACTCTTCCGTAAGGCGTTTTCTCCCGTTCCTTGTATTCGATTTTCAACCATTCATCGACGATTTGACGTAAAAGCAGGTATACCTGGTCTTTGTCGTCCCCATGGCAGCAGGGGCCAATGATTCCAGGGTAGGAGCCCACAAAGCACTGGTCTTCATCAGACCATTCGACGACCCCACCGTACTTTGTGTACGCGGTCATCGTTCGACCTCCTCAATATTTCGTTTCACTTCCCTTTCCTGGTACGGCTTTGCGTCATCACCTGGCTTTCCAGAAAGTGTTATTCGCATTCCCTTGGGATGCCAGAAGTTCCTGTGACTGCCCTTTCCGCCCCTACCTGTAAATCCAGCCCTCTCCAACTCTCTGATCAGTTCTCGAATCTTGCGGGGCATTTCTGTCGGGGAACGGGTTGTGGACTAAGTTTGACTCGCGAGGCTCAGTTCAACAGGTGAATTTGCCCCAGGAAAATGGGTTGACAGTAGGAGCCTGATCGCAATTATCAGCATTGTCTTACATTGCTGTCCACATTGCAATGTCGAATACATCGACAGGAAGGAAATTACACGAACAATAGAACAGACAGGAGTTACCAGGTGTCACGCCGTCGGCCAATAGCTTGTCTTGAGCAGGCCAGATCAGAGCGACTGTCGAACATCGTCCGATGACTGGTGATCCCGCGCCATGAAGGGCATTCAGTATCCCAGTAGGGATCATTCAAAATCGGTGGCAGATTTCGAGCCAGCATTATCGCTCGTAATTCATCGCATATATACGTTAGTTCGTGGTCCAACTTTTGGTGTCCACTTCGCCCCGATCCTAGCCTCTAAATCTTAGCCAAGATTCCAAACCTGTACATGCGCCGCATACCGTGGCGGCCAATGCCTTCTCTCCACATACTGTACCAAACAGAAACGATTGCCAGCCCTTCCCGCCTGCGCTATAGTGGAGCGGGTCCCTTGTGCGTCTTATCCAGACGTTTACCGGGCGTGTTGCCAGTTCAATTCCCCATGCGGCTTTGTCGGACCGCCGTATCTGTGCCGTGGAACGAGGGACCCATCACAGCCCAACCACCACAACCGGTACTGATGTGGACGATAACCAACTAGCCCAAAGCCCTTTCTTCCAGGATGGAATACCCTTGCTCATCCTGGGTCTCATCTTTATTTGGTTCCTGGCAAAGAAACCACTACAACATCTGTGGGAATGGATCAGACAATTCCTGGCTCCTCCAGACTAACATTTGAGTCTAATCCAACCTTCAACCCCTTCCATCGAATCACTGCCAAACTGCACAAAACCGAACTATGAAGTTGACGTTGGTGTCGGTGTCGCCGGAACAATGCGAGGCGGCGTTGGCTGGCCTTCCGGCCTGGGGCCGTCGAACCAGTCCAGCGGACCATAGCAGCTACTGACAATTGGAAGTATCAGTGTCAATCCAGCAGCTTTGGTTGGAAATCCCCGGATCATCAACAACTCTTTCAGAATAATCTATCCCCGAGTATGTAAGCTCCAAAGATAACAAGCCCAGCAATTAGCCCGCCGACCCCGCTTGTCAGAACGGCGGCTGAAGCTACATCTTTGGCGACTTTCGCGAGTGGATGATATTCGGGAGACACCAGGTCAACTACGGCTTCGATAGCGGTGTTGACCAGTTCCAGCCCGATGATAAAGAAAATCGAAATAATCACGATAACCCACTCCAGCCTGCTGATGCCCAAAGCAAATCCAATCACAACAATATATCCTGCGATAATGGTTTCGATTCGAAGGCTGCGTTGATTTCTAAAGGCATAGCGCAACCCTTCGAAAGCAAAGCCCATACTTCGCCAAATGCTGTGAGGCGGCATCTTAATCATCCTTACAAGGGCGGGGGAGCCTTACCTCCCCCGCCCTCTCACGTGACCCGTCCGCCTGCCGTTCCACAGGGAAAACCGGCTTTACGGGGCCCTGCGTTGACGCTCTCACGCGCACGGCAGGCTGGCCGGACTTTACTTCACATTGTCCACTGCGTATCATCGAGCATTAACAGTAGCCGCTCCCTTGCGTCCGGCTTCAACTCATCACCGTCGTAGAGTTCATCCTGCACAGGAAGATGTTTTCTGTTTCCGCCGGTTTCCAAAGGGGCCACTCGAATTGCCCCTCCGATAATGATGACCCAAAATCTGCGGCCATGTGGACAGCGCATTCGGCCTTCCATACTTGACACAGGTTTTTTCAATTCAAGATCGGGAGCAGGTCAATATTACCTGGACCAGTTATTGGGGGGCAGGTCAGGCTGCCGGCGCGCTTTTCTATGGGCTATAGTTTGACGATGCGGGGATCGAACGGGGAGTCACAGACGAATCATCTGTTAGGATTTTTTCTGGTCCTGGTTACAGGA
>JAPPKG010000082.1:0-9371 GCA_026914085.1 Caldilineaceae bacterium | reverse complement strand
CTCATCGACCGGGTGTCGATATTGGTGACAGGTGCCTAATCGAAGGTGTCCAGCCCGACCACGTCCCGCCAGTCCCATCAGGTCCCCGTACGTGCCGGCCCTGTGCCTGCACTGCGTCTCGCCCAAAGACGCTAAACGACTCCAGCCGCCGCCATGGATTCCCCGCCAGACTGTTCCCACCCCAAATCTGGGATGCACCCAACACTCCGATCGGCTTGACACACATCGCACAGTAATCGATAATTCCTGTATTCCGCCACAGGAGCTATTCCCATGAAAATTACACGCATCGACACGCACTTGACCGAACTGGCCAATCGCTCGATACCCTACGTCGTCGTCCACACCGACGAGGGCATCCACGGTGTTGGCGAGCCATTCTCCTGCGGGCCCGACGGCGCTACCGTCGCCGCCATTCACGACTTCGCAGAGTGGCTCACCGGCCGCGACCCCCGCGACATCGAAGGACTCTATCACCTCATGTACGCTGGCGGCCGTTTCCCTGGCGGCTCAGTCGTAAACGCCGCCATCAGCGGCATCGAACACGCCCTGTGGGACATCGCTGGCAAGGCCGCCGGTCTGCCCGTCTACAGGCTTGTTGGCGGCAAAGCCCGCAACCGTGTCCGCGTCTACCAGAGCATAGGCGGCGATACGCCCGAAGAGGCAGCCGAGGATGCCATCCGTCTCATCCAGACCTACGGCTATACCGCACTCAAAATGGGCCCCCTGCCTTCCGGCTGGCACCAGATGCCTTGGAATCGAGCCCTTCGCGAGACCGAGCGGCGCGTCGCAGCCGTCCGTGAAGCCGTCGGACCCGACATCGATATCGGACTCGATCCCCACGCCCGCATCCTCGAGATCGGCCGTGCAGCCCAACTCTGCGAAGTAGTAGCGCCTTTCCGACCCTTCTTCGTCGAAGAGCCCCTTCGCCCCGAAAACTATGAGGCACTCGCAAAACTCAGCAACAAGGTGAACGTTCCCATCGCCACCGGCGAAATGCTCTACAGCCGCCACGAATTCCGCGAGCTCTTGGGTTACCATGCCGCGGACATTATCCAGCCCGACATCTGCATCACCGGCGGCCTCTGGGAGATGAAAAAAATCGCTTCAATGGCCGAAGTCCACTACGCCAGCGTCGCCCCACACAATCCATGCGGACCGGTCGCCACCGCAGTAAACGTCCATTTCGCCGCCAGCACCTCGAACTTCATGATATTGGAGTACAAGGCCGATGAAGGACGACGCGCAGAAATAGTTGACGAACCCATCAAGCTTATGGACGGCTACCTTGAGCTGCCCGACCGGCCAGGCCTCGGCATCGACCTGAATCTGGACGCACTCGCCGCGCACCCCGGCCGCTCCTGGCACAGGCCGTTCCTCATACGCCCGGACGGCTCTCTGGCGTATCAGTAGACCTCTCTACAGCTGAAAGAGTGTCTGGACCTCTTTTTCCTTTTGGGCCGCACTGAACCATGAAGTATACTGTTGAAAAGAACGCTTGTGCGAACCTTGGCTTGGGCCATCTCTTTGGCAATTGCCAAAATGGCTACTGTACTGATTGAGTTCGGGAAATGACGACTACCGCTATAAATACAATTGAAGATCTTGTGCGGATCATGGACAATCACCCTGAGTGGGTCGAAGCCATGCGCGTTAGGCTGCTGTCGAGGGAAGTCCTCGAACTTCCCCAAACGATGGCTAGGCTAACCGAAACCGTGGATAGCTTTGCCGCCTCTACAAACAAGCGCTTGGACACGATCGAAGCTCACTTGGCTCAGCATGACACTAGATTCGACGCTGTGGACGCCAGATTTGAGGCCGCTGACGCCAGATTTGACACCCTTGACGCCAGATTTGAGGCCGCTGACGCCAGATTTGACACCCTTGACGCTAGGTTTGAGGCCGTTGACTCCAGATTTGACACCCTTGACGCCAGATTCGATGCAGCTGATTCCAGATTCGAGTCAGTGGAGAACAGTATTCAGAAACTTCGTGACGAAATAGCGCCCATGAAAGCCGCTCATGCACGCAATGCCGCGATTGATGACGCACTATCGATTGCCGCTGACCTTGGCCTGAGGCAAGCGAAGACCCTGTCCAGAGAAGAGATCTGGGAGATTATCGAATCTGCTGACATTTCAGGCATTTCCACAAGTGACCTTAGAAGCTTCCGTCGCGCTGACCTTATCATGGAGGCAGCCGACAAAGACGGAGAAACATGCTACGTTGCCGTGGAAATCTCCTTTACCGCCAATGGCCGTGACACCGTAAGAGCAATCCGAAACGCCGACTTCATGACGCGGTTTACCGGAAAGCGCTCGATCGCTGCAGTCGCCGGCCTGTACAAAGACAACCGGATCAACGAAGCATTGGAGTCCGGGTCGGTCTTCTGGCACCAGCTTGACCTTGAGCAACTTGAGGTCGAATAGCGCTGCTCAGAGGAATCTCCTCACAACCATTTTTCCCCGCCTATCCCATTAGCCGGCATCAGGCCCATCCAACAAAATGGTCTGAGCATCTTCCATCCCAACAGGTAGGACACAGTTGGCAATCACGAAGGAACGGATCCATGCACGCTATCGAAGTAGAACAGACGCAATCAGGTCATCAGTTAGTCTGGCGGGAGGTGGAAGACCCTCTCCCGCAGCCGGGCGAACTGCTCGTCTCCATCCACGCGACCACGCTCAATCGCGCCGACCTGTCTCAAGCTGAAGGAAACTATCCTCCGCCCCCGGGTGCCCCTAATATCATGGGCCTCGACATGTCTGGAGAAATCCTCGAACTGGGTACAGGCGTAGAACGATGGCAGGTGGGCGACCGGGCTTGCGCACTCCTCGCCGGCGGCGGCTATGCCGAAAAAGTAGCCGTCGACCAGCGCCTCCTGATTCCGATTCCCACCGGCTGGTCCTTCGAAGAAGCAGCCTGCCTCCCCGAGGTCTACCTGACCGCCTACGTCAATATCTTCATGGAAGCCGGTTTCCAGGCCGGTGAGACCATCCTCATCCACGGCGGCGCAAGCGGCGTGGGCACTGCTGCAATTCAGCTGGCGAAGGGCGCCGGAGGGCGCGTCATCACCACCGCAGGACGCCCTGACAAAGTGGAAACCTGCAAAAACCAGGGCGCCGATCTGGCCGTCAACTATCGGACAGAAGACTTCGTCGCCCGAACGCTGGATTACACCGAGGGCGCAGGTGTCGACGTCATCCTCGACATGGTGGGGGCCAAATACCTGGAACGCAATGTCAGCCTGCTGAAGGTGAAGGGCCGCCTCGTATTCATCGCCACGCTGGGCGGTTCAGAAGCAACCGTGGACATCAGGCAGCTCATGGGTAAGCGCGCCCGCCTGATCGGTTCCGTGCTTCGCGCCCGGCCCGTAGAAGAAAAAGCTGAGATAATTCGTCGCTTCCGACAGCAGTTTTGGGGGCAGATCGAGGAGGGCTCGATCCATCCTGTCATCGACAAGGTGATGCCCGTCGCTGACGCCCACGCCGCCCACGAGCGCATGAGAGACTACGAAAATATCGGTAAAATAGTGCTCAAAGTGCGCTGAGCTCGTCCAGTAGAGCCAGTACCGCATTCTCAATCGCGGCCAGCCCCGAATCGGCGTCCGCCACATCCAGGTCGTAGATGTTCCAATAGCGCACCCGTTCCGTCCATTCCGGAAAGCGCGCCGCCATCAGGGGCCGGTGCTCCACCTCATTCATTCCAATAGTTAGCGCCGCAGCAATGAGGTCCGACGACTGCAAGTCGATCGGCAGTCGGAGTGGTTCGCGCGGCGCCATCCCAATCCTGTTCAAACGCTCCAGGGCGTGCCTGGACATGAAGCCCAGATTCTCCAGACTTGGCTGCAGCCCGCGGCTCCTCGCCTGCCATGCCAGCTTCCTTCGCCGCGCATGCTCATTGAAAAAGTGCTCGGCGAAACGACTGCGGTAATAGTTTCCGGTGCAGAGGAACAATACAGTGGCCGTCATCGGTCCCGCACTCTGGTTCCTAACTTTGATTGCGTAGAGTTACAGCCTGAAAACTGTCGGCGCTCGACTCTTCTCTCACGATCACCTGGAAGGAAAGCACCTGGAAATAGCGTTCCAGGATCAGTTCCAACTCGTCATCAGCGTATAGGGCATAAAAGCGTTTGGGCTCGTAGAAGTCCTCTTCCCGTACGCCTTCAAAGCTTCGACCACCGTGCATAAGGATGAAGATCAACCCCTCCGGCCTGACTACCCGCCCGATCTCCTGCAAGACATTCGCGAAGTCCACCTTCGGCACATGAAGAAGACAGTTCTGGGCGAACAGGCCGTCAAAGTGATCATCCGGAAAATCCAGATGCAGAAAGTCCATCTCGTAGGCTTCCAGCCCTTTCGCACGGCACAATCGAACCATCTCCGGCGAGAGGTCCGTGCAGACGACCTTTAGCCCCCCCTCCTGGAAAAAAGATCCAGCCTGACCCGTACCCGCGCCGATTTCCAGGAGTGACGCCAGATTCTCCGCCTGCAATCGCCGCAAATACTCCGCCCACAACGCCTGTCTCCACCCCAAGACAGGTTTTCTGTCCCGCTCCTCCGCCTTGGAATCGTAGGCGCGCTTCAGTTCAGACGCAACGGACGCATAGTCTGTCACGGGGTGATGCACCAATCGTCATTCTCAAGGTTGGTCGGCCTGGCCCATAGCCGCCTGTTCAAAAAAACCGGGCCCGGGCTGTGCCAGCATGCGCGCCAGCGGCCGCAACTCCATCCACCACTGCTCCAGCGGACGTTGATGTACTTCGTCCATCAGCCGCGGAATCCGATACAGCGGCGTAGCATTTACATCGCCTTCCTGTATCCCCAGACAAACGGCCCCCACGTCCGTATGGCTCCTCGGTCCCGGCCGGCTCGCCGCCTCTTCAATTCTCTGAACCGCCTCCCAGGCAAGTCGCGCCGCCAGGATGCGGTCGAACGGGGACGGGTTGCCGCCCTGCTGCAAGTGCCCCAGGATGGACTGACGCACCTCAAATAAATCCCCTCCCTCTTCTTCGAAAAGCGCGGAAATGAAGGAAGTCGTATAGAAGGAGTTGGCAGCTTCGTTCCTTATCATCAGCCCCAAACGCTTGCCCTGCTGGAACCCCTGCTTCAGGAGATTGATATCACGTTCGAGGTCCTTGAGCGTAATCCCCTCCTCGTGCAGATAGACGCGTTCGGCCCCCGTGGCAATGGCGCTCATCAGTGCCAGGTATCCGCAGTATCGCCCCATCACTTCGACAATGAAACACCTGTTAAAGGCCACCGCAGACTGCTTAATCTTGTCCACAACTTCGACAATACTGTTCAAAGCTGTGTCGGCGCCGATACTCAATTCCGAGCCTGGCAGATTGTTGTTAATGCTCGCGGGAATGCAGATTATGGGTATGTCAAAAGCCGGGAAATTGTGTCGCTCTTCGTACAGCCTGTGCGCGGCGTGATATCCTGCCCAGCCGCCTATCATCACAAGCGCATCCACCCGATGCCTCTCGAGAACCTGCGCACCAGCGTACAACTCCGCACCCTCCGGGGTCTTCCGGCTGCTCCCCAGCTCCGATCCCCCCGTTGGCGCCCAACCGTTAACGGTCATCCAATTCATCTCTTCGATATCGTCGTCAATCAGGCCCCGAAAGCCCCACTTGACGCCCAGTGGAATGTGGCCGTTGTCCTCCAACATGCGAACGACGGCACGCGTAGCCGCGTTCATCCCCGGAGCCGGCGCCCCTCCAGTCAAGACGGCAACCCGCAGTCGCCGCTTGTTCGGCTGCGGCGGGCGCGGGTTCGCCCGAATCAACGTCCGCAGTATGCGGAACGAGTCCTGGTAGGCCTTGCCCCGGTACGCCATTGCCTCGTCAAACCTGCACTCGTGGATACACTTGCCGACCCGATGAGTTTGTTCCACGCACTCCGTCAATGAGCTGTGAACGATCTTGTTGTTCTCAATACCAATCAGAACGGCTTCGTCGCTCGGCTTGGCATCCAGAACCGCCTCCGCCGCCGCCGCACCCAGCAACGTCGCCAGGACCCGGTCCGAAGCGCTGGGCGAACCCCCCCGCTGCACATGACCAAGAACCGTAACCCTCGCCTCTTCGCCCAGGTACTTGGTCAGCACCTCTTCAACATAGCGGCTGGATATCGGATTGCCGTGACGGTCCTGTGCACCCTCCGCCACCACCACAATGCTGTCCCGCCGGCCCATCTCTCGACCCTGGCGTAAGATCGAGCACATCCTCTCTTCCCACGCATCCAGATTGGGCGGGCTCTCCGGAATCAGCGCGAAATCGGCCCCAGAAGCCAGCGCCCCCATCAAGGCCAGATGACCGCAGTGATGACCCATCACCTCCACCACAAATGTACGCTGGTGACTGGCCGCAGTGCTCGTGATGGCGTCAAGCGCCTCCGTGATGCGGTGAAGCGCAGAGTCCGTACCTATCGACAGGTCCGTTCCGAACATATCATTGTCAATCGAACCCACCAGACCTGCCACCGCAAGAAATCCGTACTCTTCTCTGACCGAGGCATCCAGGCGTCCTTCCGACACCAACTCCCCCAGCAGCGTGCACCACTCTCCCCGCAGGACCTCCGCGCCGGTCAAACTGCCGTCGCCGCCGATCACAACCAGCCGGTTTATACCCTGGAGAAGCAGATTGCGCACCGCCTCCTTACGTCCCTCCCTTTCGAGAAAGCCAGGACTTCTGGCTGTCCCCAATAGAGTTCCGCCCTGTTGCAGTACGCCGCCAACCGATTCCCAGGTGAAAGGGCGAATCTGTTCTCCGCCCTCGATCATGCCCTGAAAACCTTCGAATATCCCGAATACTTCAGCCTTCCGCTCCAGCGCCGCTCGCACAGCCGAACGCACAGCCGCATTCATGCCCTGCGCATCGCCTCCGCTGGTGAGGACGCCAAGACGAACTGTATTTCCCATGCGCCGCCCTCCTCTCGCGGCAGAACTGCCTCCCTAAGCCGCCCCGCGGCGGCGCCTTCTGATTTCCAGGATTATAGCACGTAGCAGTCTATTCTCGCATCTGCCTTTCCCCACCTGGCCTCCCCCATTCCCCAAAGCAGCCCCGTAGGGGCAGGCCTTGTGCCTGCCCAGTCACCCCCAAACGCATGCCGTCTCCACCTGGCGGTCGCCCACAACATCACACTTAACACATGGATTTTCGAAATCGCCACTTCGGTCCCCCATTATCTCCTATGGCTCTCGAAACCGGGCTCCCACCTGAATCTCGGACAAGCATCTCCTGTCAGAACCAATGATTTCCCCTGCAATCCTTGACAATTCAGGCCAAAAAAATGTAGACTAACGGATCAGAATCAGGATCGTGATTGGCTAGACGGCTTCGAAGCTGAATGTCGGCGTAGAGCTCTTACCGGCGTATTAAGTCACTTGGACGAGAGGTTTCGATCATGGCTGCCAGACGAAGAACTTCATATAAAATAGGGGTGACCGGCCTGGGCGAGAGACAGGAAATCGCACCGGGTCTCTTTATTAACACAGTTTACAGAGGCTGTACGCCCGGTTTTGTCGTCACCGACGAGGGCCTGATCCTCATCGACACGCCCTTGATCCCCAAACAGGCCAAAGACTGGCGGGAACAGATTGAAGCTGAGGCCCCCGGCCTGCCCATCCTTTATGTGTTCAACACCGATCACCATCGCGGCCATGCCTTGGGCAATCAGTATTTTCTGCCTACCACCGTGATCGCTCACGAGCGCGCCTATAAGGAAATGTCGGGGTACACCGAAAACTTCAAAGAGCGCGTCTACAACAGCTTCAAGCGCGAGCCGGAAATCCAGGAGCAGCTGACCAACATCGATATTATCCTCCCAAACGTTACCTTCACCGACAGCGCTCGCCTCAAATATGGAGGTCGTGAGATACAGCTGATCTATCTCGGCGGCCATACACCCGCCACCAGCATCGCCTGGCTGCCCGAAGAGAAGATCGCCTTCGTCGGCGACATCCTCTGGGTGGACCAGCATCCGTACATGGCCCAGGCCGATTCTCTCGAGTGGATCGAAGCGCTGCGCCGAATTCGAACCCTCGGCGCCGAAAGATTGGTGCCCGGTCACGGCCCCGTATGCCGTCCCGATGACACCTACCGGGTAGAAGAGTACATCCTGTTCAAACGAGAACGCGTCCGCGACTACTACCTTGCCGGCAAAACCAAGAATGAAGCAAAGAGCGGGCTGGTCGGCGAAATGTTGGAGCTGTTCCCTGTCCCCCTCGAACGCAAAGCCAAAATTGAGAGCCAGATAAAGTCCGGCATCAATCGCGTCTACCGTGAAATCCAGCGCGAAGAGGAATTGGCCGAAGTAGAGTCGGGCAACGGCGTGCTTCCGCCGCCGCCAAACGGAGAACACGGCCTTCACGAGCCCCAGGCCGAAGCCAACTTGCTTCCCACGCCTGTCGCGGTGGAGGCCAGTTAGTAGTGGCCTACTCGGTTCGGGAAGAGCGCCAAAGTCTTGCCGTAAGTCTGCGGGAAGACCTCTTCGAAGCGGAAAAGATGATCGTTCAGCTGCGGCGCGACAACGTCGAACAGTTTCTGCAGTTGCTGGACCGCATCGAACAGCGATTCGCCGACCTGGAGTCGAGCGGCCTCGACCTGCGGCCCGAATACACTCGGTGGGGCAGTCTGCATAGCAAGGTGCGGCGAGAGGCAAGACGCATCGTTCGCGCTATCGACCTGGCCGGCGGATCGGAGCACTTGCGCCAGGCAAACCAGCCGGCAGAAGGATTCTGGTGGCGCCTGGACGCAGTGGTGGCCGCCGCCCGTCGCCGTCTGATTCGTAGACTGGGCATCTCCCTCGGATCCATCACCGCTGTGCTGGTGATTGTCTGGGTGCTTCTCACCTTCGTCTTCCCTCCCGATCCAAATACCGTAGTCGCCTCAGAAGCGATCTCAACCCTGCAGCAACTCGCCTTTGAAGGTCGTTGGGAAGAGGCCTTGGCCGTTATCGAAGAGGCCATGGCTCAACTCACCCAGCCCGATGCAGAACTCCTCATTTGGGAAGGCGTCATACGCGGCAAATTGGGCCAGGATGAACGCGCCGCGGAGGCTCTCGAAGAAGCAAAATCCCTCGTGCCGCCAGGGCAGCTTGTGGCCTACTGGTGGTCGCTTGGCTCGGTTCAGCTCTCAGTTGGCGATGTGGAGGATGCCCGGTCCGCCGGTTTCGAAGCGATTGGGCTCGACGAGTCCGATCCCCAGGGCTACTTTCTTTTGGCAAGTGTCGCCGAAGTTACGGGTGACACGGTCTGCGCCGTTGACCTCTTCGAAGAAACGTTCCAACTGGCCGCCGACAGCAACCCGCAGTTAGCCGTGATTGCCCGCGTACGCATGGGAAACCTGCTCCAACGACCCGCTAACATGC
>JAPPKG010000586.1:0-9409 GCA_026914085.1 Caldilineaceae bacterium | reverse complement strand
CGAAGGCCTCCTGCCCCTGGCACAAGCCAAGGGTTGTACCTTGTCCCAGTTGGCCTTGGCCTGGTGTGCACAGCAACAGGGAGTCACCAGTCCAATAATCGGCCCCCGCACGATGGAGCAGCTGGAAGACAACCTCGGCGCCCTCGAAGTCGAAATCACAATAGAGGACCGCCAGAGAATCGACGAGCTTGTCCCTCCTGGCCGCATGGTCAGCCCCTTCTACGAGGCCGACTTTGGACCAATTCGGCATCGAGCTATCGCCTAACCCCCCTTGTCGGCACCCGGAATGGACTTAACAACCGTCCAAACTGCTTGTACACTGTAGACCGGACCTGAATCCACAAGCTGCCAGATGCTAAAGTGTCAGATGCGATTCCCCACCTGAAAGGGATTTAGAGATGGAGTACCGAAACTATGGGCGAACGGGAATGAAGGTCAGCCCGCTTTGCCTGGGCTGCTGGAACTTCGGAATGCGTACCTCCCCGGAAGACTCCTACGCGATCGTAGACCGAGCCCTGGACGCCGGCCTCAACTTCCTCGATACCGCAAACGTCTACGGCCGTGGCCGTAGCGAGGAAATCACCGGCGAGGCCTTGAAAAGAAACGGCAGTCGCAGCCGTATCGTCCTGGCCACAAAATTCCACGGCAGAATGGACGACGACGACCCCAACGCCGCCGGCAGCAGCCGCCGCCACATCATCGAACAGTGCGAAGCCAGCCTCAAACGGCTGCAGACAGATTACATCGACATCTACCAGACCCACCGCCCCCGCCCCGACACAGCCATCGACGAGACTTTACGCGCCCTTGATGACCTCGTCCGGTCGGGTAAGGTCCGCTATCTCGGTAGTAGCACTTTCGCAGCCTGGCAGTTCGTCGAGTCACTCTGGGTCGCCAAGGAACTGGGCCTCAACCGCTTCGTTTCCGAACAACCCCCCTACCATATCCTCGACCGCCGCATCGAAAGAGGACTGGTCCCAATGGCGTTGACCTACGGCGTAGGTCTCATTCCCTGGAGCCCGCTCGCCGGCGGCCTTCTCACCGGCAAGTACACACGCGGCGGCGCCGCGCCGGAAGGATCGCGCTACGCCAGAGCAGAGGAGGGCCCGCCCAGTTCCCACCGCCTCAATGACGATGTCTATCGTGTCAATGAAGGCCTGCTCCCCCTGGCGCAAGCCAAGAATTGTACCATTTCCCAGCTGGCCCTCGCCTGGTGCGTCCACCAGCCGGGAATCACCAGTCCTATCCTGGGCCCGCGTACGATGGAACAGTTGGAAGACAACCTTGGCGCACTCGACGTCACCGTCACCGACGAAGATCGCCAGCGTATCGACGAACTGGTCCCGCCGGGCCGCATGGTAAGCCCCTTCTACGAGGCCGATTTCGGCCCCAGTCAACATCGCTCTTTAGTTTGATCGACCATGCCCGGCATCGCGCTTAGCCTTGACGAAAATATTAGTCATTTGCTGTGAGTTCGCTTCCGCGCAGGACAATCCTAGCCCCTGATGCCTGTCTGAACTGGTTCCGAGCTGATGGTCGGACTTTGACTCTCGCCTGATTCCATGAATGAAACGCAGTTGGAAGCCCTGTTGTCCGATGTAGCCGCCGGATCTATCACCATAGATGCCGCCCTCAACCGGCTGCGTGCATTGCCCTTCGAGACCCTCGAAGGCGTGGCGACCTTGGACCATCACCGCCTGCTCCGTACCGGCTTCCCGGAAGTCATCTACTGCGAGGGCAAGACCGCCGAGCAGGTCGCCCTGATCGCCGAACGGCTGGCAGCCCAGTCTACCCGGCTACTCGGAACCCGTGCAACGAAGGCGCAGTTTGAAGCAGCCTCCCTTCGGGTGCCCGATCTGGCGTGGCATGAACAGGCGCGCTGCCTCTGGTTTGATCGCGAACCCGCTTCCGAGCTGAAGCCCGGTGTCATGGTTGTCTGTGCAGGCACGAGCGATCTGCCCGTCCTTGAGGAGGCCTCCTTAACGCTTAGGCTGATGGGACATGACCCCCACAAGGTCACCGATGTGGGCGTCGCCGGTCTCCACCGCCTCTTTCCCCACATCCCGGCCCTGCAACAGGCAAACGTCGTCATCGTTATCGCCGGCATGGAAGGCGCACTCGCATCGGTCGTGGCCGGGCTGACCCAGGCGCCGGTCATAGCGGTACCGACCAGCGTCGGCTATGGCGTCAACTTCGGCGGCGTCGCCGCCCTTCTTGCCATGCTCAACGGTTGCGCATCGGGAATGGCCGTGGTAAACATCGACAACGGCTACGGCGCAGCCCACATGGCCGCACTGATTAACGACAAGATCGAGAACAACTCCCCTTCTTCGACCAACGGTGTCGCGCCAGCCAGTTACGACGTTCACACAGCAGCACGACCCCAGCCAGGGCCAGAGTGACAAAATGAATCAATGCGCAAGCCATACCACCCCACCAACCCTCACTGCCGCAACAGCCGCCAAACTGGCCACGATGCGCGCAGCCCTGCGCGCCCACGGCTCGGTCATCGTCGCATACTCAGGCGGCGTCGATAGCGCAGTCGTGATGGCCGTCGCCTATCAGGAGTTGGGCGGAAGGTCCGCCGCGGCTAAGAACAGCCGCGGCGCACTCGCCTGCATCGGCATCTCCCCCAGCTACCCGGCCCGCGAAATGCGTGACGCGGTTGCACTCGCCGACGACATCGGTGTGCCCTATCGGCTTGTCGAAACCGAGGAGTATCTCGACCCCAACTACGCCGCCAATCCCAACAACCGCTGCTACTTCTGCAAATCGGAGCTTCACAACCGGCTCCACGAAATCCTTCAGCAAGAGGACTGGGGCATCGTCTGTGACGGCACCAATGCCAGCGACGTGGGCGATGATCGTCCCGGCATGATTGCGGCAAGAGAAAGGGGCGTGCGCTCTCCCTTATTGGAGGCGGGAATCACCAAGGCGGAAGTCCGCGACATTGCCAGACACCTGGGCCTACCGGTCTGGGACAAGCCGGCAATGGCCTGCCTTTCCTCCCGTGTGCCCCACGGCACTCCAATCGACCCGCAACTGCTCCGCCAGATCGAAGCCTCCGAAGACGTCCTCGTCGCCCTCGGTCTGCGCCAGTTTCGCGTACGCCACCACGGCGAGATCGCCCGCCTTGAACTGCCGCCCGAAGACTTCACAACCGTCCTCGCCCACTTCGAAGAAATCGACGCCGGCATCAAATCCGCCGGCTATCGCTACGTCACCCTCGACCTGGCCGGTTTCCGCAGCGGCGGCCTCAACGCAACCGCCAACGGCCATGCCGATACCACCCTCATATCCGTAGACGAACTGATGTCTTTCGGCCAGTAAACTGAACTACCCCAATAACCACTGACCTCCGACTACTCCCCCCAATGCCTGTCGCCTACCTCGACACCCCATCAGGAATCTCCGGCGATATCTTCCTCGGCTGCCTTGTAGACGTCGGCTGGCCGGTCGACTCACTCCGCAAAACCGTCGACAGCCTGAACCTTCCCCCTGGCAGCTGGAGCATCAATACCCAGCCGGCAATGCAAAGAGGAATCAGGGCCACGCGCGTTGAAGTCGAGGTATGTGACGAGACCGCCGAACGCCATCTGGCCGACGTGCTGAAGATTATCGACGCTGCAACACTGCCTGCCGAGGTCAAGCGCCGCGCCGGCGCCGTCTTCACCCGTTTGGCCGCGGCCGAAGCGCACATCCACGGCACGACAACCGACGCCGTCCACTTTCACGAAGTCGGTGCCCTCGACTCCATCATCGACATCGTCGGTGTCTGCGCCGGACTGCATGAGCTCACCGTTAATACTCTGTACGCCTCCCCGCTCCCGCTTGGCGCTGGTTGGGCGAACTCAATGCACGGCCGCATCCCCCTGCCCGCACCGGCCACTCTCGAACTGCTGGCCGCCGTCAACGCGCCTACAGTTCCCGCGCCAGGCCCCGGCGAGCTGGTGACCCCTACCGGCGCCGCGCTCCTGGCAGAGCTGGCGCTCTTCCGTCAACCGGGAATTCGTCTGCGCACTATCGGCTACGGCGCCGGCCAGAAGCAGTTCGATTGGCCCAACGTCGCAAGAATCTGGCTGGGAGACGAATTGGCCGAAGCGCCGAATCTGAACACCCGCGAACCCACTGAGTCTCTCCTCGTGCTCGAGACCAACATCGATGACATGAATCCGGAGCTCTACGAACCCGTACAGCGCCGCCTTTTCGACGCCGGCGCCCTCGATGTCTGGACAACAGCCATCGGAATGAAGAAAGCCCGACCGGGCACGCTTCTTAAGGTCCTCGCCGCGCCTGCCGATGAATCAAATCTCGCCTCGCTTCTCCTGCGCGAGACGACCACGCTCGGCGTCCGCGTATATCCAGTTCGCCGCCACGTAGCGGAACGCGCTATTAAGACAGTCGAGACCTCCTTTGGCCCCGTCCGGGTCAAGGTAAAACGCCTTGAAGGCAAGGTCGTCGGCGCCAAACCCGAGTTCGAAGACTGTCAAGCCTTGGCCGAAGCCACCGGCACGCCCCTGCCGGCCGTGTATGCCGCCGCGCTCGCAGCCGCATCGCCTCTGGTTGACCACCTCTCCGGTCCGCACGTCAAAGAGGTAGGAGGCGAAGTTGCCCGGGATGGATAAATTCGTGCCGAAGGTGGCGCCAGTCGTCCTGCGGCGGCGAGAAGAGTTGGAAATCCTCGCCTTCCGCCATCCCCGCGCCGGTACGCAGCTGGTAAAGGGTACGTGGGAATACGGCGAAAGTGGGGAAGATGCCTCGCTGCGCGAACTGGCCGAGGAATCCGGCATCGAGAACGCTAGCGTTGTCAAAGCCCTCGGCCAGCTCTCCTTCAGAGGCATCAGACAGCACTGGCACTTCTATCTGTGCCATGTTCCAGGTGATTTGCCCGATAGCTGGTCCTTCTTTACCCAGGATGGCGGCGGGCACCTGTTCGACTTCTTCTGGCACGGGCTCAATGAGCCGCCCGGCCGCGGCTGGCACGCCGACTTTCAACGTGCCCTGTTCTTCCTCCGCCGCCGGTTGCAGGAAGATGAACAGCTATAATGTCAACATCAGACCCTTCAAGGAGATTACTTCATGATTCAGCAACGACCCTTCGGCCGCACTGGCCACAACAGCACCGTAACCCTTTTCGGCGCCGCCGCTATCGGCCGTGTCACACAAGCCGAAGCCGACCGCACCATGGAGCTGCTGCTCGACTACGGCGTTAATCACATCGACACCGCCGCCAGCTACGGCGATGCTGAGCTCCTTCTCGGTCCCTGGCTCGAAAAGCACCGCGACCGTTTCTTCCTGGCCACCAAGACCAACGAACGCGAATATGACACGGCCAAGGCTCAAATCCAACTTTCTCTGGAGCGGATGCGAGTCGACCACATCGACCTGATCCAATTTCACAACCTGGGCCATCCCGATGATTGGGACACCGCAATGGGCGAAAACGGCGCCCTCGAAGCCGCCAAAGAGGCCCGTGACCAGGGGCTCGTAAAACACATCGGCGTCACCGGCCACGGCCTCAAAATCGCGGCCTTCCACAACCGCAGCCTTCAGGCCTTCGACTTCGACTCCATCCTGCTACCTTGGAACATCCAGATGAAGCAGAACCCTCAGTACGCCTCAGACTTTGACCGCGTCGTCGGTCTTGCCCGCGAGAGGGGCATCGCCGTGCAGGTCATCAAGTCGCTTCTTCGCGGCCCCTGGGGAACTACGCCCAAAAACCGCACAACCTGGTACCAGCCCCTGGAGAACCAACCGGACATCGACCGCGCCGTTCACTGGATTCTAGCCCAGGGCGATCTGTTCCTGAACACGCCAGGTGATATCAACCTGCTGCCCCATGTCCTTGACGCCGCCAGCCGCTTCAACGGCCACGGCCCCAGCGACGAAGAGATGGCCGCCATGGTCGCCGAACAGAGTATGACGCCGTTGTTCGCCTGACCGCGACGGCGAAGCACTGCTCTCGCCCGCCGAATCCGCGGCCCGATGCGTCAGATCTACCTGCTACTCTACCGGCTCCTTTACAATGAGCTGGCCTGGGCCTACGACGCCGTGAGCTGGGCCGTCAGCCTCGGCCGCTGGGATGACTGGCGCCGCGCCGCTCTCCCCTTTGTCCGCGGCAACCGTATCCTCGAAGTTGGTTTCGGGACCGGCGCGCTGCTGCCCCTCCTTTCGAGCGGGCAGCGCCGCGTCGTCGGCATCGAGCCCTCTGCCGCCATGCAGCGATTGACAGCGGCAAAGCTCAACACTCGGGACAAGAAACTCCCCCTCGTCCAGGGCACCGCGCAGAAGCTACCCTTCGCTGGCGCCGTCTTCGACACGATCATCTGCGCCTTCCCGGCATCCTACATCCTCGACCCCCGAACGCACCGCGAATTCGCCCGCTGTCTCCGTCCCGGAGGACGGACCATCATTGTCGAAGTCACCCTGGCCGACCCGGGTCCCCTGCTCAACCTCCTGTTCCACCTGGTGTTCCCCGCCACCCCAGAAACCTTCCAGAGCGTTAGCGAAGCCGTCCGCGGCGCCGGGTTCCGCAGGAAGGAGCATGTCGTAGGAGACTGGAGAGTCCGTCCCCTCGTCATCGTCGCCGAAAAGCTGGCCGCAGAATGACCCGCCCCGGCGTCCATGCCCGCTTTCCGGACGGGCTGTCCCCATATTGGCGCCAGACCGCGAGCGGCCCCGCCTTTCTGCAAATTCGGGCCTCCGGTCTTCTCCTCGGCAACCATCGGGCATCAAGTCAGGATTACACAAACGCTCAGATCGACGACTACCAAGCGCTCCTCCGGCAAGACTTTCCCTGGCGCCCACCCTTGCGCCTGTCTATCCGGGCCCGCTTTTCCCACAACAGTGGTCACCTCACCGGAACCACCGGTTTCGGATTCTGGAACCACCCGCTTCGCCTGGCCCGCCCTCGCAGTCTCGCGCTCCCTCAGGCCCTCTGGTTCTTCTATGCCGGCCCGGACTCCGACATGCCACTGGCGATGAACCAACCGGGTTGGGGATGGAAAGCCTCAACGATCGACACTCGTACCGGCCGATTCCTGGCCCACGCGCCGCTCTTCGCCCTTACCTCGCCCCTCCTGCGCGTTCCCCGCCTCTGTCGCAGCCTGTGGCCCTCCGTCCAAAATGCAGCCGGGATCGCCGAGAAGCTTGTTCCCGCGTCCATGGCAGAATGGCACCTCTACACCATCGACTGGCAGCGCGCTCGCATCTGTTTCTATCTGGATGGAAGACTGCTCTTGGAATCAGACCACGCACCGGCCGGACCGCTGGGACTGGTCATCTGGCTCGACAACCAGTTTCTGCAGGTTGCCCCTTGGGGTCGCATCCGCTGGGGTCTCGTGCCAAAGGAAGAGGCCCAATGGCTGGAAATCGACTGGCTGGCCGTCGAGTAGGTGGCTCAGTCGCCCTGAACCGCACTGATCAGCCGGTAAACATTTCGACCCCTTCACCGCCTGCGCAAACTCGCCCGTTAGCCAAACTGAACTTTCGATGAGTCCGCAATGCTTGCGCCCGTCACCCGGTGCGCCTCCACCGTCTGCGGATTCAGTCGGTGACCCATCCCCGGCTCCTGCGACAGGATCAAATGCCCCTCTTCAATCCGTTCCGCAGGCGAAAGCAGCGCAGAGCGCCAGTCAACCTCGCCCCAGGCGAACTCCAGAATATAGAAGTTGGACCAGGTAGAAGCCGCCTGCGCCGTTGCAGCTGTCGAGAGCGGCCCCGCCGGGTTGTGTGGAGCCACCAGAACCTGCCGCATACGCGCCGCCGCCGCAATTTCGTTCAGCTCCAGAATTCCCCCGCAATGTTTCACGTCCGGCATGATGACGTCCACACATCGCTCCGCCGTAAAGGGCAAAAAGCCTTCAATGCCGTAGACACTCTCCGCCGATGCAATCGGCTGTGGAACGCTGCCCCCCACCGCAGCAAGTCCCTTCGGATCCTTATACGTGACCGGCTCCTCATACCAGAACAGGTTGAGCTCCGCTAGCTCCTGCCCCACCACAACCGCCTCCGAGACCTCCATCCGGCTGTGACAGTCAACCGCCAACTCCACCCCGTCTCCGATCGCGTTGCGAACCGCCCGCACACGCTCAACCCCAGCCCGCCAGTCCGCATTCGGGCCCGTCCGATACCGATACGGATGCCGCAACTCGTCAAACGGCGCCATCTTTATGGCCGTAAAGCCTTCGTCCGCAGCCTGCCGCGCCGCACGCGCAAACCCGTCCGGCGAGCGGTCCATCACATGCCGGTTGATATTGGCGTACAGCCGCAGACGGTCGCGAACCGCCCCCCCAAACAATACCTGTAGCGGCACGCCCAACGACTGCGCCAGCACGTCCCACAGCGCCTGTTCCAGACCGCTCAGCGCCGTGTTGTAGACGCGGCCGCCATCCTTCCTCCGCAACAACTGGCGAATACGCGCAATCTCCCTCGGGTCCTCGCCCCGCAGCACCGCGTCAAACTGCCCTACCGCCGCCGCACACAGCGCGTCATTGCCGTTGTGGCTCGCCTCGCCCACACCGGTGATCCCCGCGTCGGTCTCCACGACCACGTGCAGCCAGTCGCCTCTGTGATTGACATGCACGATCAAAGTGGAAATAGAAACGATCTTCACGGCTCGCAGTCCCTTCCAGTCTGTTAACCGGGCCAGGTGGCTGGCCCATACCGACACCCAACCACTGGCCCTCCCTTTTCCGGCTTCCCGCTGCGCCTGCCCGGAGCTAGTGCGCTGTCCATCCCCCGTCAACCGTCATCCCGGCCCCAGTCACAAAGCTGGACGCGTCGCTGGCCAGAAAAACCGCCAATCCGCCGATCTCGTCCAGGTCGCCCCAGCGACCCAACGGGATCCGCGCGATGAACTCCCTGTACTTCTCAGGGTCCTGCTCCAGAGCCACGTTCATTTCCGTCGAAAACGGTCCCGGCAGCATCGCGTTTACCGTAATGCCGTACTGCGCCCACTCCAGCGCCAGCACCTTCGTCAGCTGCCACACCGCCCCCTTGCTGGCCGCGTAGGGCGTCCTCTCCGGCAAGGCGATGATCGACAGCGTCGACCCTACGTTGATCACCCGCCCGTATCTCTGCGCCTTCAAATGACCGGCGACCGCCCGGCACATGTTCCACACACCGGTCAGATTGGTGTCGATGACCTGCTTGAACTCTTCCGGCGCAAGCTCGTCAATGGGGCCGCGAATATTGATGCCCGCGTTATTCACCACTATGTGCAGCTCCCCAAAATCTGCGATCACCTGCTCAACCACCCGCGCAGTCTGCGCATAGTCACTCACTTCGCACGCGTAACCCCGTACCGCTGCGCTGGTCGTTGGCGACCCCGCAATCTGCCGCGCCGCCTCGTCGGCCCGCTCCTGGTCCCTGCTCGTGAGCGCAACCGCAGCCCCCGCCTCTGCCAGCG
>JAPPKG010000171.1:0-9425 GCA_026914085.1 Caldilineaceae bacterium | reverse complement strand
TTCAGGGCTGGGCAGACTGGGCCAAAGAAAACGGCCGCGGCATCGACTTCAACCCGACACTGTTCTCCCACCCCCTGGCCGAAGACGGCTTCACCCTCGCCTCCTACGATAACGACATCCGTCAATTCTGGATCCAGCACTGCATCGCCTGCCGCGAAATCGGCAGCTTCTTCGGCAAAGAGCTGGGCACGCCCGCAATGACCAATATCTGGATCCCTGACGGCCTCAAGGACACGCCCAGCGACCGCACAACGCCCCGCCAGCTCCTGAAAGACGCCTTGGACCAGATCTTTGAGAAGGAAATCGATCCCAACCACAACCGTGACGCCATCGAATGTAAACTCTTCGGTCTCGGTTCTGAGAGTTACGTCGTCGGCTCGCACGAATTCTATCTGGGCTACGCCGCCCAGAACGGCCAGGCCCTCTGCCTCGACGCCGGCCACTTTCACCCGACCGAGGTCATCTCCGATAAGATATCTGCCTGTCTGCTCTTCGTATCGGAGCTGGTCCTCCATGTGAGCCGCGGCGTACGCTGGGACAGCGACCATGTCGTCACCTTCAGCGACGAGCTGCAGGCGATCATGCAGGAGATCGTGCGCGGGGACCATCTCGACCGCGTGCACATTGGCTTGGACTTCTTCGACGCCAGCATCAACCGCGTGGCCGCCTGGGCAATCGGCACCCGAAATTCGCTGCGAGCCCTGCTGCTGGCCCTGCTGGAACCGAAGGAGACGATGCAGGAGATCGAGCGCAATGCCGATTACACCACCCGCCTGGCACTGATGGAAGAGTTGAAGGCCATGCCGCACGCGGCCGTATGGGACTACCACTGTCTGCAGCAGGATGTACCGGTGGGCATGGCCTTTATGCAGGAGATCCGGCAGTACGAGAAAGATGTGCAGTCGCTGCGGGACTGACAACGCGTTCCATCACAGGAGATGACCGTCTGCCCCCCGTCGGGCTAAAACCGAACTGGATGACAAATGACCGAGAAACGCACCACCGTTCTCGCCATCGATATCGGCGCCGAGTCCGGCCGGGTGATGGCAGTGCACTTCGATGGCTCCGGCCTGCAGCTGGAAGAGGTCCATCGCTTTCCCAACTACGCGCTGACCGTCAACGGCGTCCTCCAATGGGACATTCTCCACCTCTGGCGAGAGGTGCAGGCCGGCATTAGCCGCAGCAGGGCCCACACCGCCGGACCCCCCGCCAGCCTCGCCGTCGACACTTGGGGCGTCGACTTCGGCCTCCTCGACCGCAACAACAATCTCATCGGCAACCCCGTCTGCTACCGCGACAGTCGCACCGAGGGGATGCTCGACGCCGTCTTCGCCCGCGTTCCCAAGGCAGAGGTTTTCGCGCAGACCGGAATCCAGTTCATGGCCATCAATACCCTTTACCAGATGATGAGCCTCATAGAAACTCGTTCGCCCCAGTTGCAGATCGCAGCCCGATTCCTCACCGTTCCCGATCTGCTCAACTTCTGGTTGAGTGGCGCCCAGGTGTGCGAATTCAGCAACGCCACCACCACCCAGATGCTCAACCCCTTCACCCGCTCCTGGGCCGGCGAACTCCTGGACACGCTCGCAATCCCTCTAGACCTCTTCCCGGAGGTCGTGCAGCCGGGAACTCGCCTCGGGACCTTTGATGACATCCCTGTCATCGCACCTGCCTGTCACGACACAGGCAGTGCAGTCGCCGGCGTCCCTGCTCAGACCGAAAACTTCGCCTATATCAGCAGCGGCACCTGGAGTCTCGTCGGTCTGGAAGAAGCGCAGCCCGTCGTAAATGATGCCGCCCTCGCCGTCAACGCCACCAACGAAGGCGGCGTATACGGAACATTCCGCTTGCTCAAAAACGTGATGGGCCTGTGGCTCCTGCAGCAGTGCCGGTCTACCTGGGAACAGCAAGGCCGGTCCTACACCTACCCGGAATTGGTCTCGCTCGCAGAGGCGGCCGAGCCCCTGCGCTCCTTCGTCGATCCCAACGACGACCGTTTCCTACCACCTGGCGACCACCCCGCCCACATCCAAGCCTTTTGCCAACAGAGCGGCCAGCCTCTTCCGCAGAGTGACGCCGACATCGCCCGCTGCGTATTCGAAAGCCTGGCCCTGGCCTACCGCGATGTTCTCCAGGAGTTGCAGACCCTGACAGGACGGCCGCTCGAGGTTATTCACGTAGTTGGCGGCGGCTCCCGCAACCAGCTCCTCAACCAGCTCACCGCCGACGCCACCGGCATCCCCGTCCTGGCCGGTCCCAGCGAAGCCACCGTAATCGGCAACGCGCTCGTGCAGCTAATTAGCCTCGGCGAGTTGAAAAACCTCGACGAGGGCCGTCAGTTGGTTTCTGGATTAGGAGAATTGGAGCGGTTCGAGCCGGAAGAGGGAGGTGCTTGGCAGGACGTAGAAATGCCAGCCAACCCATAGAGAGAGACTTTACACGGAAGAAATCAAAGAGGTTCGGAGAACGCCAATAGGACTTCGCTCCACACCCGTCCGCGTACAGAGATTCCTACTCTGATTACGCAATACGCAATACGAATTACAGAGTGACCTGCCCAGCAGACAGTGCAAAGGCGGGCTAGGCACCCTCTCTTTCATACCGCTCTTGATTTCCGCTGTCGGAAACGTCAGTCCCTCTTCTTACCGCGCGAAAACGAAACGCGCAGATGGCTATCCGCCGCGTGGGGCGCGGCCAGACCGTTGTCCATGCGCAGCAACTCGCGCTGGCGGGGCGTCAGGTCGTCAAGCCAACCCTCTTGGAATCCGTCGTGGGGATCGACCTGGAAAATCAGCGCGCTCTTGCGGTAGTGGCCGAACAGCGCATGGCGGTCGGTCTGCGTCTGATTGGCTCCGCCACCGTGCCAGCACTGGCCGTTGAAAACAAGAACACTGCCCGCCCGCGCAACCAGCTGGTGCACGTGCTTCACGTCCATCCCCTCCGGCGGCCCGGCCATCCCGCTCCGATGTGAGCCGGGCACGATTCGCGTGCCCCCGTTTTCCGACGTGAAGTCGTCCAGCAGCCAGACCGTATTGACCATCACCGGCGAGCCCATATTCAACAGATCGGCGCGGATATCGCTGTGTAGACCCTGCACCGGGTCCCCTGGCCTGACAATGCGCGCGTTCAGGCTGCCCAGAATGATCTGTTTCCCCAGAACGTACTCGATCACTGGCAGCGTGCGCGGATGGTCGATCAACGGGTGGTACAGCGGCTCAAGTACGGGCAGGTTGCTCACGTGCCCGGCCTGACCCAGAAACCGCTGCTCGCCCCCAAGCTTCGCCGCCCACCCTGCCAGCGACGCGCGCAGTGCCTCCACCTCCGCCCCACTCAGAACGCCTTCCAACAGAGTGAAGCCGTAAACATCCATCTCCCAAAACGCCTGCTGCAGTGATGCCATCCCGCGGCCTTTCCGATTGTGACAATGTGTTTAGCTATATTCGGCGGATCAACAGATCATACCGCGCTTGGATTCCAAACCGTGGGCAATCGGATTGTCCCCAATCCACCGCTCGTCCACCGGTTCCGAGGCCAGCTGGTAGCGCGTGTCGGTGGAGAGCCGGATCTGGTTCGTCTGGTTGTCCATGCTGGCATGCATCGTGTACATGCTGAACACCAGCAGATCACCCATCGCATATTCGGTGGTCAGCCAGCGACTCTTTAATTCGGCCCGCGCGGCGATAGCATCCAGGGAATAGGCGCCGCCATTGGGATTTTGCCACAGCTTCTCCCCCGATTCGATCTCAGCGGCATCCGGATAGTTGGTGCAGTAAGCGTCTACGTCCAAAGTCCCGTAGTCTGCCTTGATCTCTTCAAAGCGATGGGAGTTCTCCAGGATCATTAATCCGCCCATCTCGATGGGCATGTCGCCCAGCGGCGTCCAACTCGTGTACAGACGCTGTGTTCCCCGCCCCATAAAGACAATGTCGTAATGGGGCGGCGTTGCAGTTGTCTCGCCCGGCGGTTTCGAACGGCACCAGGTATAGTCGAAATGGCGCACCTCCCCTCCCAGAAACTGTTCGTAGAACGCCATCATCGGCCCGTCATAGAGCAGCTTGAGAAGAGGGGCGTTGTCCTTGGTCAACTCCACCATGAATGCATTCTCAAAGTCGGCGTGGGCAACGCCTTCCTCCAGGGGATAGTCCGGATCCAGACAGCCCGCAGCCTCCAGCTTCCTCAGCATCCCGAGCCGGGCCTCCAGGACGAGGCTGCGGTCCAGCAGGCCGGGTAGGTACAGATAGCCGTCCTGCTCAAACCGCCAGCGCAGCTCCTTCATGTCGGAAAGAGCATCGCTCGACGAGCGCAGTGCCCCAAACGCCTCCGGTGACGTATCGAGTAGACCACCTTGAAAACTGGGAGAAATCGAGAGATCCATCGTTCTTGTACTCCAATTAGCAGTGTGAGTTTTGGTGGACTGGTCGAGGGCGTACCCTGTCATTGCTATGCCCAGGGATCGACCACGATCTTGGCCGCTTCACCCTGTGCCAGCAGTCCGAATCCCGTCTGCAGCTGGCTCATCGGCAACTGATGGCTGATCAGCAGATCGATGAGGGGTGACTGCCGGATGACCTTCATCACTTTGGCGTAGTCGCCCATATTGTAAAGCCAGGATCCGACGACGGTCAACCCTTTGCGGATCATGTCGAAACTGACGGTAATGGTAAGCTCATCCCGGCATTCGCCGACAAAAGCCACGCGGCCCCGCCGGCGGGTCGCGTCAATGCATAGCCGCTCTGCTGCGACGCGGCCGGAGCAGTCGACCGCACAATCCACACCTCGGCCCTCTGTCAGGTCGCGGATTCTCCGCAGAATATCCGGGTCGTTGGGATCGAGTACCGCCTCCGCCCCCATCTCCAGCGCCCGGTTGGCCCGCCACGGCGCCGGTTCCACGCCGATCACCCGCGCATTGCGAAAACGCGCGTTGACCACTGCGCCCAGCCCAACCGGCCCCAGCCCGGTGACCAGCACCGTATCCTGCGAGTTGACGCCGATAGCCTCGAACCCGCCAAAGGAGGCGCCGATCCCATCTATCGCCATCGTCGCCTCCGCATAGCTCACGTCGTCGGGCAGCCTCGGCAGCAGCCACGCCGGCTTGAGCGCGTAGTGGGCAAATGTCCCCGCGCCCGCCATCGAACCATGCACTTCAGCGAAATCGTGACTCTCTTCGCAGTAGATATAGTCGCCGCTCATGCAGAGATGACAGCGGCCGCACGAAAACTGGGGCAGTACAACCACCCGGTCGCCTACGCTGACCGGCCCCCGCTCAGCCACTTCCACCACCTCTCCCACACCTTCATGACCGATTATCTCCTGACTCTGACCGGCCATCCATAGCTTGTATTCGGTGCACAGCGCCGAGGCACAGACTTTGACGACCGCCCAATCCGCTTTCGCCTGCGGGTCGGGCATTTCGTGAAACGCGACCTTACGTTCACCGGTGATTGCTGCCTGGATCACGGGAAACACTCCTTGTTGGTCCAGCGGCCCGAGAGCGTGCGTTCACCCATCACACACGTCGCCTGGCACGTCCCTGTCAAAAGCAAGTATGTACAGTCGGGAGAGGAGGGAGGAATGGCACATTTCCTGGCGCACCGGATTCAGAACAACCCCTCCTTCGGGCTGTTATTCCAGGGAACTGCCTCAACGCCACCCGAATAACGTGGTATCAGGGCCTGGACCTCCGGGTCTGCCTCTTCGGTCCACGCAGTCCACTCAGCGTTTTCGGTGACATGCTCGGCGACAACTGCCTGGACGGCCTCGGGCAGTTCGGCATAAATGGCCCAGTACCAGATAGTGAGTACTGTCCGCCACTGGTCGCTCTGGTTTGCGTGTGCCGAATGCAACAGCCGCGCGTCGCCGATGACCACGTCCCCCGCACGCACAGGAACGTCAACCTCGCCTTCAGCCTTCTGAAATGCAGGGTGGCTCAAGTCCTTGGCGCGGCCCACTTCGTCGCTGTCATGCGCCCGGCGATCCATATCGTGTAGCGAATGCCGCCTCAGATGTGAGCCCGGAATCAGGCGAAGGCAACCGTTCTGCGGGCTGGTGTCGACCAGGTAGTACATCAGAAAGTACTGCTGCGGCTGGTTGGTGTAGCTGATCGGATGCTCCCACAGTACGCCATCCTGATGCCAGTAGAGCGGAGGGCTGTGCGGCGGCTTGCTGATCACAAATCCGCTCCAGACTTTGGGTTCGTCAAAACCCAGCTGAGCCAGCGCCCCTAACGCGCCCGGATGGGCAATCAGTTCCGGAAAGGCCGGGTGCGGAAACTTCCAATAGGGTATGATGCAGCCCTGCGACCGGCGTTGTTCAAAATGCTCCTCATCCTCCTGCGCGATCGTCCATTCGCTCATCGCATTCAGCTTTGCCACCATATCCGGTTCCAACACATTCTCGAAGATACAGAAGCCGTCGCGCATGAGCTGGTTCCGCTTTTCGACTGCGGTGATGGGCATGGGTGAACCTCCATACTTTCCGGATGCGGATGTCGGCTCAAGATATTATCGGGAACAGGGAGAACAGATCTGCGGTTGTTCTACAATTGCGCTGAGATTGCGCGGGCGAAGTGGGGCTAAACTACGATGTCGGCTGCTCCTCATCCGGCCTGCGCACCGGGCGCCGTGCCATGGCCCGCGGCTCCACCTGGCTGTAGATGCGGCGGATGGCCCGTTTCCACATTGAGCGCGCCGCCGCCGCCTGATAGGTTGCCTGCCGCTGCGTATTCGTCCACCAGGTCGACTCCGGCTTCTCCACCGGTACGCTCCACTTGACGGCGCATGCCCCCCAGGTCAGACCCGCACCAAAACCGACAAACACAAGATTGTCCCCCGGCGCCACCTTCCCCTCCTCAATCGCTTCGCATAGCGCGATGGGGATGCTGGCTGTGCTCGTGTTGCCGTACTTGTGAACGTTTACGTAGACCTTGTCTTCCGGAATCTTCAACTGCCGCAGCACGCTGTGCTGAATGATGCGCTTGTTCGCCTGGTGGGGTACCACCAAATCAACTTCGCTGACCGGAACACCGGCCTTGTCCAACACCCGTCGCGTAGCGTCCGCCATGATCCGGGTCGCAAAGCGGAAGACGGCCCGCCCGTCCATCTGGATGTAATGCGAGCCGCTGCTCACCGTCTCCAGACTGGCTGGAGCCGCGCTCCCGCCCGCCGGAATCGTCAACAACTCCGCACCCGACCCGTCGCTGCCAAGCACCGAAGCCGTGACACCGCCCGGCACGTCGCTGGCGGCCAGCAACACCGCGCCCGCACCGTCACCAAAGAGAACGCACGTCGTCCGGTCGGTCCAATCCACCCACCGGCTCAGCGTTTCGGAGCCGACCACCAGCACATACTCGACGTCCCCGGCCAGTATCTGCCCGCGCGCCACGCTGAGAGCATACACAAAGCCGGAACAGGCAGCGCTCAAATCAAATGCGCCGGCATTGATGAGGCCCAAATTGTCCTGGATGATACTCGCCGTGGCGGGGAAAAAATGCTCCGGCGAACTGGTCGCACAAATGACCAGGTCCACCTTGGCCGGATGGAGGTCGGCCACTTCCAGCGCCTTCCGCGCCGCCTGCGTCCCCAGAGAAGCAGTCGTCTCCTGGGGCGAGGCCGCGACCCTTCGTTCCTGAATGCCTGTGCGCGTCCGAATCCATTCGTCCTGGGTATCGACGACCTGTTCCAGATCCTGGTTTGTGACCACCCGATCGGGAACCTCATAACCCCAGCCGATAATCTGGGCATAACAGGGCGGCTGCACCTTGTCCAGCATCACCTGCTCCGCCTCTGCCGCCGGAAAGTGCCCGTTCAAATGCGTGGCTGCGTAGTCGCTCCCGGTCCCGTTTTCCTCGTGCCCTTGTGCTGTCATACACCATTCTCCTCAAACCGCCGCAGCATCAGACATGAGTTGTGGCCGCCGAAACCGAAACTATTGCTCATTGTCACTGCGACGTCTGCCTGCACAGACCGCAACGGCGTGTAGTTCAGATCACAAGATGGATCGGGGTTGTCCAGATTGATGGTTGGCGGAATGATGCCCTCTTTGATCGTCTTGAGGCAGACAATCGCCTCGATCGCTCCAGCCGCTCCCAACAGGTGCCCAAGCATCGATTTCGTGCTGCTGATGTTCACGTTGTAGGCGTGCTCGCCTAACGCCCGCTTGATCGCCTTTGTTTCACCAGGGTCGTTGAGTTCCGTGCTCGTTCCATGCGCGTTGACGTAATTCACGTCGGACCGCTTCACCCCGTAGCTCTCCGCTTTGCGCAGCGCCATATTCATCGCATCTTCCGCGCCCTGGCCGTCGAAATGGGGTGCGGCCATATGATACGCGTCGGCGCTGTTGCCGTAGCCGATTACCTCTGCATAAATCTGGGCATCGCGGGCCAGCGCATGTTCGAGCGACTCCAGTATCAGAATCGCGCTCCCCTCGCTCATCACAAAGCCATCCCGGTCGCTGTCGAACGGACGGCAGGCCGCCGACGGTTCCTCATTGCGCTGGCTCATCGCGCCCATGATGTCGAAGCCGGCCATGATGATTGGTAGCAGCGCCGCCTCCGAGCCCCCCGTGACCATCACCTGCGCATCCCCGCGCCGGATCAACTCAAATGCCTCACCCGTAGCCGCAGTACCGCTGGCGCAGGCGTTGACCACCGAAAAATTGGGGCCGCGCAGATTGTAGAGAATCGCTATCTTCCCGGCCGCACTGTCCACCAGCATATTCGGAATCAGAAACGGGCTCACCTTGCGCAAGCCGCGCTTCTCCGTCAGCCTGAAATTGTCAAGCAAGGAGGTGAGGCCGCCTGTCCCGCTGGCGATCAGCACGCCTATATCGGTTGGCGTCTCTTTGCTCGGGTCGAGCCCACTGTCGGCGAACGCCTGCTCCGTTGCCACCAAAGCATACTGAATATACGGATCAAGCCGGCGGGCCTCCTTACGATCCATATAGTTCTTGGCTTCGAAGCCCTTCAACTCGCCTGCAAAGCGGGTATTCAGCTCGCTGGTGTCGAATTTGGTGACCGTATCAATGCCTGACCGGCCTGCCAGCAGGGCATCCCACGTATCATCAACCGTCAAACCCAGGGGAGTCACCGCACCGATGCCGGTGATCACGACCCGCCGCGGCTGGCCATTGCTACTGTACATGCGCGTCAATTCCATGTGGCCCTGCCGGCTTGGGCAAACAGCCTTCATTTGCTCTCGTCGTCAGGCCACCTTTTGAAAATACAATCGAATCTGTCTGTATACTCTACTATAACACATTTACGAGACAATCGTTGCGTTTCATCCATTTACATTAAAAAGAGTCGATCCTGGTGTGGAACTGTCTGTTTCCGACTGTCGACGGTACGGGTGCATCCCAATTTTGGGGTGAACTATCCCATTCCTCAGGCAGCAACGGACCCATGCCCAGTCCGCTTTCGACCCTGAAGT
>JAPPKG010000408.1:0-9460 GCA_026914085.1 Caldilineaceae bacterium | reverse complement strand
CCCAGACCGCATTGGATGAGGCCGCCGCCATCTGGCAGGCCGAACTGGACGCCGCTAAGTAACTGTATCGGTACTGTGAGGCCCCTGTAGGGATTCTCACACGCTACGATTTGGCTGACGCGCTCCCTGCTTATCTTGGGACTGATAGGGTCTTACGGGCACAAATAGCCCGTAAGGCCCTGGTTCACAACGCACCTATCCCCTAAGTTCAGCACATTTCTTGAGAGCTCAAGTATGGGTGAAAAGGTCGCGCATCAACAGCCTTCCCCTGAGAAGACTGTCATAGTCGCCGAAGCCCAAACGGCCGGACATGGGCCTCCCTCGATGCGAAGAGCCATACCCCGCGGGATGTATGGCTTCTTTTTCGTCGGACCCGCAATCCTCTTTTTCCTCCTTGTCAGCATCTTTCCCCTGTTGCGCACATTTCAGATGAGCCTGATCGATGTGGAGGCCGGCATACCCCTGTTTGTCGGCATTCAACACTATGCCGAATTGGTGCAGGACCCGTGGTTCTGGAGTAGTCTGACCAATGCATTTGTCTTTACGGTTGCCTCGGTGATTCTGCATATCTTCATCGGCATGGTGCTGGCCATACTGTTGAACGAGACCTGGTTCAGCACGACATTGAGAAACATTATGCGCGGCCTGCTGATCCTGCCGTGGGTATTCTCCACGGCATCTGCGGGACTCATGTGGACTCTCCTGTATCATCCTTTTGGCCTCCTCAACTATCTCTGGGTTGGTCTATTGGGTCAGGAAATGCCGATTGAGTTTCTTGCAAAGCCGGGTCTGGCAATGGCCTCGGTTGTCGCGGTCAATACCTGGAAAGCCTATCCCTTCTACATGATCATCATCCTTGGCGGTCTACAGGCGATTCCGCCCGAACTCTACGAGGCTGCCAAGGTTGACGGGGCCAACGCAGGCAGACGCTTCTGGCATGTCACGCTGCCCCAGCTGCGTCCCATCCTGATCGCCATTTCCACCATCGACATCATTACGACTGTCGGCCACGTCGATCTCATCAGAATGCTGACCCGGGGTGGTCCCCTCCGCAGCACCGAGACCGTGGCCTACTATATCTATAAGACCGCCTTACTGGACGGCAACCTGGGCTACGGCGCCGCGGTCAGCACCCTGATGCTGATCATGGTGGCTATCCTTATCATCGTCTATTTGAGGCTGGTGTCTCGAGGGAGCGAATCAGGTGAAACGAGCTTCTGATCTCAGATTCAGGTACGGTTATCTGATACATCAAGTCTTTGTCGTATCACTCACGACTCTCTCGGCCATCATAATCCTTACGCCTGTTGTCTGGATGATCAATGCCGCTATGCGGCCAATAAAGGAGGTTCTCACATATCCTCCCCGGCTCGACCCCAGCCAGCTCACCTTCGAATACATGGCTTCCTTGATCGAAAATGAACTGTATCGTGGGTATTTCGTAAACAGTACGATCATCTCTCTGTCCACGCTCGCGATCGTTCTTATTCTTGGTCTCCTCGCGGCCTATGGCTTTTCGCGGTTCAAAATGGTGGGCGGGCGGTACATGCTGCTGGGTATCATGGCACTGCTCATGCTGCCTACCGTAACCCTGATCGTCCCCTACTTCCGGTTGGCCCACCTTGTCGGGCTCTACGACACACTCTTTGGACTCATCGTCGTAAACTCGGCCTTTATACTGCCCATCTGTATCTGGCTCCTGAAGGGATACATGGACGCCATCCCCGTAGATCTTGAAGAAGCGGCAATGATTGACGGCTGCACCCGCCTCCAGGCCATGCAGAAAATTCTGGTGCCCTTGGCGGTACCGGGAATCGTGGGCACAGGCACCTTCGTTTTCGTATTTGCCTGGAACGAATTCCTGCTTGCCGTTACACTCACAGACTCACCCGGATCTCAGCCTCTCACGATCGGCCTGGCCGCCTTCTTTGGCCAGTTCGTCAGAGACTGGAATTCCATCATGGCACTCTCGACGATCACCAGCATCCCGCTCATGATCATCTTTGTCCTGTTCCAGCGCTGGGTTGTACAAGGCATGACGAGCGGCGCAGTCAAATAGGCCTATACTCCTGTTGTCCGATTCAGAGCAACAGATGCTACTCATATTTGTTGAGCCAAGCTCTTGAGTCCAGGGTGAAACCGTTGCGGTTGGTCGAGTGAATTCCGGGCCAGTTCGCGAATGACCTCTCTGCTTGGACCATGCCCAACCAGGCCAAAATCCGGACAGTATCTTCCAGTCAGTTGCCGGTTTCAAGTCTCTAATTCATAGGGAGAGAAACGAAGTGCGCATCGCAATCGCTGGTATCAGCCATGAAGCCCTGAACACATCCCCGATTCCGACAACTTTGGAACACTTTCGGGTCTGGCGCGGCCAGGAGCTCCTGCATGGTGAAACTCTGTTTTCACCCTACCCCGTGGGGTCTGTGGCCGGACCCAAATACGCCTCGCTCGCCGAAATGATGAACGACTTGGAGGCGGAACCGGTCCCCATTCTGCACGCCAATGGGCTGTCCCCGTCAGGAACGGTAGAACAGGACACCTACCTCCGGCTGCGAGACGAGATTATCGAAGGCATCCAACAGGCGGGTCCACTCGACGGCATCTGCCTGATCCTTCACGGTGCCCTCCTGGTTGAACACATATGGAGCGGGGAGACAGACTTGGTGCGCTCGATCCGGGCCGAAGTCGGCAACGACGTCCTCATTTCAGCCAGGTTCGACCTGCACGGCAATCTCACCGAAGAATTCGCCAACAAGACCGACATCTGGACCGTCTACCGCACTGCCCCCCATCGCGACGCCCCGCAGACGCTGGAAAGGGCCATGACGCTGCTCGCGCACTGCATTCGCGGCGGCCACCGCCCGCGCCCGGTCTTCGTCCGCGTTCCGA
This sequence comes from Caldilineaceae bacterium, assembly GCA_026914085.1. Taxonomy (GTDB): domain Bacteria; phylum Chloroflexota; class Anaerolineae; order Caldilineales; family Caldilineaceae; genus Bin5. Next base: position 6,571 of record JAPPKG010000408.1, on the reverse strand, counting down.
TGTTGCTTCCCGGCGAGAGGGCCACGACCGACGTTGAGCCAATGAAATCGCTGTTGGAACTGGCAATCGAAATCGGACGGCAGCCCGGCATCCTGACCGCCGAAATCCTGGTCGGCTTTGGCTGGGCCGACGCACCCCATTCCGCCAGCAGTGTCGTGGTCATCGCCGAGGACGAGCCCCACCTGCCCCACGCACGGCGGCAAGCCAAACGCCTGGCACAGGCCTTGTGGGACCAGCGCCATAACTTCGCCTTCGATCAGGAGGTCGCCGCTTCCGCCAACGAAGCCATCGATCTGGCACTGGCAGCCGAAGAAAGCTGCGTCTTCATCGCCGATTCCGGGGACAACCCGACGGCAGGAACACCGGGCGATGTCCCCCACTTTCTGTCCCGCCTGTTGGCAAAAGATGTCCCCGACGCGATCGTGGCTGGCATTCCGGACAGCGCAGCCGCGCACGCCTGTTTTGAAGCAGGTGTAGGCGCTGAAGTTACGCTCAGCCTGGGCGGAAAACTGGATACCGGGCACGGTGCTCCTGTCGAGGTGACCGGCAAAGTGGAACATCTCTACCATGCCGATCCGGACGCGAAAGATGTTTCCATCGCCACTGTACAGGTGGGCGGCGTACGCGTTCTGGTCACCGACAGACGTACCTATTTCTCAACTCTGAACGACTTTCGCAAGGCCGGGGTCGAGCCCCTTGACCACAAGATCGTTGTGGTCAAGCTGGGTTACCTTATGCCGGAACTGCGCGACGCTGCCCCGCGCGAGATTTTGGCCCTGACCCCGGGATACTCTGACATGGACTTTACCCGCCTGCCCTACAGATATGTAACACGTCCCATCCTTCCTCTGGACGAAGACTTCGCCTGGTCTCCTGTCATCACGAACGTCGCTGGATATGGCGGCTGACAGCGCCTGCCTTCCACGGGGAAGACCTTTCACCCGCCCAAAAGAAGTGTAATTCGAACCGACAGTTGTTGCTCCGGTTCGGCGCAACCGAGGAGAGAAAATCATGGCCGGACCCGGCATGGAACTGGTCGGTGAAGAGGAGATAGAGGAGGTCCTGCAGGTGTTGCGTGCAGGTTATCTCTATCGTTACGGGGTCTCGACCCCCGACGGAGTTGACCCCCGCTTCCAGGGCAAGGTCTACCAGCTGGAGCAGGAAATCGCCGCCATGTCCCAGGTACAGTACGCGGTGGCCGTCAACTCCGGCACGTCAGCCCTTTTGGCGGCAATGGCGGCGCTGGGCATCGGCCCCGGCGACGAGGTAATCGTACCCGGCTTCACCTTCGTCGCCAGCATCTCGGCCATCGTCTACACAGGCGCCGTACCCGTCCTCGCAGAGATCGATCGTACCTTCAACCTGGACCCGGAGGACGTGAAAACGAAGATCAGCCCCCGCACCAAAGCGATTATGGCCGTCCACATGATGGGCAACCCTGCCCGCCTGCACGAACTCAGGCAGATAGCCGACGAACACGACCTGTTTCTGATCGAAGACTGCTGCCAGGCCTTCGGCGCCGCCTACCGCGGCCGCCCCATCGGTTCCATCGGCCATGTGGGCGCCTTCAGCTTCAACATTTACAAGACCATCACCTCGGGCGACGGCGGCATGGTCATCACCGACGACGAAGACCTGTACAGGCGGGCCTTCGCCTTTCACGACCAGGGGCATTCCCCCTTGCGCACCGGCGTCGAGATCGGCCGGCGCCCTTTCCTCGGTCTCGACTTTCGCTGCACAGAACTGCAGGCCGCCGTGCTGCTGGCCCAACTGCGCAAACTGCCCACCTTGATCGACCATCTGCAGACCAGCAAACGGCACTTCAAATCCGCGATATCCGATCTGCCCGGCCTGGAGTTCCGCGAAGTCCTCGATCCTGAGGAGGAGGTCGCCACCATACTTACGGTTATCCTCCCAGACGCAGATGCGGCCGCGAAGATCGCCGCAGAGCTGGACAGCAAGGTCGTGGCCGAAGCCGGCTGGCACGTCTACAACAACATGGAACACCTGCTCGAACAGCGCATGCCCACGCCGCTGTCCTGCTCGTTCAGTTGTCCCCACTACGCCCAAGCGGGCGGGGCAATACAGTACTGCAAGGGCATGTTGCCCCGCACCGACGACCTGCTGAACCGTTCGATCAACCTCAGCATCGGTGTTTCCGACCCCGGCCTCGGCTCAGGCTTTGGCGTCACCATCAACGACGACCTGTCTGCCGTAGCGGAGCGGGCCGAAACCTTCCGGCGCGTTGCGTCCCGCTATCTCAACTGACAGCCGGTGCCTCCTCGTTCCTCAGCATCTTTTCGTTCGCCTGGCGCGAAAGATACTGTTGACAGCAGCATCTTCACTGTCATATATTCATAGGCAAGGATTTCAGTGTATATCTGAATGACAGGTCACCAAGGGGAATCCAATGCACCCAACCATTGCAGAGATCGCCAAATCATTCGCCCGCGATGGATTTGTCATCGTTCCCAACCTGTTTCGACTCGAGGAAGTCAAGACCTTCAAAGACGAAATTCAGAAGATCCTGCAAGTGGTCAGGCAGGAGTCCGAAGGGGAAGATAGCCCCAGGAGATTTGTGGATGAAACCGGCGTCTATGTCGGGCTGGCAGCGCGCAGCGGCCTGTTCCGCCAAGCCGTTCGAGATGAACGTCTGGTCGACATCCTTGAAGCCATCATTGGCCCCAATGTCGAATTTTTGAGCGACAAAGTCGTGTACAAAGACGAAGATACGCATATCGCCAGCCCCTGGCATCAGGACTGGCCGTACTGGGAAGGCACACACAAGATCTCTGTCTGGGTCGCGCTCGACGACGCTACGCCCGAAAACGGCTGTCTCAAGCTCTTGCCCGGCTCGCATCGCGGCAGCGTGATTCACGACGGCGACATGAGCGACGGCTCCGGCTTCGGCCACCGCATCCGGCCCGAAACGATCGATGAGAGCACGGCCATTACCGCACCGGTAGAGGCTGGCGGCGCTGTCTTCTTCCATGACCTGACCATGCACGCCAGCCACCCGAACACCGAGCGCCGCGAACGCTGGACCTGGGTCCCCACCTATCGCGATGCACAGGCCGACGATCCGCCCTATTCCTTTGAAGTCGCCAACGTCGTTGTTCGTGGAGTCGGTCGCGAGTAGGGGCAGCCAAAGCCCGACTTACCATCGAATTTGAGTGAACGAAAACAATCTGTCATTCCCCGAACAGTGCCACCGACTACAGGTACTAACGGCCAAGGACCACCACAAAAGGAGAGAATGATGGCTACTACCGAAAGAAAGTTGACTCGCCGCACGTTTCTCAAGGCGACAGGCTTTAGTGCAGCGGCAGCAGCACTTTCCGCTTGTGTTGTCGCCGCGCCTACTGCCGGAGACGAGGCGGCCTCCGCCGCTGAGCAGATCGAACTCGACTACTGGTACATCTGGGGCGGTCGAGGAGGAGAAGGGCAGGTTGCCGGCTGCGATCTGTTCACCGAACACAATCCCAACATCACCATGCACCCACTCACTGCGGGCGGTGTCATTGTTGATAAAACACTGGCCGCATTTGCCGCCGGCGACCCGCCCGACCTGGTCGACCTGATCCTTTGTGCACCTCTAGCCGGACGCGGGGCCTTGATTGCCGTAGACGACTACATCGAAAGCAGCACCGTAGTCGATCTCGAAAACTACCAGGCCGCCCACCTGGAGGCGGTCAACTGGGCTGGCGAACGCTGGGGACTGCCAGCAAATGAGGGGCTGGGATGGCTTGGCCTGGCCCGGAACCGCAACCTGGTGCAAGCGGCCGGTCTCGACGAGGACGCCCTCCCCAGTGACTTCGAAGAGCTTCACGCTTGGGCCGAAGCCCTCGAAGATATCGATGACGATGGCAATGTCCAGACCCTCGGCATGGATATCCGAGGAATCCTTACCTACCCCGACTGCTGGAGCGTCGTCATGGGCAAACGTTACTTCGACGGCGAGACGTTTGAATACAACTTCGACAGCGAAGAGTTCGTCGAGGCTCTGCAGATCGCGAAATCCTTCTACGACAGGGTAGGAGCAGAAAAGATTGCTGAGTTTAAAGCGTCGCAAGAAGGTCAACCGATTCCCAGCCCGGCAGCAGCAGGCAGAGTCGGCCTGTTTTCAGGCGGTTCATGGACGCCTGGCTCGCTGGCGCTCAACGCCGCCGAGGGTCTCGAGTTTGGGTTTTCCTTCGTACCCGACGGCGCAGGCGAGGGCAAAATGCCCTTCTTCGCCGGAACCCATACAGCTATGATCCTGAATGGCTCAGAAAACGTCGACGCCGCTTGGCAGTTCCTGGAATTCACATCCACCGACGAGTACAACAGGCGCGTCTACGACGTTTCCGGCTTCATTATGGGGACTAAGAGCTTTATCGATTCTCTGGACATGAATACGCTCTATCCTGGGCTTGACTTCTACACGACTGGGTTCTCTGAGGGCACCCGCGTGTGGGGCATCGCCCCGGACCCGAACTGGTACCTGGCTTGGGACGGATTCCTGTCCCTTGAAGAAGAGGTGGGCTTTGGCAAGACCGACCCAGTCGAGGGTCTGCAGTTCCTCCAAGAACAACTCACAACCGAACTCGCAAAGGTGTTGAACGCCTGACGGGTGAGAGCCGTGACATCTTAAGAGGGGGTAGACGAGTGGCGCCGGGAACGAAGCGATTCCTGACGATGTTGGCCTTCATATCGCCTTGGATCATTGGGTTCCTGGCTTTCTTCGTCTATCCCCTTCTCCTCTCACTGTATTACAGCTTTACCGAATATAATCTCCTGCAGCCGTCGAAGTGGGTCGGCCTGCAGAACTACTCCAACCTCACCGAAGACTCACACTACCTGAACGCGGTAGGGAACACCGTCTACTTTGTTGCGTTCTCGGTACCCCTAGGCGTGCTTACCGCCTTCATTATCGCCTTTCTGCTTAATCAGCAGCTGCGGCTTCGCGTCCTGCTGCGCATGATCTTCTACATCCCCATCGTCGTACCGATCAGCGCCACTGCGATACTGTGGATGTGGATCTTCAACTCGAATTGGGGCCTGCTCAACAACCTGCTCGCCCTGATCGGAATCCAGGGCCCCTCTTGGCTGGGCAGCCCATCCTGGTCAAAACCTTCCCTGATCATTATGCAACTCTGGCTGGTGGGAGGGTCCGTTCTTATCTTTCTGGCCGCCCTCCAGGATGTGCCGCGTTCCCTCTACGATGCAGCCGAAGTTGACGGCGCCAATGCTTTGCGCCGCGTCTGGCATGTCACCATCCCCATGGTGACGCCCGCCATCCTCTTCAGCCTGCTCACAGGCCTGATTGCCGCCTTCCAGACCTTTGCCAACGCCTGGATAATGACCGACGGCGGACCAATACGCTCTACCGAGTTCTACGTTCTTTACCTGTATGACCATGGCTTTCGCTTCTTCCGCATGGGATACGCTTCCGCTATGGCCTGGATCCTCTTCGGCGTCGTAGTCGTCGTTACCGTGCTACTCTTCCGCACATCCGCCCGCTGGGTCTACTACGGCGGCGAAGGATAGAAGAATCTAGAGAGAGATACCATCGCGGAGTCACAGTGACAAACTCAGAGGGGCAAATCGCCGGCCTGCCTGCACAGAGCAGGACTCTTCACCTCAGCGGGCGCGCATTGGGCAAATCAATCTTCTATCTCGGAGGCCTGATCGCGGCCGCCGCCTTTGCGCTGCCTTTTTTCTGGATGGTCTCCACCTCCCTCAAAAGTCCCCCAGACGTGTTCATTTCGCCGCCCAAATGGGTCCCCTGGCCTCTCCAATGGCAGACTTATCCCGAGGCGTGGACCTTTATTCCATTCTTCAGTTATACGATCAACACGCTGCAGATCGCCATCCCATCCATCATTGGAGTCCTGTTCTCTTGTTCGCTGACCGCCTACGGCTTTGCTCGCATTCGCGCCTGGGGGCGGGACGTCCTCTTTTTCATCTGCCTCTCCACCATGATGATCCCGTGGGCCGTAACCATGGTCCCCCTCTTCATCATCTTCAAGAACCTGGGCTGGACAGGCACTTACCTGCCCCTAATTGTTCCCAGCTTCCTCGGCAGCGCTTTCTACATCTTTCTCCTCAGACAGTTCTTCCTGACGATTCCGATGGAGTTGTCAGACGCGGCGCGAGTTGACGGCTGCTCCGAACTGGGCATCTTCTCCCGCATCATTCTGCCGCTCTCGAAACCGGTATTGGCGACAGTGACCCTGTTCGAATTCAACCGCGTCTGGAGCGACTACCTCGCCCCCCTCATCTTTCTCACCCGCCAGGAACACTTCACCATCGCCCTGGGCCTGACCTACTTCCTCGATCGTGACCGTCCCCTCTGGAACCTCGCCATGGCCGGCAACACAATGGCCATCCTGCCCGTAATCATCGTCTTCGTCCTCGCCCAGCGGGCCTTCATCGAAGGCATCACCCTCACCGGCATCAAGGGCTGATTCACCCGCCGCATCCCAATATTGGGGCGAACTTTCGCATACCTCTGGAGGCGCCCAAGCGTGGTCAGTTCCCATTCCAGTTTCCGCCAGAATAAGCGCCCTCTCTGACCACTGACCACTGA
>JAPPKG010000476.1:0-9466 GCA_026914085.1 Caldilineaceae bacterium | reverse complement strand
AAAGCGCCGGTCCCGACTGGTTTGGATTATTCCAGTAATCGCCCCGCCAGTCGGTAATGATGAGCGGCGTCGGCGTCGGGACAGCCGTCATCGTCGCTGTCGCCGACGGGGTAGGCGTTGGAATCGCCGTCTGTGTTGCCGTTGCCGCTGGTGTAGGCGTCGCCGTGTCCGCCTGCTGCACCGCCGCTGCCTCCGTCGTAGCCGCAGCCGTCACCTCGACGTCCTCCCCGGTCTGGAAGAGCGCGGTCGCCTCGTGCCGGCCATCCGACGTGTATGCAAGCACGATATGCGTGCCCGCTGCCAGCCAGCGCGGGCTGATCGGGTAAAGAAAACCCGTGCTGATCGTGCCCGCCGTGTCCGCCGTGCTCGCAGCCAGAATACCGCTGCGACCGCGCTCATCTCGCAGCGCGATCAATACCAGGCTGCCCTCTGGCCAGTTTTCGCCCGTAACCTGCACATAAACGCCGGCAGAACCCGAGGTTGGTGCAATCGAAATAGCCGGTTCACCGCTCGCTACCTCGGCAACCGCTTGCGTCGGTACGCCTACCGGCGGAGTGTACCCCGTCGGGGTACAAGCACTGAACACCAGCCCTATCAGGGCCGGAAGGCCGAGCCGAATTGGGGGAAAGTGTTGGACGACAAGCCGGCGTGCAGTTCCTGAGGCGAGATATTCGGTCTTCATCCGGGCTTCACTCCTGGGCGAGCTGTTTGATGCGTTTCCGAACTGTAATTTCAGCGCCGAGGCGGGCAGCAGACGAAACTGAGAAGAATATGATCTGAAGAAGAAACGAGCGCAGGCCGGAGTGTGTTCCCGCATACGCCGTTCATTGCGTAACTGTTTCGTTAAATTAGTGCGTGGTAACCGTCTGGTAGAATTATACCACTAAACTACAGGTGGAATACAGTTGCGGAAGGGTCGAAACGCAGAACTGTCGGCGGTACTGATGACTGACCGCGAGCTTGTACGCCGCGCCCAACAGGGTGAGCGCCAGGCATTTGATCAACTGATACTGCGCCATCAGCCTATCGCGCTCTCACTGGCGATTCGCATCGTCGGTGACCGCGAACGGGGCCTGGAGTTGACCCAGGAAGCCGTCCTGCATGCCTATCTCTCGCTCGATCGCCTGCGCAAACCGGACAGCTTTCGCGCCTGGCTGTGCGGCATCGTCGTCAATCTGTGCAAAAGCCACCTCCGCAGACCGCGCGTCGAAACACTATCGCTCGAGCTGCTCAGCGGCGGGCGCAGCTTCGATTCGCTGCCCTTTCCCGACAGCGCCCCACAGCCGCACCAGGCCGCCGAGACCAGAGAGACCCACCACCTGGTTCTGGCCGCCATCGCACAGCTGTCTCCGCCCAACCGCGATGCCGTCCTTCTCTACTACTTCGAGCAGCTTAGCGTGCGCGAGACCGCCGCTCTCCTGCAGATCAGCGTGCCCGCCGTCAAAGGCCGTCTGCACAAGTCCCGCCGCAAACTGCGCGACCAGCTGCGTTCCACTTTCACCGAATGGCAACCGAGACCAACCACTGCCCAACAGACCAGGAGCAAACAGATGATCCCCGTCACCGTACTCGATATCCTAAAGCCAGAACCGGAGAAAGATCATAGAATTCTGGTCCTTAACGACGAAAGCCTGCGTCGCCTGCTGGCAATCTGGATTGGACCATACGAGGCCGATGACATCGCCCTCAGCCTGCGAGGGACGAAGCTTCACCGGCCGATGACCTTCACTTTCATGGCCGACGTGCTGGACAAGGCTGGCGTGCAGATTAAATCGGTGACGGTATCCGCGCTGGAGCAAAACGTCTTCTACGCCACCGTACACGCACAGCGCGGCGAAGACTGTTTCACAATCGACGCCCGGCCCAGCGACGCCATTGCCCTCGCCCTGCGCACGCAAACCCCAATTTTCGCCGCCCCTGAAGTGATGGAATCCGTCGCCTTGGATGTCCCCACCGATTTGGAGGTCGCACAGGGAAAGGGGTTAAGCGATGTCTTGGAAATCGATCCTGAGGAGAAAGAGAGACGGCAAAAACAAAGGGAGAAATGGGAAAGCATGTCGCCCGAGGAGCGGAGTAAAGAAAGCCGCCAGAAACTGCTGACTCACCTCACCGAAGCGGGCACGCTGAGTCAGCGCGACGAGTCAGATGACGAGTAAATGCCGCCCTCTTACAGCCTTCAGCTGCCGGCCGAAAGACCGCCAACCGCCTCCTCCTGAACGCCCGCCTTCCGTCTGTCCGCGTGGAACTGGTGCACCGTCTGCGCAAAGCGCGCGAACAGCAGATCCGCGTCGTGAGGCCCGGGGCTGGCTTCCGGGTGATACTGCACACAGAAAACGGGCCGGTCGGTGAGCCGCATCCCCTCCAGCGTGCCGTCATTCAGATTGAGATGCGTGACCTCCACGTTGCCCGGCAGCGTCTCCTGGTCGACCGCGTAGTTGTGGTTCTGCGCCGTGATCTGAATGTTCGAGCTGTCCACGTCGCTGACCGGCTGGTTGCCGCCATGATGGCCGAACTTCAGCTTGAACGTCTCCGCCCCCAGCGCAAGTCCGATAATCTGGTGCCCCAGACAGATGCCGAACATCGGCCGCTCGCTCTCCAATAACCTCGCGACCGCCCTCGCTGCATACGGCACACCGGCCGGGTCGCCCGGCCCGTTGCTAAGAAAGATCCCGTCTGGATCCAGGTCCAAGACCTCCTGCGCCGGCGTATCCGCCGGTACAACCGCCACCCGTAGATTGTGGCTGGCCAGGCGGCGTAATATGTTGTGCTTCATGCCAAAGTCATAGGCGACCACCAGCGGAGAGTCGTGTCTGACGCCGCCCAGCCACGGTCCGGACGCAACTTCGCCCGACGCCACCGGCGTCCATTCGCCCTCCGTTTCGGCACTCCAGTAGAACGGCTCCTCACACGTCACCTCCTGCACCAGGTCGCGGCCGTCCAACCCTTCCCAGCCGCGCGCGAGCTCGATCAGCTCCTCCTGTGTGCGGCTGCCGTCAGTACACAGCGCGCCGTGCAGCACCCCCTCCTCACGCAGCAGCCGCGTCAACGCCCGCGTATCCACCTGGCTGAGGCCGGGTATACCATGCCGCTCGAGATAGCTCCCCAGGTTCTCATTCGCGCGCCAGTTCGACACAACCGGGCTGACCTCGCGCACGATGAACGCCGTCACCTGGGGCCGGTCGCTCTCCACGTCCTCCCGGTTCACGCCCGTGTTGCCCACATGGGGCACCGTCATGCACACCATTTGGCCGCGGTAGGAGGGATCGGTCAACACTTCCTGGTACCCTGTCAGACTGGTATTGAAGACAACTTCCCCCACCACGGTCGTCCGGGCGCCGAAGCCTTCACCCTCGAAGACCCGGCCATTGGCCAGGGCAAGCAAGGCCCTCACTGCGCTTCCTCCTCTGACGGCGTTTTCCCTTGCAACTGGATCGGCCTGCGGTTCATTCTTCTTTGCGTTCCCACTTCGCTGTTTGAGTGCCTGTACGCCAGCTTCAACGGCTGCCACCCCTGCCACTTGAGCAGTGGCGAAGCCGCAGTCTGGGCAGGCTGGGCTTGACTGATAGGGCTGTCGGTCAGACTGCGCGCCACCGCCACCTCATCACAGTGGTGGAATTTGGGGCAGTAGATACAGTCCTGCCACAGCTTGGGGCTGATGCTCCAGCGGTCCACAACCTCAAAGCCAAGCTTTTCGAAGAACCCTTCTTCCAGGGTGAGAGCACAGATCTGGGCATACCCGCGGGCCGTCGCCATCAGTACCAGCTCCTCCACGATCCGCCGGCCAATCCCCTTGCCCTGCCCCGCCTGCGCCACCGCCAGCGAGCGTATCTCCACCAGCTGCTCGGTCAAGGCCACCAGAGAACCGCATCCCACCAGCTGAGTACCGTCTCCCATGGCCACCAGCCAGTCCGGCAGCGACTGCAGAATACTCTCCTCAGTGCGCGGCAGCATCACGTTCTCCGCCGCAAAGCCATTGACCAACGCGGCAATATCAACGATATCTTCTTCAGTCGCCGGCTGAATCCGGATCTCGTCCATTATCTCGTTGGCCAGCGGCCAGCAAACTTCGCTCATTGCGATGTTCACTGACCACTGACCACTGAAGTTACATCTCCTGCAGGATCCCGCCCAGCTTCGACACCGCTTGGGCCAGCTCCTCTTTACTGATCGTCAGCGGCGGCACAAAGCGCAAAATCTTGTCGCCCGCGCTCAACAGCAGCAGTCCCGCTTCGTACCCCTTCTCCATCAGCGGCCCGGCCTCGATGTCCATTTCGATGCCCACGATCAGGCCTCTGCCCCGGATCTCCAGAATGTGCGGGCTGTTCAGCTCGGACAGCAGCTCCATCAGATACTCGCCCTTCTCCTTCACGTCGGCCAGAAACTCCGGATTCGACACCCGGTCCACCACCGTCGATGCCACGTGCGTGGTGAACGGGTTGCCCGCAAATGTGCTGGCATGATCGCCGGCATGGATCGTATCCGCCACCTTCTGCTTCATCATGATCGCGCCGATCGGCAGACCGCCTGCCAGCGGCTTGGCCGCGCTCATCAGGTCCGGCTCCACGCCGTAGCCCTGATAGGCCCACAGGTCGCCGCTGCGCCCCAGCCCGCACTGCACCTCGTCAAAGATAAGCAGCGCACCGTGCTCGTCCGCCAGGTCCCGCAACCCCTGCAGAAACTCCGGCGTGGCCGGGTTGATGCCGCCTTCACCCTGGATCGGCTCGACGATAATCGCGCACACTCTGTCGCTCATCTGCGCACGCGCGTCATCCAGGTCGTTGAACGTGGCGAAACGCACACCCGGCATCAGCGGCTCGAACGGCTCCTGGTACTTCTCACGTGGCGTCGCCGCCAGCGCCCCGAACAAACGCCCGTGGAAGGCGTCGCTGAAGGCCAGAATCTCATACTTGTCCTCGTGGCCGTGCTCGCGCGCATACCGCCGCGCGAACTTGAACGCGCCTTCGTTTGCGCTCGCCCCGCACAGGCAGAAATGCACCTTGTCGGCAAAGCTGGTCTCGCACAGCTTCTTCGCCAGCCGCGTGTGCGGCTCCGTGTGATACAGGTTGCTCGTGTGGTACAGCCCGGAGGACGCTGCCTCCTTGACCGCCTCCTCCACCTCGGCGTCGTTGTAGCCGAGAACGTTCACCGCAATGCCGGCCACCAGGTCCAGATAGGCCTTGCCCGTGCTGTCATACACCGTGCAGCCCTCGCCCTCCGTCAGCACAAACGGCGGCCGCCCGAAAACGCCTAGCACGTAATCCTTTTCGGCCTGAATAATTTCCTCTGCGTTCACTTTCTCCTCCTGAAGGGTCCTGTTTTATTCCTAAACCACTCAGCCACTCACCAGCCGCCTCCAAAATTGAGGCAAGCCAAGCGTCTTTTCACTCTCTCATACTCCAAAACCGCCTGCACACGGGGTCACTGATCCCTAACCCCTGGCCCCTGGTCCCTAACCCCTGCAGTTCCAATGATTCCCGTCCCCCCGTCCTCCTGCACACCGGCCAGATTCGTGATGACCGCCTGCGTGACGCCGCGCCTGACCGCGTCGACCGCGCTCCTCACCTTCGGCACCATGCCGCCGCTGATACTCCCCTCAGTGATCCACTCTTCACACTGGTCCGCGGTGATGCCCCGCACGACCCGCCCGGCGATCAGAACGCCCGGCACGTTGCTGACAAAGATCAGCTTGATCGCGCCCATCGCCGCCGCAATCGCCGCCGCCACGTGGTCGGCATTCACGTTATAGCTGAGACCGTCGAATGCCCCAATGCTGATCGGGCTGATCACCGGCACAATATCCACCTCCAAAAGCGTGGTCAGCAGCCCCGTGTCAACGTCCTGCACCTCGCCCACACGGCCCAGGTCACCCTGCGGATGCCACATCTTCTCCACAAAGACCGTGCCGTCGTCCACGCCGCTGATGCCGATGGCCCGCACATCCTCGTTCACAAACTGGCGCACGATCCGCTTGTTCATCAGCCCGCTGAGCACCATCTCCGCCACGTCCAGGCTCGCTTCATCGGTCACCCGCAGCCCCTCGATAAACCGGGGCTCAAGCCCCAGCCGCCTCTGGAAGTCGGCGATCGTCTTGCCGCCCCCATGCACGACAATCGGGCTCTTGCCGTCCTTCTGCAGACTCTTGACCGCCTGCACCAGGCCAAACAGAAAAGCGTCGTCGTCCAGCTCATTTCCGCCAATCTTGAGGATGACGACGTGGCGCCCTTTCCCCTGTTTCGGGTTTACGCTAAGCGTGTCGGATTCGCCCGGATTCATAAAGTTGCCTCGTGCCGTGATTGGAGCACTGATTCTCTCGCGGCAAGCGGACCGGCGCAGGCTTCATACGCTGCGCCGCGCATGTTTTCTCTGCCGCATCACCTCGTATGCCAGCGCCGCCGCCGCCGCAGTCGTGCCCAGGGACGGTTCGTAACTGATACGGTCGTACGGGATATGCAAACGTAAGTCGGCCTGCCTCGCAAACGACCGCGTAACACCCCGCTTCTCCCCACCTACCAGCAGAAACAGCGGGGCCGTCAGATCGACTTCATCCATCGGCAGCGCGTCCTCCTTCTGCGCGCAGGCCACCGTCAACCCCCGCCTCCGGTAAAAGTCCGCCGCCTCCGCAGCCGTCTCCGCAACCGCCATCGGCATCAATTCCGACGCGCCCGCCGAGGCCCGCGCCACCGTCGCCGCCGCGCTCATCCAGTTGCGCGGCCGCAACGCCACACCGTGCACGCCCATCGCGTACAGCGCCCGCAGCGCCTGCCCGAAGTTGAACGGGTCTTCAATGCCGTCCAGCATCACCACAAATGCCGGTCCATTCCCCCTCGGCAGCAACGCTTCCAGGCCGACAAACTGCCGTTGTCCTGCCTCCGCCGCAATGCCGCCATGGGAGTTGCCCTGCGTGACCGCGTCGATTTCCGCCGCACCCACCTGGACCACCGGCACACTGGCCCCCCTCGCCCGGTGTTGCAGCCAGCGCACCGTCCGGTCCTGCCGGTCTGACCGCAGCAGCACACGGTGCACCGCACGATACGGAGAACGCAGCGCCGCCGCCACCGAAATCTTGCCTTCCAGGTATGTGACAGTTTCTTGTTCGCTCAACGCCTGGCCCGATTCCGCCCGCTTCCGGCTGCCCCAGGGACATGCAACCCAGCCGTTGGCAGCTTGCCTTCTACTGGTAATTCCATCTTAAAGGGCTGTGTGCCGCTGCCGGAAATTGAGACCTGCCAACAACCCCGAATGGCGCCTACTGCAATCCCGCCGTCTCGTCCAGTCCCACCGCAATGTTGTAGTTCTGGACCGCCTGCCCGCTCCCGCCTTTGATCAGATTGTCGATCGAGGCGGTGATGACATACTCGCTCCCGTCCGGCAGCGTCGGGTCAGCCGGCGTGATACCGATCGCGCAGCGATTTGTGCCCGCCGTGTGGGCCACGCTGGCCTGCGTCCCCGCGGGCAGCAGATGGATAAACGGCTCACCCGCGTAGTTCTCCGCATAAAGCTCGCGGATACTTTCCTCGCTCACGCCGGCGGGCACGTCCACGTACATCGTACTCAGAATCCCCCGGTTCAGCGGCACAAGATGGGGCGTGAAAAGAAACCTGTGGCCGCGCTTCCCTCCGTTGGCCGCGCCCAGCACCTGCTCCATCTCCGCGATGTGCCGGTGACGGTGACCCACGTTGTAGGGCGTGATGTTTTCGTTCGCCTCAACGAACTGGTAGGTCAGGTTCGTCTTGCGGCCCGCCCCCGATACGCCGCTCATGCTGTCGATGATAACCCGTTCTCCCAGCCAGCCCGCCTTGGCCAGCGGGTACAGGCCCAGATTCACGCTCGTGGGATAACAGCCGGGGTTTGCGATCAACTGTGCCCCGTCCAGCTCGCTGCGGTACAGCTCGCACAGGCCGTAGCGTGCCTCCGCGCACAGCTCCGGCGCCGTGTGGTCGATGCCGTACCAGCGCGTATAGACGTCCACGTCCTTCAAACGAAAATCGGCGCTCAGGTCAATCACGCGCACCCCCGCGCCATAAAAGCGTCTCACCGCCTCCATCGACTCCGCATGAGGCAGACACAGAAATACGACATCCACCTCATCCGCACGCAGATACGCGCTCTCCAGGTTGATCAACGGGTAGTCCCAGGGCGTGCTGAAGATCTGGTCGAAGCGCTTGCCCGCATTGCGCTCGCTCGTCAGCCAGCCCACCTCCAGCTGCGGATGCCGGTGAATCAAGGTGATCAACTCGTAGCCGATATAGCCAGTTGCACCGGCGATTCCTGCCTTATGCATCTCTTCTCTCCCTCTCGCTTGCTGTCTCGACCTGGCCCGGAATGTTCACCGGCTGCCAAGGTCTGCTGAACGCACTGCCGCTGACCTCTATGCACGCGACATAAAAAAAGCCCCCCGTCCGGGGAGCTTTGCAATCGGCTGATTCCCGCTGAGGAAACCGGGCCCACGCGCAAATGCCCAGACGGCTGTCTGGTTATTGGCAGGGACGCCTCCTCAACTGGGTACTGCTTGTATTGGTTGGGTTCATGCTTACTTCTTCAGTGGAAAAACTAACCTGAGCGACAGTCTAGCACGCGGCTTTCACGCTGTCAAGCGCCGTCCTATCCGAAATGCATTCGATTTGCATTCAGCAACAGCTTGCCAACAGCCGCCACCCCGGTTCTCAATCAAGATCAACCATGCGCAGTTCGGTGGAAATGTCGATGCTGCCCTCGAGACTGCGCGCCACCGGGCAGAACTGCGCATGGAACCCGTGTACCCGTTCCGCCGTCTCCCGCTGCTCAGGGGCAACTTTCAACGTGTACGTGGCGTGAATCCGCTTGATGACCAGTACGTTGCCGTCTTTCTCGATCTCGGCTTCCACGTCGGCTGACAGGTAGCCGTCGCCCGCAGGTATCTTACGCGCCTCCAGCGCGCCCCCGAAGGTTCCGGTCAGTCAGCCGCCTGTGGCCGCATTGACATAGTCGAGCGTGGTGGCATGCGGCTCGTGCACGTCCGTGTCCACACCGTAATGTTCCGCCACCTCCGAATGGACGCCGAACTTCGTGTGCCCCTCCTCAGCCGGCAGAAACGCTCTGCGCAGCGGCCCCTTCACCCGCTCAATACGCACTTTCGAGCGATACGCGACATCTCCCATCTCATTTCTCCTCGCATTAACGTATTCGGATTCCCACGGAGCCCGGTTTCCCGTCCACGGCCAGTAAATCAACGCCTGTACGCGCCAACCTGACCCTCAGGAGCCATACAGTGGTTCCATACCCTGATGTAACATTGTAGACGCAGGGTTTCCGGACAGCAAACTGTCTCTCCCAACGGGTGCATCCCAAAATAGGGCCGTACTTCCCCACGCCTCAGGTCGCTGCGGAGCCCCAACCATCTCGAGATCAACTCTGAGCCGGGGGAAACGCAGTCTCTGACCACTGACCACTAACCACTGACCACTGCAGTTATGGGCGGTCGGGCCTA
>JAPPKG010000504.1:0-9480 GCA_026914085.1 Caldilineaceae bacterium | reverse complement strand
GGTACATCGGTTCGGCCTTGCGCGTTCTGTTCAAAAGCAGACTTCACAAATTCTGACAGAGACATCCCGACGCCCGCGGCGCTCTGCAGGCCTGGCTCAGCGAAGTCGAACGCGCACAATGGCAGATGCCCGCGCAAATAACCGAACGCTACCCGTCGGCCAGCGCCGTTCCCGGCAACCGAATCGCCTTCAGAATCAGGGGAAACCGCTACCGCATGGTCGTGGAAATCAACGACCAGCGAAAGGAACTCTACATACTCTGTCTGGTCACCCACGCGCAGTACAACCGCACAGACACAACAGAGGTTAATCCATGCACACCATCAGACCAATCAGGAGCGAAAAGGACTACGAAGCGGCCTTGGCCCGCATTTGCGAGCTGATGGGCGCCCAACTGAACACTCCCGAAGGCGATGAACTCGACGTGCTCACCGACCTCGTCGAGCATTACGAGGACAAGCACTACCCGGTTGACAAGCCCAGCGCCGTCGACGCCATCGAATTCCGCATGGACCAGGCCGGACTGACCCGCCGCGACCTGATCCCCTTGATCGGCAGTCGCCAGAAAGTCTCCGACGTCCTCAAAGGCAAGCGCGACATCACCATCTCAATGGCCCGCGCGCTGCATAAACACCTGGGCATACCCGCCGACATTCTCCTGCAGGAACCCGGCGCGGCCTTCGATTCCACCTTCGACGAAATCGACCCGGCCCGCTTTCCCCTCAAGGAAATGGCCAAACGAGGCTGGTTCTCAGACTTGACCGAACTGCCCGCTCCATCCGATCTGCTCGACCGCGCCGAAGAGCTGATAAAAGCCCTGCTCAAAAAGGTCGGAGGCCCCCAGGCCGCCGCCCTGCCCCTCTACCGCAAAAACGGCCACCGCCGCCTCAACGCCAAGACCGACCCCTTCGCCCTCAAAGCCTGGTGCTGGCGCGTCCTCGCTCTTGCCAACGAAAGCCCGCCCCAGGCCCCCTACCAACCGGGCACCGTAACCGAACCCTTCATGCGCCAGGTCGCCCAGCTCAGCGTCCACGAAGACGGCCCCCGCCGCGCCCAGGACCGCCTCGCCCAACACGGCATCGCCCTCGTCATCGAGCGCCATCTCCCCCGCACCCATCTCGACGGCGCCGCCCTCTGCCTCCTGGACGGCCGCCCCGTCATCGGCCTCACCCTCCGCTACGACCGCATCGACAACTTCTGGTTCAGCCTCATGCACGAGCTCGCCCACGTCAGCCTCCACCTCGACTGCGACGAAAACGAACTCTTCATCGACGACCTCTCCCTGACCGGCGAAGACCCCCTTGAAAAAGAAGCCGACACCCTGGCCCAAAACGCCCTCATCCCCCCGCAACTCTGGCACGACAACCCGGTCCGCCAAAGAGCCACAATCCTGGCAGCCTACGCCTTCGCCCGCCAACTCAACGTCCACCCCGCCATCATCGCCGGCCGCATCCGCCACGACCGAGCCAACTACCGCCTCCTCTCCCAACTAGTCGGCAGCGGCCAAGTCCGCCGCCAGTTTGAAGGAGATGGCGTCCCTGTGTAACACTTTCTATCCCCTTTTCAAATCCATATGTCAAACCATGCCCTGAATGCAATCCGTGTCAAGAAGCTCTCAATAGAACTTACATCACATTTGATCAGTAGACAGGTCCCAACTATGAGTCACCTCTACGAGATAGTGTTCGAAAGCTCTCAGATGTGGTTGAAAATCCAAGCCTCGTGCCGTTCACAAGAGCAGGCGACAGCGTTCTTCGAATTTCGTTTTGGCGGCAACGCTCCTGATCCTCTTCGGCCCCATCTACGCAATGTCCTGTTTTCCTTCCTAGTGCCCCGCAAACTCTCAGAATGCTCCGGGCACATCTTCAATTGGGATGCCATTAAGGGTCGACTCCCAACCGGTTGGGATGACTGGGAGTTTCGTGTGGTCGAGGGCCCTTATCCTTGGTGCGAGACCTTGTCTGACGGCTGCGACTGTCACGGAGCGAAAGGTAGACTGGACGTAGTGTACTGTTCTGACTTTGGTTTGCAGGATGAGATAGCCAAGCGCGGGAACAAATCCCCAAATGTTTGGCATTCAGAGTATCTCCAAGAGATGCGTCGGATATTGGTCAGTAGACAGAATGCTTCGAGGGCAAATAGTAACGCGGCCACCGGAGATCTACCAGAGCCTCCCGAGCAAGAAGGATTCTTTTGCCAAGTCGACAGGTGCTACCATGTTTACAGCGAACAGGTCAAACAGAAAGTGGCAGCGAACATAGCCGCGATTAGTAGGTCGTCGGCCACACGAAGCGAGAAAAATCGCAGGGAGGTGATGTCAACCATTCGTGGACTTAATGCGCACCTGCTCCGAACGTTTCAGTTCCAAGAGTGTGCGGAAAGGTTAGTGGAAGGCCGTGCTGATGTCCCTAATATCTTATACAAGTACTTACCTAGAGACCGGATCGGCAAAGGGGCACCGAACAGTTTGCGAGCGACCCAGCTGCTAGCCTTGAACGATGACATGGAGTGCAACGTCATAACGATGCACAATAAGGAGACGGATATTCTCGATTTTCTCGCCCTAGTGCAATCAAGACTGAAGGAATGTCTAGGAATCGAAGTAACAGACCAAGAACTCATGGAACGGTCACTCCGCTACGGAGATCTAAGGTTGTCCTCCTTCATCCAAGAATATCTGAACCCACGGGTGGGTGTGGTGTCCTTGAGTACGGATCTGCTTGTACCCACAATGTGGGCGCACTATGCCCGAAATACGGGCATAGTCGTTGGCTACGATACAGAGGCTTTGAGGGGTCTTGGCTTTGAGTTGAGACAGGTGAGTTACTCAGAGCTTGCCCCCATTTACGAACCAACGAAAGGCGATGTGATTCATCTGAAATTTGCAAATCGCGAGCAGATGGAACGGGATTCCAGATCGGGCAGAACCAGACAGGGGATTCCTATCCTAGGATCGGTAGATCTTACGCACCTAGGAGCGGATTGGAAAACCCTCTCTCGTGTGCTATTCGTAAAAGGTTCGTCTTGGGAGTACGAGAGAGAGGTCAGGCTATTGGTAGATCTGCAGGATGCGAGAGATTCCGGGAAGAAAGATTGCGACCACTGGCCTGTAAAGGTGATAGATATTCCTCCAGAGGCCATCAAGGAAATCTATGGCGGGGCAAATACCTCTGACGCAGACCTTGCTCAGGCAATCGAAGTAGCCCGAGGCGAGAAAAAGGGAGGGTTGTATGAGGGGCACGTATCCTCCCATGGCTTCAGAATTCAGAAGACTGTTGGGGGGTATCACTGAGTCTCGAACAAGTGCGGGGGGATTCAAAAGGGACTGCCTGCAGGGGGAAAGTAGAAACTTCTGCGGGCTTGCCGGAGTGGGGCCAGATGAGGACGTTGCGAAAAGTCAATGGGTGCCAAAGCGGATCCGGTTTGCCAAAGGCCACGATCCGTTCGCGGACAACGACGAAAAAGAAAAGGAGATAGACAGACTGGGGTACAGTCTGTATGCATTGACGGAAGATGAGGCTGAAGTTGTAGAGGACACTACATGACTGACACCATCATAACTAGCGAGGCACAATTTCGTGCGCACTTGAAAGAACTGGATTTTGGCGAAGCGGGGCTTCTCTATCGTGGCCAGGCCAATGCCAAATGGCCCGTCGACTGTTCGGCTGCCAGACGCATAATAAAGGACCTTGCTAACCCACCCGAACCGCATCTGATTAACTCCCTTCTAGTCGGCTATTTGGAATTCCTCATCGCCAAAGCCAGAATGCGCGATTTCTTGCCACCTGGCTTTGATGCTACTTCCCCCGATCTGGAACTTCTGGCGCTCTTACAGCATCAAGGGGCGGCGACTGGACTGATTGATTTCACCCTTCAGCCATCTGTGGCGCTCTGGTTTGCGTGTAACGGTTCCCAAGAGGAGGACGGAGCCGTGTACTTTCTTTCCCGTGCTGCAACAACCGAGATAAGTGACCGCGATGATATTGAAAAGCCTTTAGGGTCACTCTATGAGAAAAACATTCTGTGGTCGTGGAAGCCTGCCGCGCTGGGAAACCGCATAGTAGCGCAAAGTTCCGTGTTTGTCTTTGGCGTAGCGGAGGTTGGCGTACCTGCCAAGATGGGACGACTCACAGTTCGAGCAGAAAGCAAGAGTAGTATTCTATCGCAGTTGGAATCCTTGTACGGAATGAACGAAGAAATGTTGTTTCCCGATTTTTCAGGTTATGCTGTAGCAAACGCCTCCACCAAATTTTTTGATGTCAATCGCACTGCCTCTTACTGGCAAGCACTGATCGAATTGGCAACAACTGATACCGAAAGAGTTGAGGCTCACTTTAATTGTGGAGTAGCACATAGTGCGCTCAAGGATTTTGAAGCCGCCATTGAACAGTATGATAAGGCAATAGCGTATACACCTGATCAAGAAAAAGCCTACAACAATCGAGGCGTTGCCAAGGCAGCTCTTGACCGGCGCAAGGAAGCAATTGAAGACTATGACGCGGCGATACGCATCAACCCAAAATATGAGACTGCTTACAAGAATCGGGGCAATGCCAAGGATCGTCTTGGTAGGCGCGAGGAAGCGATTGAAGATTATGACGCGGCGATACACATCAACCCAGCATATGTGGACGCCTACAAGAGTCGGAGCCTCACGAACCTCAAGCTTCGACGGTATGAGGACGCGGTCGAGGACTGTAACGAAGCAATAGCCATCGATCCGCGTTTTTCCGATGCCTACCACATTCGAGGTGATGTCAAGTTGCGTCTTGGCAAGTTCGGGGAAGCGATCAAGGATTATGACGCGGCAATACGCTTCAATTCCGAAAATGCCAAAACCTATAACAATCGGGGCTGCGTCAAGGCTATCTTGGGTCAGCACAATGAGGCGATTGAAGACTTTAAAGAGGCGATACGCATCGACCCCAAATATATGCAGCCAAGGAAGCATCTGAAGCAAGCGCAGACTTTTGCACAAGAACAGAGAGAAACAGAATCCATAGCCTCACAGAGACAGCGTCAAGATGATACCCAATCATAGCATGTAGATGGCCCTGACTTTTCGGATCACGCAACAAGGAATAGAGGGTGTGTTCAGATAATTGCAGTAGGCGAGGCTTGAAGTGGGCCCCAAAAACTGGACCACAAGCTAAGGTGTATAATGGAGCGATTCGCCAAGCCTGTGGAGGGGCAGCACGATGGTCAAGAAACGGCGGCAGCACTCGACAGCCTTCAAGTTTCGGATTGCGCTGGAAGACGGGCCCAGCGTCCTCGCTAGCAATTGGCGCGCGGGCCAGACATCACCCTGACGCCCTAGCGGAGTTGCAGCCTAGCCTGAGCACTGGATAAGGATGTGGCGGATGACTACAAAGAGCGCATTCATCAGTTTTGACTACGATAATGACAAGGACATTTACGGTTCCTTGCTGGCACAATTAGAGGATCCGAGTCTGGCATTCAGAGTCAAAAATTGGTCGCTTAAGGAGCCGATAACTGAGAAGTGGAAAGAGGAGGTCCGTGACCGTATACGCCGAGTTGATCTGACAATCGTGCTATGCGGAGAACATACCGATCAGGCTGACGGAGTAGCGGCAGAAGTTACCATCATCCATGAGGTGGGTAAACCGTACTTTCTCTTGCAAGGACGTAGGCGCAAGCCATGCAAGAAGCCTCGGAACGCCCGAAAAACTGATGAGATGCACAAGTGGTCGCAAAAGAATCTGAAGAAGCTGATTTCCCAGGCAGGCTGAGAATATGTCAGACGCGGCAACCGAGCACTTGATCCACCAAACGAAGAAAAGCTATGGTGGTTCTTTCGACGCGGATCTCCTAGAGCAGTACAAGCTCTACGTACAATCCGCTGAAAACGTGAGCGCCCGTCGGCTTACCTCCAGTCAATATCTTCTGACTCTCAACGCAGCCCTCGTTGCGCTATACGGGCTCCAGTCCACCAGTTTTGGCAAGAGCTACTGGACGCTGCTTATTCCAGTCATCGGGATTCCGGTCTCCCTGCTATGGCTCTTAATCATCAAGTCACACGCCGACCTGAACCGTATCAAATTCGACGTGATCCACGAGTTCGAGCAACATCTGCCTGCAGCGCCCTACCAGTATGAGTGGTTCTTGGCTGAGCAAGGACAAGGCAAGACCTACAGAGCGGTGACAACCCTGGAACGCCGGATACCTGTTCTGTTCACGGCGCTGCACGTAGCACTAGCGATTATAATCATCCTTGGATTTGCTGGCATTTTGAACTAGGCGAAATGATCACTCTCACACAAGTCGACGACCAGCAGATCGCAGTCGATAAGATGAAACTAATCGACTAGAGTGTCAAATACGGGCCAGAGATCGCCAGCGCCTGCCTGGAATCAGTTCCAGGACGACACAGCCTAATCACCCACACTGTCCAGCCTGGCGAGTGAACGACACAAAATAATCGTCCCAAACTGGGGAAAGCTTTTTCGCTCTATGCTTACGGGGCAAAGATGCAATCAGACTCTCGACATCGAAATCGGCTTTTCTTGAGAGTTCCGGTAATATGTATGCCCTTGTATTTTGTGGAGGTTGCTCTCCGCTCCTGAGGACCGTATTATAGGCAGGCAGTTCGGTCGCACACTGGATTCCAAGTGTAATCGAGTCAGATTCGCCCAAACAATCCAGAAGCACAGAGCGAGACCTTAAGTCGCAATTCGTGAGGAGTCTAGGTGTCAGAAATGGAGATCACTCAAATCCTTGCCCAAATTGACAATGGTCAGATGGCCCTTCCCGAGTTCCAGCGTGGCTATGTCTGGAACCGAGAGCAAGTACGTGGCCTGTTCGACTCTCTCTATCGCCGACATCCGGTCGGTGGCCTTCTGGTCTGGTCCACCGAGTCCAAGTCGGCAGCAGCCCGCGGTGACGGCCACTTGGCACCGGGCATCGTTAAGCTCCTGTTGGACGGTCAACAGCGTATGACGACGCTATACGGGGTTTTGCGAGGCAGACCGCCGAGCTTTTTCGACGGCAACGCCCAGACATTTTCCAACCTTATGTTTAACTTAGAGAGTGAGGAGTTCGCCTTCTACCAGTCCATCAAGATGCGTGACGATCCATATTGGATTGATGTTAGCGAACTCATGCAGAAGGGCGCTGATGGAATTGGTGCATTCGTTGAGAACAATAGCCTACCTCAAGACAAACTCGGAATGTGCGTCAGTCACTTGAGTCGGCTTCTAGGCATCGCCACCATCGATCTGCACATTGAGGATGTCATGGGCGAGGACAAATCACTCGATATCGTCGTAGACATCTTCAATCGCGTCAACAGCGCCGGGACCAAACTGTCCAAAGGTGACCTCGCACTGGCCAAGATATGTGCAGAATGGCCGCAGGCACGCGAAACTATGAAGAAGTTGTTGAGCGAATGGGCCGATCAAGGCTACAACTTTGACCTCGACTGGCTACTGCGTTCGGTCAACACCGTCTTGACTGGTGAGGCCAGGTTCAGCTTTCTTCACGAAAAGAGCGCCGAGGAGATACAGGACGCTCTGAGACGGGCCAAAAATGGCATTGATACCGTCCTCAACATGATAGACGGCCACCTTGGCCTTGACCACAACCGCGTTCTATTCGGCCGTTTTGCTATACCGGTTATGGTGCGCTATCTCGATCAGCGCCAAGGCCCGCCCTCGGCTGAGGAGCGCGACAAGCTTCTCTTCTGGTATATCCAGGCCGGCATGTGGGGACGTTTTTCCGGTTCAACCGAAAGTTACATCGACCAGGATTTGGCCGCACTGGAAAGCGGCGCTGCGTCTCTGGATAAGCTGCTCGATCAGTTGCGGCTCTGGCATGGCGGCCTCCGCACAGAACCCGATCATTTCACCGGCTGGAGCTTGGGAGCGCGCTTCTACCCGGTCCTCTATATGCTGACCCGCATGGGCGGCGCGCAAGATTTGGGCACCGGTCTTCCTCTCAAGAGTGGAATGTTGGGAAAGATGAACCGGCTCGAAGTGCATCATATCTTTCCGAAGTCGCGACTCTACGAGAAGGACTACACGCGCTCGGAGGTCAATGCACTGGCCAACTTCTGCTTTCTCACCAAAGACACCAACCTGCAAATCAGTAATCGCTATCCCGAGGAGTACTTACCGGAGGTGGAGTCAAATAATCCCGGTGTTTTGGCATCGCAGTGGGTTCCCACCGACCCTGAACTGTGGAAGATAGAAAATTACCTCGATTTTCTCGCCGAGCGACGTCAGCTCCTGGCTACCGAGACCAATCGCCGCATGGAGATTCTGCTCCACGGAGACACCAGTTGGTTTGATAGCGCGGCAATATTGGAGCCTGTGCAGAAGTCCGTTCCTGGTGGCATCACCAGTGAAGACGAGGAGGCCCAGCTCGAGGCTTTGAACAAATGGCTTGAACAACAGGATCTCCCACGCGGGCAAATGTCCTTCGACTACACTGACGACAAGAGCGGCGAGCAGCTCGCAGTTTTTGACCTCGCTTGGCCCGACGGAATACAGGCAGGGTTAAGTGACCCGGTTGCTGTCCTCCTCGATGAAGGCACCGAGACCCTTGCAGTCGCTGCCAGGGCCGGATACCGATGCTTCACGCGCACCCAAGATTTTCAAACGTATGTTGCCACCGTAATCAGTCCCGCCGTTGCCGCCCCCTGAAAGCTTTGCACCAAAATAGCAGTACCGAAATCCGCGTCGACCAGACTGTTTTCAAGCGGTTAATCCCATTCGGTTGATCGACCGCGTACGACCACAGCCTTTCCCTCAAGACCAATTGGAGCAGGACGCAGACGTCGTCTAAGAAAGGCGCCTAAAGACCGGCTGGAGGATCTTCTACTGGACTGGACCAAATCAGACCATCCGTACTTGGACCTTGGCCGAGGTCCGATCGCAGTGATTCTGAATCCTGCGATTTTTTTTTCGATACAGGGGCCGCAACCGATCGCTGTGGACAGGCCATTGGTAACCGCCCTCGCCCACCGCACCCTCATCCTCCACGCCGCACAGGGCAGCAAACCCGAAGCCCTCTGCCAGCAGGCCCTCGCCGACGCCAAGCCCGTCTACACCCTCCCCTCCCCCCACAACGTCCACCTCATCGCCCTCGGCGCCCAGCCCCTGCCTCCCGACGACCCATCCGCCCTCCTAACCGCCTGAACGGCGCCGCGCCCCCCTGTCCACGTATGATAAGGCAGCCCGGAATCGGCTCGCCCGCAATCACAGTTAATCCCCTAAATCTCCCCAAATCACAGTTCAGACAACCGCCCGAACCGCCCCACGCTCCCCCACCATCCCCGTACGATAAGGCAGCCCAGAGCCGGTCTTCCAGCAATCACACTTAATCTCCTAAATCCCCCCAAATCACAGTTCAGACAATCCACCCTCCCGCCCGCAGCAAAAGATCCCCCCACCAGACAACAAACGATCGCCTTCCATCCTGAAAATCCTTATCAATCCTGCAAATCCTGATTCAGACAACGCC
>JAPPKG010000272.1:0-9490 GCA_026914085.1 Caldilineaceae bacterium | reverse complement strand
GAAGTCACGCGAAGGGTCGCGAAGAACACCTTTTTATCCACGAAGGGCCACGAAGAACACCTTCTTTATCCGCGAAGTCACGCGTAGGATCGCGAAGAACACCTCTTTGTCCACGAAGGGCCATTGGGATTTTTCCTTGCGTGAATGCGGGCGTCAGCCGCACTTTGCTGCTGCAAATCGTGTTCAGCCAATTGTCAATGAGCCCCAATGACCCAGACTCTAGCAGCTCTGCTCAGGCAGGCTGGAGTTCAAAGGGTTTGCCCTCGCGTCCAGAGGTCAAGACAGCCTGGGTTGCGGCAAGCGTGCGCAGGCCCTCCTCGCCGCTGACGAGAGGCGGTTCTTCTCTGCGGATGACGCGGCAGAAGTGGGCCAGTTGGGCTGCCAGCGGATCGGAGTCGGCCGGCTCGTGCCGTTCCTGTTCGAGGGGTTGTTCCCAGCCGGCGTTGTCTGCGGTGGGGTAGCGCCACAGTTCCATCGTTGGAAAGGCAAGTGAACCCATTGTTCCGAAGAAGAATGCACAGTTACCTTCTACGTGGGCGTAGGATGGATTCTCGAACATTGTCAGTTCATATGACCAGGGGGAAGGCGCGGCGTCGGAAAGAAAGATCGAGCCGACGACGCCGTCCACGAATGTGAGGGTGATTGCGGCGGAGTCTTCCACCTCGAAGCCGCGTGTCGCCGAGCTGGTGGCGGCGTAGACGCTGGTTATTTCGCCGCAGATATAGCGCAGTGTGTCGATCTCATGGATGAGATTGGTCAGTACGGGTCCACCGCCGGCGCGCGTTCGCCAGACTATGTCGTAGTATTCATCGGGCTTCTTGACGGCCCACAAGAGGGAGACTCCTATCAGAGAGCCGATGGCGCCACCCTTTACCAGTTTCCAGAGCCGCTGGATGCGGGGATGATAGCGGCGATGATGGCCGACGAGGACTGGTACTCCGGACGCGGCGGCATCGTCGACGAGTCTTTGCCCTTCGTCGAGCGCGGCGGTGATTGGTTTTTCTACCAGAGGCACGATACCGCGGCGGATGCATGCCAGGGCAAGCTCTTCGTGCAGGATGGTGGGCGCGGCGATGATGGCGCCGTCGGGCGCGGCGAGATCCAGGGCTTCGAATTCATCGTGGAAGAGCGGGACCTCGTTCATTGCCGCCAGTTTGGCCACTGCGGAGTCTGGGTCGCAGATGGCAACAAGCTGACACTCGCCGCTTGCATTCACATAGTCGATGTGGCGACGTCCCATTGTCCCTGCGCCAAGTATGGCTATACGCAATTTGCTCACACGTGTGCTCCTGTGCGGCGGCTGTGCCCCTCAGCATTCTAGCTGAATTGAAGGGGTTCTGACCAACGCGGTTTTTCTGCAAAATGCAGCCCTTGTCACGGGCCTCTGTAGCACTTTCCTACGACTTGGGGTATAAGAGAAGGGCAGGGGCCAGGGGTTAGGGGTTAGGGTTTAGTGGGCAGTTGAGTTAGAAATTAGCGGGTCGGTTAAGGAAGGTACAGATGGTCGAATATGACTTCAGCGGTCGGACGGCGGTTGTTACCGGCGGGGCTAAGGGAATTGGGCTGGGTATTGCTCAGCGGCTGGCCGAGTCGGGGGCTGGTGTGGCGGTCTGGGATTTGGACCCGGGTCCTGTGCGGGGGACTGCGGCTGGGGAAGGGTTTGAGGCCGCATTTTCTGTGGACGTGACGGAACCGGCGAGCGTTGGGCAGGCGGTGCAGGATACGCTGGGCCAGCTGGGCGTTATTAATATCCTGGTCAACAATGCCGGCGTTTCGGGACCGACGCTGCCGACGTGGGAGTATCCGCTGGAAGAATGGGATCGGGTGATCGGGGCGGACCTTACGTCGGTCTTTTTGTGCAGCCGGGCGGTAATTCCGTTCATGCTGGAGCAGGGAGGGGGGCGGATCGTCAACGTGGCATCGGTTGCGGGCAAGGAGGGCAACGCGAATGCTTGCGCGTATTCGGCGGCGAAGGCGGGCGTGATCGCGCTGACAAAGTCACTGGGCAAGGAGCTGGCTCAGAGCGGCATTATTGTCAATTGCGTGGCGCCGGCGATGGTGCAGACGGACCTTCTGGGCGAAATGACTCCGGAGTACATAAAGACTGTGACGGCCAAGATCCCGATGGGACGATTCGGGACCGTAGAGGAGAACGCCGAGATGGTGGCGTGGCTGTGCAGCGACGCGTGCAGTTTTGCTACGGGCGCGGTGTTTGATGTGTCTGGCGGGCGCGCGACCTACTGATTGTAGTGTTTTTTTCATCTGATTGACTGCAGAGCCGTGTCTAGCAGGGACAAATGAGCGACTTCAGCAGACTCGCAATCAACCAGTACACGACGCTGCACCAGTGGTCGCTGCAGCAGGCGATCGAGGGGTATGCACGCCATAGTGTGCACGCGATAGGAATCGTGCGGGACAAGCTGCATGAGGTGGGCGTCGCTGAGGCGAAGAGGTTGCTGCAGGCCCATGATATGAAGGTCACGTGCATATGTGTCGGGGGACTGTTGACTGATTCGGATCCCGACCTGTTTCGGGCCAACCTGGAGTCGACAAAGCGAACCATCGATGAAGCGGCTGAACTGGAAGCCGATTGTGTTGTGTTTGTAGCGGGGGGGTTGCCTGCGGGGTCGAGAGATCTAGCGGCGGCGCGAGCGCGCTGCCTTGAGGGCCTTTCGGAGGTGCTTCCCTATGCGAAATTGGCCGGCGTGACGGTGGGGCTGGAACCGCTGCACCCGATGATTTGTGCGTTCCGTTCCTGTTTGTCCACTTTGGGGCAGGCGAACGATTGGATAGAGGCGCTGGGGGCTGGTCCGGAACTGGGCATCGTGGTCGATGTGTATCATGTGTGGTGGGACCCGGATATGGAGCGGGAGATTGAGCGGGCGGAGGGCCGGATTGTTTCTTTTCACGTTTGCGACTGGCTGCTGGAAACGACCGACCTGCGGCTGGACCGGGGCATGATGGGTGACGGGGTTATCGACATCCGGCGCATTCGGCGGCTGGTGGAGGCGACGGGTTACAGCGGGTATCGGGAAGTGGAGATTTTCTCCGAGCGGAACTGGTGGCGGCGGGATCCGGATGAGGTGGTTGAGATTACGAAGGCACGATATCTGTCGGATGTAATCTGAGATTCATGATCGCGGAACGACGGGGAGAACACCTTCTTCTTATCCGCGAAGAGGCGCGAAGAACACCAACGGCGTTCCTGGGGATTCTTCGCATGACTGGGTGGCTGTGTGAAGACTGACAGCACTCTGCTCCGTCGACTCGCTGATCTAACATAGGGCAACGAGTTTTAGTGTCATTGCGAAAAACAGGGCGGACCGACTCCAATGAGCCAGAATGAATTGACTGTGTCAGGTGGCCTGCCTCCTCAAGGAGACAGGTTGGAAGGCAAGGCGGCGATTGTCACGGGCGCGGGGTCGCGAAGGCGGGCGGCTCTTGGCATCGGCTATGCAACGGCTGTGCTCTTTGCGCGACAGGGGGCGAGGGTGGTCGTGGCGGATTTGGACGAGGAACGGGCTGAGGTGACGGTGAAGTTCATCAGGGAGAATGGTGGAGAAGCCTCATTCGTTTCGGCGGACATTACGAGGGAAGAGGATTGCCAGGACCTGGCCGAGAAGTGTGTCGGTCGGTACGGTAGCCTGGATATTCTGGTGAACAATGCGGGCGGGGTTGGTGGGGGCAAGGTTACGGATTATGAAGAGGGGCTCTGGGATGTAGCCTTGGACGTGAATCTGAGAGGGCCGGTGATGGCCTGTAAGTATGCGGTGCCGCATATGGCTGCGGGCGGGGGCGGGTCGATTATTCACATTTCGTCGATTGACGGGTTGCTGGCGGGGGCGTATATCAATGTACCGTATTCGGTGGCGAAGGGCGGGCTGGCTACGCTGACGAGGTTGATGGCGGTGCATCATGGGCGGGAGGGTATCCGCGTGAATTGCCTGGCGCCGGGGCACGTGCATGCTTCGTTTACGGCTGAGTTTGCGGAGGGGGAGCGGAAGAGGCGGAGGAAGATCGGGCCGTTGGGGACGGAGGGGACGGCGTGGGACGTGGCGTATGCGGCGCTTTATTTTGCGAGTGATGAGGCGCGGTGGATTTCGGGGATTGTGATGCCGGTTGATGGGGGGTTGCTGGCGGCTACGCCGCTGGCGGTGATGGGGAATTTGGGGGAGTGAGGGGGGAGGGAGAATTCGGCCTTCATGACTGAGAATGGCAGTGAGGTTGTAAGAGAAGTAAGAGATGGCGAATGAAGGGCATGGGTCGGTTGCTCAGGTCGGCATTGAAGGCGCCGACAGAAGGGAAATAGGTGAGACGCTGGTGCATGCCGGAGCGGTAGTTATGTTGCCGTCGTCTGTGTACCGGCAGTTTCACGACGTGACACTGCCGACAGAAGGCGGTACGACGCAGATCGATCATGTGTTCGTTTCGGTGTTCGGGGTATTCGTTATGGAAACAAAAACATGTCCGGCCTTCATTTTGGGGAGCGATCATGTGTCAGGCTTGACTTCCTGGAGGATGCATCATAAAATGATTCAAAAAGACTCACAATTGCATCATAGGAGGCGCCGGCCTTGAACCAGATCACGGTAAGGGGATTTGACGACGAACTAAGCGCCAGCCTGCGCCGCCTGGCAAAGCGGGAAGGGATCTCCCTGAACCAGGCTGCGCTCAGGCTGCTCAGGAAAGGTGCTGGCCTGGGGGAAGGTTCAGGTAAGAGGGAAACGGTGGGTGATTCATTCGACCGGCTGATTGGGAGTTGGACCCAGTCGGAAGCGGATGAGATGGACGCCGCGCTCAAGGAGTTCGAGACAATTGACGAGGCGGCTTGGAGATGAGGGTTCTGCTTGACTCCAACGCCTACTCGCTGCTCATGCGTGGGCACGAGGAGGTCGCAGGACTAGTGCGGAGGGCCGAGGAGGTTTTGTTTTCGGCTGTTGTGGTCGGCGAGCTAATGTACGGTTTTCGGCGAGGCACACAGTTCGAGCGGAATACCGCCGTCCTCCGATCAATGCTCGAAAGCCCTTACTCCACCTTTGTTGAGGTAGGACCGGTAACTGCAGACCGCTATGCAAGGATAGCGACCGCACTGAGGGCGAAGGGCCGGCCGATTCCGACCAACGACGTCTGGATAGCGGCCCACGCCATGGAGACCGGCGCAGATCTGGTTTCGGCGGACGCACATTTCGAGCATGTTGACGGGATTGTCTGGGTGCGAGTGACGAGTCCAGATGGATTCCGGGGTTTGTGATGCCGGTTGATTGGGGGTTGCTGGCGGCGACGCCGCTGGCGGTGATGGGGAATTGGGGGCAGTGAGGGGGAGGGGTATCTCGAATATAAAGAAAGAGCACGTCTACAATTTTTCTCTGCGTTCTTGGAACGGTTCTTCCCTGTTTTCAGTTTATCCTCTAGATTTCAGACATAGGTCTCGACGTTTCCCTTCTTTTTGAATAGATAACAGGCTCGAGGTTTGCCGCACCCAAACGCTTCCAGGGCAATCTGGAACTTGCAGGCTGCCGAGTGTCGACGTCGTTTCTTGACCATTGAACTGGCTCTCCACGTACATGGTGGTCTTCTCCGTTATACACCTATGCTCGTGGTCCAGTTCTTGGGGCCCACTTTGGGCACCGTCACACACCGGCCGCCCGCGACCGCTACGGAGAGCTCCACCAGGAGCACGTCTTCCGCTCGCTCGTTCCTGACGACGGGAACGCCATCGCCGCCACCCGCACAGCCAACCTGCTCCTGCAGCTCGCCGTCAACCGGCTGCGCCAGTACGCCGAGCCGCAGCAGACCATCCAGATAGCAGTCCAGGCGCCGCAGCAGATGATCCGGCCGTTCCACCTGCTTCAGATCCGTGTCAGGCAGGCGGCCGTCGACGACTCCTTCCGCGTTGCGTCGGTGGCTACAACCTACGACCAGTCGGACGGCCTGCGCCATAGCATGACGCTCACTTCGCAGCAGTCGGTCCGCCTTGTCGACGACGTCAGCCTCTTGGCCCGCCAACTCAAGGACCTGGTCGAGGCAGCCGATCTCGGCGCCGTCCCTGCGCCTGCAGTCTACGTGGGAGAGGTCGCCACCGCATTCACAGGAAATGGCGGGGGGGAGGGGGTAGCGCTTACTTTCGTGGCGGGGCCTGGCGACAGTGTGGGGGCGGTGCTGGAAATCGAAAAGGCCGGGGCGGGTGCATACGCGTATGCAGTCGATCGGGGGCCCTGGCGCGATGTCACATTCGATGGGGCTATCGACTTGTCGCCAGACGTCCTGTCAGCAGGATCGCACAGACTTCAAGTCCGAACTACGCCTACGCCCGCTGAGGCCAGCCGCGTCAACGCCCGGGTCACTGTTTCCTCGTAGAAAAAGGGGGGGAGGGGGTAAGCGTATGCACGTACAGCTAATGCACGGTCGCTCTCATTCTGTGCTTCGATTCGACGTCCGCAAGCGCTGTGTCCATCTGCAGCCGTGCGTCGCATCCAACTCCAACGTCTCGCCGGCAAGCCAAGCCCCGTGAACAGCTCCTGCAGAGACAAGCGCTGTGAAGGTGTAGTGCGCGCCGGCGCCTGCTCAGTCTGCGGCACGCAGCGTCGCCCCCGCCAGCCGGACCACCGTTCGCCCGCGCACAAGCGCGGCTACGACAAGCGCTGGCGCCACATCCGCAACGCGGTCCTCGCCGAGGAGCCGCTGTACCGCCACTGTGCTGCAGCTGGCCGCCTCACCGCAGCCGTCCTCGTCGACCACATCGTGCCCCTGCCAGCCGGCTCCCACGACCGCAACAACCTTCAACCGTTGTGCCAGCGGTGTCATGCCGTAAAGACAGGCAGCTAGAGGCAGCGCGAGGGATAACCCCATCAAAAAGCTGGTAGGTGGCTCCGGGGAACCGGCGGGGGTGTCTCGCGCGCGCAAACCAGTTTGGAAATCCTTCACAATTGAGAATCTGTCGTTTGCATGTTTGCGACACGGGCAGCCAAAGATGCATTTGTGCTCACTCAGTGGCAGCCCGCTAATGGAAACTATTACGGAAAGTCTCTACCATCCCAGCGCACGCTCTTTGTGGAGATCTCATGAATATCAAAATAGAGGGCTCAAGTGTCGAAAAGAGTTCGCCCTTACGACTTGTAAACTGCACGGCAAGTCCCGCCTTCTAAAGAGAGCGAAGACTCTTCAGACACAATTCTGTTTTTCTTCTGTCCAGAGGATTGATCAGTCGGGAAGCGCAACTTCAGGGATAGGATTTGGGACGGGGAAAAATTCTCCCTTCTCACTGGCTAGTGACGCCAGCTCTAGGGAAACCATAAGTCCCCCTGTGTATAGAGTCGCGTGTGCCGGATTCTTTCCCGGTCTAAACAACATGCGGAGATTCCGGCGATCAGCCCCATGTCTCTTGTTAACGATAATTCCAACATTCAACTTTACGTAGTGCCCACCGTCCCTTATCTTGAGGCACCCTCTTTGTCTACAAACCTCGAAGATTTCGTCACAAGCATTGTTGCGCCTGAACCACTCCGTGACACTAAACGAAAGGTCAGCCGTACCGTCCCCTCGCCATTCAAACGCACGATGGGTCACAACTGGGCGAGAACTCCCGTCACCACGGGATCTAACTGTGTTGGGAAAACAATATCTCGCGACATGATACTTTCTCGGGACATCTTTGCCAGCCTCCAGACTATCCTTCATCATACGAAACCATCCTTGCCAAAAACAGACTAAGTATCGCCCTCATTTTGCTATGCGACATGGTTCCAGATAAGCTCAACCTCTCTGCATCTTCTGTCCAAGGACCTGACAACATTGCAAATTCAACAAGGTTAGAAGTTACAAACCTTAGTACAACCTGACCGTCCCCTTCACCCCAAAACATATCGTCCTCTTCGCCCTCCTGGAGCCAAGAAGGTAAAAACCATTCAAGATCTGCATAACCATCGAAATCAGCCTTGATCGCTGAATACGGCAGATCTTCATGTGAAATCAAGAACCGCGACACTGCCTTTAGAGAATCAAGACGAATGCCCGGGCATTCCCCATCTTCCGTTTCTGAATCCCTGACTTCCAGGTATTTCTGAAGCTCTTCCACTTCCCTTTCAAGCCCAGACTCTATCAGAACTTCCAATACCTCATCCTGGTTCTCCGACAATGATAACTTCCTTATCCTTCTTTCTTTTTCTTTCTGACTTGAACTCTCCAATGCCCCACGCTCGCCTCTCAAGTAATACTTACCTGCTTGCGGACCATACGTTTCCGGCCGGTGAACCCAACCCTCGGCGCCCTTTTCCCACGAACTTCCGTCCCAAATTGGTACTCCTCGTTGTGAAGAATACTTTACGGAGAAATGCGGGTAATCTGCTGATACATAGTCCCCTGGTACTACATAAACGATTGACTCGTCACTTTCCTCCCCAGCAAACTCAAGGGGTGGCTCTTCCGCGTTCAGACTCCGTTTCCTATGTCTAGGCAGAGGAGAATCCCTATAGTCTTCCACTCCCTTCCAACCCAAAGACGACCCGAATTTCGTTCGGAAATCTGCATCCTGAACTTCACCAGAACTTGGCATTCTTCTAGTCATGGCTCACTCCAAGAAGCGAGTGCAAGGCCTTTAGCATGACCGATTCATGTTTCCGCCACTCTGAAAGCCATGCAATTAGTTCATTCCCATTGTCGGAAAACTCATGACGAACTCCACAAAGGACTTCGATATCGTCAGTTTGCAAGTCATCATCGTTGGTTGTTTGATCTGAAGTTAAATCCATATACAAATTCAGACCATCCACGTCCACAAGAAACCTAATGCGACTCTCGGCGTTCAGCCAGTCTTCAAGTAAGATCCCTGGAGAAATGAAACGATTCAGCAACCAAGAATGGGAATCCCGACAGGGAATCCTCATATTCCAGTTGATATAAACTTTCCCCGCTACCTCTCGATCCATTGAGAGTAAGACTCGTGACGCTAGTCCGGGCGCCTCAGCCTTACCGCCTAATTCAAGACCCTGTGACTGGGAGACCGAAAAGTCTTCATGATCCATAAACAAGGTCATCCCGTTTTCATAAATCAGCTGAGCATACACAGGAGTCATCGTGGACTCCTTGACCGTCCACTCGTGCGGAATTACTCCTCGAGACACAAAGAGGCCATGGTGCAAATCATAGAAATCAAGTCCAGGAGTTTCCTTTGAATCCACAATGACGGTGAGCCTTTGCAAACTTAGTTGCTCTATGTCCATTTCACTGCCCCCTCTTCTCGTCCCGTGAATTACCTCGCAACGGCATTCGCAACGATTGTGTACAAGGAATAGATCGACTCTACAGAAAAGTCTTAGCAGGACTCTGCGTCTGATTTGTGCCTATCGTAATCACCAGCGATGCGGATGTCAAGCTCAACTGCTAGCAGTAGCAATGATGCCCGAAAAAGTCGCTTAACGATGCATTAACTTTACTAAACTAACCTGAATTCGGAGTAAATGAGCGCCTAACCAAGCTGGTAGAATAGAAGTTC
>JAPPKG010000395.1:0-9497 GCA_026914085.1 Caldilineaceae bacterium | reverse complement strand
CGGCTTCTGCTGCCTCGGCCGCGATGGCCGCCCCGCCGGAAGTGGCGAATATGGCCGCGGCCAGTGCTGCGGCAACACAATTTAATGGTCTAATTGACACGGTATTCTCCCCTTATCCGACGATATGGACGGAGGACCGACGCAATCCGGAGTTCCTCCGTTTACGCCGTAGCTTGACTGGGGGGGTAGTGGGTCACGACCCATGTGCCATGCTCAGTCAGTCCACCAAATTGACCCCCCCTGGAAGTCAAACTGCGGTGGCTAGAGACTACTATATCCAAGAATTCAAAGGCGACAAAACCGTCAATGAATTGGCGTCGGAATACGATATTCACCCGACTCAGATTAACCAATGGAAGCGACAGGCACTGGCGTCACTGCTTGTCGGCGTGGAAGCCGAGGACGCGGAACGGGAAGGACAGCAGCAGGCCCTCGAGCAGCGGCAGCAGGAAGCGCTCGGAGATGCCGACGGCGGCGCCCACGAACTCGTACTGGGTGGTCTCGTCGACCAGGTTGATCAGGTACAGGCCCTTGGCCCGTCGCGGTCGCCCTAGTGGACGGTGTCGACGCGGACGAAGCCGGGGCGCCCCTTGGGCTTCGGCGCCTGGCGCAGGCCGATGGCCACCGACGACGCCCGCGTCTTCGTCCACAACGCGCGCTTGGCGCGATACGCCGCGGAGCCGCGCAGGTTGTAGACGTGGCCGTTCGAGATCCTCGCGAGACGCTCGAAGCGGGCGTCCCCGAACACCTCGAACTGCCGCCGCAGGATCTCGCGCGTCGCCAGCCCGGACATCTGGTCGAACGCCTCGTCGACTTCCGCTAGCAGCCGGATATCCGCCGCCGTGTACTTGCGCGCGAACGGCCGCCCGCGGCTTCCCCCGCGGCGGTCCCGGATCGAGCCGGTCTCCCGCCACTGCCGCACCAGCCGCTCCATCTGCTGGCGCGACATGCCGGTCGCGGCGACCAGGAAGCGCAGCACCACGCCCTTGTCGCGCTTGCCGAGCCCCCCGTAGCCGAACCGCACCAGCGCGTCCCGCACGAACCCGTACGCCTCGCCGCGGTCCCCGGGTCGAAAGTCCACCGCCTCGTTGCCTTCCGCAAAGGCGCGAAGCTGCTCCATGGTGCGTAGCCGCCGCGTCTGGATGTCCACGATCATCCCCGAATGATGCCCCGGACACCCGT
This sequence comes from Caldilineaceae bacterium, assembly GCA_026914085.1. Taxonomy (GTDB): domain Bacteria; phylum Chloroflexota; class Anaerolineae; order Caldilineales; family Caldilineaceae; genus Bin5. The sequence continues at coordinate 8,315 of JAPPKG010000395.1, read as the reverse complement.
TTCACCCTCACTTCGCGTTGGAATCGATCCTTCGCTTCACCCTCACTTCGCGTTGGACAGTACGTCAGTTTGAAACCACCGCATCTTTGGTGTACGTTCGGCAGTGTAGTTACGTGAGAGGACACCGTCGGCGCGGCATCGCTGGCCGGCGCGAGGTGTAACAACCACCCCCCAGGGATGCAATCGTCGCTGGTTCCGTTTTATAACCGAACAGGGGGGATTGCATGACTACAAATACCATAAGCTGGCGACAGCTCTCCATTGCGGCATTGACCGCGAGCGGCATGGCATTCTGCCTGCCCGCGGCGGCTCAAGAGCAAGACGGGGGCGACGCCGACGACGATTCTCTGGTAGAGGAGATCATCGTCACCGGCGAGCGCGGCGAAATAAGGTCGATCGACCGGGCGATGACCGTCACCGGCTGGAACGCGGACATGATACAGAAACTGGGTATCCAGAACATCAATGATATGGAGGTTCTCGTACCCGGCATGCAGGTCGGTGAGCGCAGCAATGGCGGTGGCATGCAGGCGGACGGCCACATCAATATACGCGGCAACGCTACTGTCCGCGCTACCAGCTTCTTCCAGGACTTCGCGGTCGCGGTTTATATCGACGGTGTCTTTAGCGACCAGTCCTACGGTCTTGACTCGGGCGCCATATTCGACGTTGAACGCATCGAGATAGCGCGCGGCCCCCAGGGCACGACCGGCGGTAAAGCCGCTATCGGCGGATCCATCCATTTCGTCACCAAAAAGCCGACCGAAGAGTGGGACATGAAAGCGTCGGCAGAGTTTACCGATCAGGCAACCCAACAGGGTAATCTTGCCTTTGGCGGTCCCATTGGCGAGAGTAACTTCTCCTATCGCCTGGGCCTGAGCCGTCTGGTTGGCGACGGGCTGATCAAGAACGTTGGCGCTGGGCCCGACGGAGGCATACCGGATCAGCTGATCTATTCACCGCAGTTGCGCTTTACCAATGATCGCTGGGACATCACCGCGCGTTACTCGAAACTTACAGACGAGGGTACCCCGCGAGTCTCGCTGCTTATCGGCGCGCGTGACTCCGAGGAGGAGTTCGAGCTGGATAACTTCGGCCGTCCCCGTTGCGAAATCGACCCCGCAACCCAGGCAACGACCCGGACTTGCATCACCGACGCGGCCGGCAATCCCATCTATCGGATCAATCCGAATTTCGGCCTGGGGCAGAATGCGGCCGTGGTAAACTGCCCGGGATTCAACACGGATGGCACCCGCGATCCGGGTACGCCGGTGGTCTGTGATGGGGAAGATCTGACACTTGCGATTGAACTGAATGCCCCCATTTCCGAGAGAAACTCGCAGGAAGCGATGACCCTGGAGGCGCACTACGCCCTCAACGACAGCCATGAACTGATCTACAAATTCGGCAATCGGGACACCCGGACTTTGAGAAGATCAGACTGGGACAACACCAACAGACAAGGAGGCGGCGTCTGCTCCGCCATTCACCCGCGGGTAATTAGCGGTGAACTGGTCGCGGGTCAGACCCACCCCCGATGTGCGTTGGATGGCAGGGGCAACGGCGCCTACTCGGACCGAATGGTCATCCAGTATTTCACTTCGGATCAGGACAGTCACGAATTGTCTCTGGTCTCCAACAACGATGGCCCGTTCAACTACACCTTTGGCTACACCCTTATCGACGGTGAAGAGCCCTATATATATAGTAGGGGATTCAACGGCGTGGGAACCGGCGACGACAACAATAATATCCCGGTGTTCTATCAGGATAACTCCGCTCTATGTGAAGCGTCACTGGAAGAGCGTCATCCTGGGGCTCTGTGGCGTAACGCCTTGGACCCAAGCAAGCCGGAGAACAGTAGCGGCGGTCCTCTCTGGTGGGGTTGTGTCGGATCTCCTCCAGCAGACTTCTGGAGCGACGTGACCAACAGCGGTACCCATGTTGTTGGTCATTCCGCCTACCAGTTTTTCTATGGGAATGTCGAGTACACCTACCAGGCTATCTACGGCAACGCCGAATACGTGCTGAACGACCAGTGGAAGGTGTTTGGCGGTGTCCGCTACAACGATGACCACAAGGAGCACAACCAGAATGATTTCAGCGGTATCAGCCCGGTCAGGGATGCAGACGGTGAGATCATCTATTTTGAGGTGTTTGCCATACTGCGAAACAAGCATATGAACTACCGTTGTTGTCTTCAAGGCGGCGTCACGGATCCGAGCACTGGTCTGGAAGTACCCCCTGACCGGACCTTTTTGGATTCCAAGCGCAGGACCTGGAAGGAAACAACCTGGAACATCGGTGCGGAATATACCCCGTCTGATACCATGATGTGGTACGCCCGGATTTCCAAGGGCTATCGTCCTGGCGGTTTCCGAGGTTTCGCCCAGGGGCTGGGTGAAGGCTGGGATCCCGAAGAAATGATCAACTATGAGGCCGGTCTCAAGGGGCTCTTCTTTGATAACGCTGTGCAACTCGAGCTTTCGGCTTACCACCAGGATTTCAGCGCTCACTGGACGCAGCATGGGCGCCTTCGTCGGCCGGAGGAGTATGGAGTACCGCCCAATCCTGACAGACTGTGGATCGGTGAGTCGGTTGTTCTTGACGGTACGACGATCTCCGGCGTAGAAGTTCAGGGCGCCTGGCAGATTAACGATTTGTTTACCCTGCGCGGCTTCTACGAGCTGATAAACTCCAAGCACGCCCCTTACCAGACAGTCTATTGTTGTAACCCCGAGGGATTCTTGCCAGAGGCGTCGACCATCACTGTCACAGACGATGAAGGGAACGAGCATGTACTCAATAATACCGGTATCAGGGACTTTACCGGTAATCAGTTAAGGCAGTCACCGAAGCACAAGTTTTCGGCGACCCTGACGTATGGCGTCCCCATCGCCTCCGAGTGGGGAAGCCTGGACATTCTGACCATCCTGAGCTGGCGCGACAAGATGTATATGGATGAGGCCGAGCTGGATATATACAGCGTACCGGATTACACCCGCTGGGATCTCCGCGCCAACTGGACTTCACCGTCGGGAACCTATTCGATTACCGGCTGGGTCACCAATCTGCTTGATCAGATCGCGGTACAGGCTTATAGGCAGGGTGAAGGTAACGGCGTAACCTCACCTGTTACCGGCACGGTAACCGATGAGCGCCGGATCGGCATCACGTTCAACTATCAGCTGTAACAGTCGTTAAGATCCTTTTAGGATCCTAAGCAGTAATAAAGGCGCACCTCATTGGGGTGCGCTTTTTTTGTCGTCATCCTGAACGAAGTGAAGGATCTCCAACACCGGGCTCCTTCGCTTTCGCTCAGGACAGGCACCTTCGGAAAAATGCCCTATCGCCTGTGCGGTTCGCCTCCTATGTCGAACCGAACCCAGAGGTGCTTGTCGTCGTACACTACGCCGTTGCAACTGGGTTTCACGACGCTCACCTGTACGAGCCGGGCGCCCGCCCTTACCGGCGCGCCCGAGAATTCCCCGCCAAACAGAAAAATACCCTGGGGTAGCTTCCCCTGTTGAATTCGAACGCTCTCGTATGCCCAGGGACCGTCGCACTTTGCGGTCAATTCAGCGCGCATTTAGCTTCGTTCCCACCCATTGGTGTCCCTGAATTTGATCGAATTCAAAAAGAAAAATCCCGGCCCCGTCTCTCGGACGGGTGTAGATCCGCAACCGGTCAGAAAGCCTAGTACACAAATGAGAATATAGAGTTTGAGTCGCATCCGGCTAGTTTAAGGGACCTACGAGACGTGGCAAGCAACAAAATAGAGTGAAACTCCCGAGCCTGGTTATGGCAGGGGAACCTGGCTGCTCGAACTGGGTCGAGAGAATAGGAATTATAAAGCGTATTTTCCCTTGATAGAAAAAGTATCTTCATGTTGGTTTTCCTTCCCATTGGCTGAAACCAAAACCAGCGCCAGAAAAGTTGTAACCAACATTCTCGGAATCATCAAATTTTCATCCTCTTTAAGGTCACCCTGTTGCTGCATCCAGTCATCCAGCTCCTTTCCCAAACGAGATTCGATTTTCCGATACTCAGTTTGGCCAGCCAGATTGTTCTGGTCAAAGGGATCATTCCTGAGGTCATACAACTCCACTTCCGGGCGATGGGATAAAAACTTGACGCGTCGCGCCAGGCCGGGATCCTTTTCAGCGTCCTCCTGCCAGGACTTGTAAACCGCGTGACCATGGATCCCATTGATCCAGAATTCGTTTTCAAAAGCCAGATTGCGGATCAGCTTGTAGCGCTCGTCACGTACCGCACGGCTGGGATAGGGTTCTCGGTAACCGAACACTCCTACCGTAGTATGCTGCGCAAAGACGTATTGCCGATGCACGCTCCGATCTCCTAGCAACACAGGTAGAAAGCTCCGCCCGTCGAACCCGCGTTTTCCGTCTGGCGCGCCGATGCGGCCCGTGTCCGATGCGAGCGGATTTCCACCGGCAATCTCGACTAAGGTGGGGACGACATCAATGTATTGAAGCATCGCATCGACCAAGCCGCCAGAGGGGATGTGGCCGGGCCAACGAACAAAACCGGCCACGCGAATACCGTTGTCATAAAGACTCCACTTGCCGCCGAGGGAAATTGACTGCCCTGTTCACTAAAGAACCAAACCATGGTCTTGGAGTGCTGGCCCGCCTCTTCGATGAATTTGAGCAATCTGCCAACCTGCTCATCCAGAGCGCTAATCTCGGCATAATAGTCCGCTAGCGCGTTGCGAGTAATCTGGTTGTCGTGAAGCCAGGAAGGCAGGGTCAGTTTATTCGCATCGTAACGTTCCCTCGGTCCACTGCGCCAAGGGGCGTGGGGTTCGTTGGAGGCAAACACCATGAACCATGGTTGCTGCTCGTCTCGATTAAAGAAGGCTGCTGCCTCGTCGATTTCGTCGGTCCTGGACGAGATATTTTCGAAAGGAAAAGCAACCGCAGGACTGATGTGCGTCTTGCCGAGGAGCCCAACCCGATAACCAAGACCTTTGAGGTGATGAAAAACACTGCGCGTTTCCGGATCGACCATGGTGTGATTGGGATAGGCCCCGCTGCGAATCGGATACAACCCGGTATAAAGTGCATGACGCAGCGGCGAACACGGCGGAGGAGGCAAAGAAACCGTTGAGCCGCATGCCGTCCTGAGCCAGTTGATCAATGTTTGGCGAGTAAACATCGTCAGATGTTCTCGTAGCACCACCAGAATAAGGAGGAGAGGAGCCGTATCCGATTGTCCTCCAACGAATTATTTTCCTGAAGATACGAGCGACCCGCCACCACCTGTTATCCGCGCGGCTTTCTCCGGCTCATACCACCAGCCATCCGGGAACGCGGGCCAGTACTTCGATTCGAACGCCGGCCTGCCGAACTTGTCCCAGTGCACGGTCCGAGGCAGATCAACCGCATGCAACAGTATCTGGTAGTACTGCCAGAGCAGCACACGGTCAATGGCCCTGCATGAGGCAACCATCTGCGCCAGGGTCGTCGCGAGATTTGCCTGCTCTACCAGATAATCCACGGCGGGATGGCTGATCCCGGCAACGTTTTCAGACACCGGTTGATAGGCGGTCTCGGAGTGATACATCGACTTGAGCAGCATGACCGGCGGCATCGGCGTGCCCTGCCCCTTCAATATGGCGTCGAAGTCGTGTTCCCGCCGGCGGTTGACGAATTGGCTGCGATCGGCAAGTCGTATCGTCCCGTGAATGCCCAGCTGTTCCAATTGCTGGAAGTATGGCAGAAGGATTCTGGCATCCTCGGAATTCTGTGACAGAAACTCGATTTCAAAAGGCTCGCCCCTGGCGTTTTTCAGCACCCCGTCTACGACATGCCATCCGGCCGCTGCCAGGAGTTGCCGCGCTTTAACAATATTGGCACGATGATCTTCCGGTGACGTGACTTCCGGAAAGCGAAACGGTCGCTCGAACAACTCCGGCGGCAGCTGCTCGCGATACGGCTCCAGTAGCTGCAATTCATCTTCGCCGGGAAGACCGGTGGCGGTAAAGATCGTGTCCGGCCAATAACTGTGCGCCCGCTTGTGATGGCCGAAGTACAGCGTTCTGTTCTGCCACTCGAAATCCATCGCCAGGGTCAGCGCTTCGCGCACGCGGCGATCCCTGAATTTGTCGAGCCGATTGTTGAGTGCAATACTGCGCCGAACGCCAACATAGATGCCAAAGTTGCGGCGGATCTTCTTTATCCAACCCTTGTCAAAAGCGGGGATATCGTATGCGCGATGCCAATAGCGAACATCTGTTTCGGTCCATATGTCGATGAGGCCTTTGCGAAAAGCCTCCCGTGTAACGGTCGCATCGCGATAGACTTCGTAGCGCACCGTGTCGAAGTTATAACGACCTTGATTGACCGGAATGTCCTTGCCCCAATAGTCCGGATCGCGCTGGTATTCGATAAACCTGCCTTGCTTGAGTGCCGAAACCCTGTAGGGCCCGCTGGAAAGCGGCGGCGTCAGCGTGTTGGCACCGGGATCCCTATCCCGCCAGTAGTGTTCCGGGAGAATCGAGATGAACTGAATAACGATGATGTTGTTCAGCGTCACCGGTGATTTCAGATGAAAGGCCACGTGACGGTCGTCGATTTCCTCCATTGAAGCGATAAATTCGAACAATAAGCCACCCCACACGTAGCTGCGATGAAACTCGAACGTATAGACAACGTCCCGAGACGTGATTGGTACGCCGTCCCGCCACCTGGCCTGCGGGTGAATCCTGAACACTATGGACAACCTGTCGTCCGTAATGGCGATGCCGTCGGCGAGACGGCCGTAGAAACCACTGACCTCGTCCCCCGCACGAATAATCAGCGTGTCGGCATTGAACCGGAATCCGCTCGGTGCACTGATGCCCCGTACGGATGCGGGCGCCAGTGTATTGAAGTTTCGCTGCGTAGCCTCTACCAGTACGCCCCCCTTGGGGGCGTCAGGATTGAGGTAATCCAGATGGGTGTAATCCGGGGGATATTTCAGCTCATGAAAAAACGCGATCCCGTGTTTGAACTCCAGAGTGTCGGGAATATCGTCGGCGAACCCGAGAACAGGAGCCAATAGCAGTATCAGCGATAGCAAAGGCGTCTTCAAATCATTCATCACCTCTCCCCAAGGGGGCCATTTTACTGTAATTGGAGTTGACCCGCTTTAGTAGACACAACATCCTTAACAGAGGAGGTGTCTATTATGCCAAAAACGGAGGATAGGCATTACAAACCACGTTTCCGAAGAACGGTCATGTATGGTAATTGCTGATGATCCGATATACTCGCTTCACGATTTCTTATACAGTCGGTATGTCCAGGCGACGATCGAGCCGCGTTGCTGGAGCCGTCCGAGGTTCAGTCAAGGGAATCGGCCATGCAGATCAACTATCGTGAAGTATTGCACCAGCAGTCAGATAGGGTCCTCACCCTGTCGCTCAATCGCCCGGAAAAACGCAATGCCATGACGACGCGTACGGTCGCTGAATTGCTCCATGCCCTGGAGCAGTGTGCGGGCGATGCGTCGGTTCGGGTTGTGGTGTTGCGTGGTGCCGGCAAGGGCTTTTGTCCTGGTGATGATCTGAACGGCATGGGCGAACTGCCGTCGGAGTTCAGCAGCGTGCTGGACCATGCGGCCAACCATGCAGGTCTGCAATCGTGTCTGCGCGAGCTGCCAAAACCTACGATCGCCGTTATTCACGGCTATGCCTTTGGCGTTGGACTCGACCTTGCCATGGCATGTGATTTCCGCATTGCGGAGGAGAGCGCGCAGTTGCGCGATCAGCGTGTATTGGAGCGAGGCATGCATGCCCTGACTGGTTGTGCCTGGTTTCAGCCACGTGCGCTGGGTGTCACGCGGGCCATGGAGTTTCTTATTCTCGGGAAACCCTATAACGGCCGCGAGGCGGCGGATGCCGGCATGGTGACCTGCGCTGCCACTGCCGACGCGCTGGAAGACACCGTGAATGGCATGGCACAGACCCTCGCAAGCGCCCCCACCAAGGCCATCGTAATGATGAAGAGGGAGATCTACACCGGCCTTAACCTCGACCATGAGGCGTTCATGGCATTCGCAGCGCCATTGATGCAGGAAGTTGAAATCAAGGACCGGCAGGAAGGAATTCGCGCGTTCCTGGAAAAACGCGCCCCCAATTTCACTGGCGAATAAGGAGCGAGCGATGAGCGAGAGCGAATTACGGCGAAACCTGGTGGTGCTGGTCGCCGGAAATGTTAATGACTCTTGCTGAAAGTGATTCGCGCTGCCTTCTCCCCGTCGAACCACCAGCCGTCCGGGAACGGCGCTATATACATCTCCTCCGGCAGGTC
>JAPPKG010000237.1:0-9508 GCA_026914085.1 Caldilineaceae bacterium | reverse complement strand
TAGCGTATCCCCACTTTGAGCCGCGTTCTTCACCCTTCACGGATCGCTTCCACTTTGCCAACTTGTCGCCTCCTCTATTGGTAAAGGCTAAACAGGTATTCCCGGACTTTCTGCTTCAAGACGTTGAAATAGTCATCTTCCATGAACGGTTCTAGCTCTCCATCCGGGTAGAACATCCAGCGCCGCCAAGTATACCGATTGTACGACCTGGAAATCCTGCCGTGCCTCTCACCGTTTACCAGTACCGCGTATTCTCCGAGGACCTTCTTGAATTTGATTTCCACCGTCCCTCCTCCTGCGTATACTTCAGTCCTTTATGTCAACCGGACAGTTTGGTAGATTCCGTGTGCCGTAGAATGCCTGCGACGACAAGGCAAGCCACGGAGATCTGCTTGTATCTTTCAATGAGGGCACCGGGCATCGACGGAAGGTTCTTCATCTGATCAATCAGTCCCTCGTTCGTCTTCGCTTCCTGCCGGAGCCAGATTTCAAACTTGTCGCGTTCCTGATCAGTCAAACTGACCATAATTACCGCCTCCAGTCGGGGTCATGGTAAAACCGAAGCCGGTTGCCTTCGATCTTCGGTCTGTAATGCGACCCCTTTGCCCTGATAACTCTCCAGTGCGCACAGAAGATGTTCCAGCGCAGCAACCGGATGTTAGCCAAATGACCCACTATTCATTCCCTCCACTTCGCATAAATGAGATTATGTCAACGCGTGTTTAGCTTCTCTGATGGCGTCCCGGACAACCATGGCGTCGATCCGCCTGGCAAGCGCGAGGTACAACGTCATTCCGACACTTGTCGGGAACGCCCAGTCTGCCTGGCCGGTTTCGCGCAGTTTCCTTGCGGCATTCATGAGTTCCAGGGTACTGGCCTCAGGATCCGCCAGGAGTTCCAGAACGGTGTCCCTAGCCGTAACTACGGCTTCCCGATTTTCCTTCGCCCTGCGCTTGGATTCCTCGATCAAGGCTTGTTTCTCGGTTTCGTTCATGATTCCTCCACGATGTCAACCTTCGTTCAGCAGTAGCGGCTTCGCCTTCTCAATCAGCGGCGTCCCGTCGGCCGTAAGCATCCACGGCAGAAACAGCGCTTCGAACGAGATCACTTCGGTCTCGATCGCCGTGATTTGCCCCTTCAGCCAATCCCGGATGATGCTGTTGACGGCTATGAACCCCTGGTCGATCCACTTCCGTTCGTATTCCTCGCGGGTACTGTGCCGGTACGAGTTCCAGGGGTTCTCCTTCAGGTACAGCGCCGCCCAGCCCTTCGCCGACGCCTCCAACTGAATGATGCGTTCTCTGTACTTGAAATGAAGCCCAAGCGTCCCCTTCTCATAGTTCTCCAGGAACCCGACCTCCGAAGCGCCGAAACGCTTGAGCAGTTTGATGGCTTCGTTCCTCGCTTTCATCCCACTGGTGGCTTCTGCGTACGGTATTCCCATGAAACCCTCCTCTCCTACTTGAATAGGCTCAATCCCATCTGGTGCTCGTAGTGCAGTTGGTCGATCCACCTGGTGACCTTCCGGGCTATTGGCCCGGGCCCCTTGTGCTGGCGGATCTTCCAGTTGTTCTCGATGTCCTTCCGGATTATCAGCCTGGCTGCCTCGAATGCGGCCTTGCTGCTCGTGCAAGTCTTCCGGTACTGCGGCATACTCGGGAAACGGTGGTGATACAGCTCGACGCGCAGGTGGAACGAAAACGACCAGACACCCTCGAACTCTATCAGCTCAATCTCGCAGTGCGGCCATCGCCGGTCGCCGTTCAGCCAGTACGGCATGGTGATCGTTTCGACTACGTAGGGGACCAGATCCGCGGGCCACTTAGGTTTCTTTGTTCGTCGGGGCAGAGGTCAATTACTCCGTCGTGGCTGACGCCCGAAGCAGCTCGAGCAGTTTGTCGGCGATCTTGACGTAGGCGGCGTCCCTGGCGGCGTCCCTGGCGGCGGACCAGGCGGCGTCCCTGGCGGCGGACCTGGCGGCGGACCTGGCGGCGGACCAGGCGGCGTCCCTGGCGGCGGACCTGGCGGCGTCCCTGGCGGCGTCCCTGGCGGCGGACCAGGCGGCGTCCCATTCTTCCTGCGCGGGCTCATCGCCCGAAATCCTACGGCCGTAGAGGGCGTGTACCGCCTTCACCTCAGCCAATTCGGTTTCCGCCTTCGCCATAGGCCCTTCCTCCGACAACAACCAGTGGAAGAACCTGTCTACTGGGGCGATGAGATCCGCACCCACCGGTATTGCCTCGATGAATTCCACGGGCCATGTCTTCGCGCGATCGCCTGGCAGTTGCTCGAAGAGGTTGTCCTCGAGCCTGGCCAGTTCCTCCGGGATTCCGAACAGAGGCTCGTACAGCGCGTGGCTGCTCTCCTCCCCGGGCCTGAAATCGTGCAGGGTGCATCCCACCGCACAGCCTTTACCTTCCTCCCAGTAACCGTGCTGCTGCAGGAGCGTATCGGCCGCGGCGTGACCGCGGATGGCTGCCAGTGCCGCTTCTTTCGTTACTTCGGTGTCCACGAACGCCCGTAGGGCGGTACCATCTTGCATGTTATTCCTCCTCCTACTTCGCATAATTGGCCTTATGTCAACAAGCGTTTAGTGTACTTCCGGATTTCGTCCTCGGTTGCGCATGCCGAGCAGAGATCTCCTTCGACCCAGAAGCAGGGTCCGGTGAACTCGTCCACACAGGCGGCGTAATCCCAGCATCCGCACACCCGGCAGGTCTGAGCCCCTGGGGGCGCCGGAGGCCCGACGACGATCTCGGGCCACACGAAGTCCATCGTGCCTTTGTATTTCACGGCTGTGCCTCCTTGAGATGCGAAAGCGAACCAAACAGAGGCGTTCCTGGTTCAGGTGGTGGAAGGTGGTCGGGCGTCAGGTCGGTTTCTTCGAACGGTAGGTCGTAGATTCCAAGTTGCCCGCGAACTTTCACTGGCACGTACAGGTCGACGTCGTCCAGTACCCAAGCATAGAGAATGCCGATGCCTGGACATGGGCACTGTGCGGCGATTTCATCTTCAGGCGTCATAACCTTGCAGTCCACCAGCGTTACAACACAGATCAGACAGCCCAGTGGCGGGATGTATGGCTTGGCGTACTTCGACGAGCATATCGCCAGGCGACCGCGGTAGCGCGTGGACCACGTGCGTGTCTCGATGGTTTTCTTACCCGAGGCGATCATGTTCGCCCAGGGCTGACGGACCGAGATGGCTTTCATGGTACCGGCTCCTCGGTACGCTCGTAGGTGCCTTTGTGGATCGGGCAGGCCACCACGACCTTCTCCCCGTTGATGACTACGAGCTTCCGGAACAGGCCGTCCTTCTTCCCGTAGTCCGTAAGGGTGTCGCACTTGACGTTCGCGCCCAGGATCCTCACCCAGGTCGCCCGAAGCTTACGGTTTTTGCTCATCTGTTTTCTCCTTCTGGTTATTGTTGCTGGGAGGGATTACCGCGAAATACCCCTTTTCGCGGGACCGAGGGTACGATCTCCATCCGCGGGGCGACGGATCCGCGGCCCAATTCCGGACGTCGTCGATACGGACCTTCCACCGGCTTGCGGGCAGCCTGGACACGCAGGCCTGCTTGAACAGCTGATACAGGTCCAGGGCGGTCTCGTCGTCCGTCGCATACGCCAGCATGGCCAGGGCCAGCTGTGAGGGCCCGGACCCGCCGTAGCCCCATTCGAAACCCGTGGGGCTGTGTTCGCGCAGATCCAGGCGAAGGGGAAGCTCGTACTGTGTCTTCCGGATGTAGGTGGAGATCAGTGAAACGAAGCATTCTCCATTCGAAAGCCTGTATCCATGGAACTTATCGTGCTGCATTTCCATCATAGCAAACTCCGGCGTTCGTCGGCGGTGATGTACGCCGCGCAGTCCTTCAGCCTCTGCAGCGCCATGGCCTTGATGTCCGAGACTCTGAACCTCGAGGGATCCACCTCCAGGCCCTTCGTGTCTTTGATCGAGGTCACCCGCCCATTCTGAACGTGGACGTGGATCTCCACGAGCTCGTCGTAATGGGTGTAGAGCTTCAACGGGACGATGGCCTCCTGGATTGTTTGCATGTGGTTGGTCACAAAACCCTCCTCACTATGTCGACCGCGGCGTACAGTTCGTCCTTCTGGTGGACGTCGTTGAGATCCCACCCCTCGTCGTCCGGCATCGTCCAGGGCAGGCCTGTCTGCTTCGCGTACCGGGCGCCAGTACCGCTCGCATCATTGTCCGCGATAACTCGATTCGCGAGAGCTGCGACCCGAACGATGTTGGCGGCACTGAAGGCTATCAGGACGGACGCGTGGCGACGGCCGTTGCCATTGGTGCGTCCCAGGACCTCGAGGCAGGCCCACAGGGTCAGGCCGGTAGCAAACCCTTCACAGACCCAGATATCCTTGCCGCGGCCGAGGCGGTAGTATCCACCGCCAGCGATCGCGCCCGGCCAGAACTTCTTCACGCCGGCGGCATCGATTGTCTGCATGGACGTCAGGAGGTAGCTCTTCCACATGGGGAGGATCAGCCTGCCATCCTTCCGGTGGACCAGGGCCTGTTTTTTCGGGAACCCCTTGCTGACCAGGTAGGGATGGCCAGCTTCGAGTTTTGACTCGTCTATCACCTTTCGCATGGCCTCGACCACGTGTTCCGGTGTTTCCTGGGGCTCGGGCGCCACGGGCGCCTTCCTCCGCGGTAATGTGAGCCTGGTCGATGGGTCGCTTGCGACCCAGCCGTGCTGGCGGGCCAGGTGGAAGATTGTTCCCAGGTGGCACAGCCCGATCTTGAGCGATCTCCAGTCCGTCATGATGCGGTGGCTGTCGAACTTCTCGCTGCCGCGGGACCAGCGCTCCCAGATGATGTAGCCGTCGTCGCCGATGTCGGTCTTCAGCGCGTTGCCCACGGACAGCCATACCGCCCGATCGTCCGCGGGGATATGCGCCAGGGCGCTTTCTATGCGACTTTCCGTTGTCTCTTCCAACGTCTGTACTCCCTTAAGCAAAGGTCTCTGACTGCTGTGATCGGCGCGCGGTCCGGGGGCATGAACTCACCCCGCGGCCAGGCGCCCGTCACTCCCTTGAACTGCGCGTAGGCTATCCGACGCGCCTTATCGTACTCGCCGCCGGCCACCAGCATGGCGTTGCACGAGATCTCCGTCCACAGGTCCACCGAGCCGTCGAAGATGCCGTCGGCCAGGTCGCCGTCCACCTTGGCGATCTCCTCGAGCTTGCCAGGCATGACCGTCATTTTCGGCCGCCCGAAGCTCTGGCGCGGGGCACCACAGGCGGGACAGTGCGTCGGGCGGGCTTCTCGAGGATCCAGGACCTGGTACACGTAGCCGCACGATTTGCACTTGCTGTCGCTCTGGAAGCGAGGTTTCGACTTACGGGCCTTCGGCTTCGTGGTGGGCAGGACACTCACGCCTTCCTGGAAAAACCGGTTGGCCTGATCCATGAACCCGTAGTAATTGCCCGCGTGATCGATCAGCAACCCGTGGCTCTTGCCCGTCGCCGTGCGCATGACGCGCCCGAGCTTCTGGATGTGCATCGCCAGGCTCTTTCGCAGCGGGTAGGCGTCGACCATGCACCGGACCGAGGGCACATCGAATCCCTTGGTCAGGATGACGCAGCTGATGAGGCCCAGGTGAAGCCCGCGCTCGAAGTTCGAGATGATCTCCTGCTTCTCCTCCACCGACTGCCTGTAGTGCAGGACCCGGAAATCGTAGCCCGCCTCCTGGAACTGCCTGGCCAGGTCCTCGCAGTCCGCGACCGAGGCGCCGAAGACGATGGTTTTCTCCGGCCCGCCGAACTGCTCGGTGGTGTGATGCTCCCACTCGGCCACGACGTCGCCCACGATGAACCGGACGCGGTCGGAGAGCTGTTCACGGTCCCACTCGCCGGTGGACGTCACTTTCACGCCGTCGACGTCCACCTCGGCCTGGGCGGCCACGACGTGCAGGGGCGCCAGGTACTCCTCCTTGATGAGCTGGACCGTGGACGTCACGTTGACTACGTCCTCGTAGATGTCAGCCAGGCCCGGCGTGAGCGGCGTCGCCGACATGCCGATCGTAACCAGGTTGTGCTCCTTCACGTACTCGACGATGCCTTTGCGAATCTCGTGGCACTCATCTATCACGACCAGGTCGGGTTTCCTATCGCCCGTGTACCAGAACTTTCTCTTCTCGAGCGTCTGGGCGCTGGCCACCTGCGTGTTGTTGCTTCGGCCGCGAGTGTAGTCGCCCATGGTTACTCCGTGCAGAATCCCGAACTGATCGAAACGCTGGCTCGTCTGGTTGACCAGGGTTTGCCGGTCGCACACGAATATCGATCGCTTGCCCTTCATCTGGGCCGATCTGACGATCTCCATAGCACAGACCGTCTTCCCACTGCCCGTGGGAGAGCAGAGGATCTGCCGGCGCACACCCTTTTTGATGTTTCTCCGGAGTGCGTCGACCGCCTTCAGCTGAAACGGATACAGGTTCATGGTGCGAGCCGCCCCCTTACTCCACTTCCACCAAAAGGTGATCGAGGTCATTACGCACGAGCACGTCCCGCATGTCCTTGTTCTGGTCTCGGATGGCGTCGAGATCTGCGGTGAGCTGCAGGTTCTCCGCCTGCAGGTCCTCAATCTCGGTCTTCTGCTGCTGAAGCAGTCCTTTCTGTTGATCCCGGGTCTGCCTGACCTCGTTGAACGCCAGCTTGCCCTGCTCGTACAGGTCGCGGACCTTGTCGAGCTCGCCCTGCAGCGAGGTCAGGTGGGCGTCCCGGCGCCCTTTCAGGTCCTCGTTCTCTTTGTTGAGCTTCCTGTTGTTCCTACGGAAGTTGCTCAGGGCGTCCTTCAGGTCCGCCTCGCGGCGCGCCGCGTCTTTGAGTTCGCTGTCCTTGTCGCGGAGCTGGAGGTTCAGGCTGCCGATCTGATCGCCGATCGATGACTTGCCCATGGCGCCGCCCGGCTTCTGCTCGTACTCGACCTGGGCGAGGGTTTCCTGGGCGACTTTCAGCTGCGCAGTCAGTGCGTCAACCCTGTCGTCCAGGGCATCCCTCTCCGAATTGACCGCGTCCAGCTCCAACTGCAGCTTGTCGGTAGCGCTGAGGCGGCCGCCTATCTTGGGCTTCGCCTCGATGTCCGGATCAACGCCCTGGTCGGTAACGTCTTCTACGTCGGTCGGGATCACCTTGTCAGGATCAAGCCCGCTTTCTCCGTTTTGCTCCGGGCCGGCGATTTGGGAAGTAGGGGGGGGGATTATTGCGGGGGGACGAAGGGCCATTGCCTTTTTGTGTATCCTGTACTGAGGTGTTATCGACTACAGGGGTTGAGTCAGTACCGTTTGCGGCGGGACCGGGAGCGCTGGGTGCGTACTCGTCGTTGGGATCCAGGTGACCATCCGCACCTAAATCTTGTCCGGGGGCAAGATATGCCCGGACGGACTTCACCTGGCCCGCATCGATGTAGCTGCAGCTCTCACAGAATCTGATCAGTCGCCATATCCACGCCGGATCGTGCCCCAGCACGTTGCGGCAGTAGTCCTCCCAGTGTCCGTGGGGGATGAGGCTCCGCATCTCCTTTGCGGCGAGGCCGGCGTCCCAGAACGCCTGCTTGCCCTCACCGAATCTGCGCTCCGCCTTCTTGATCGCGTCCCAGAACGCCTTGTTGTGGTCGCCCAGTTCGATCTGGTGGTCAACTGTCAATCCGTATTGCTGATAATCCATTTCCCATTCCTCCGTGATGTTGGGGCGGCCTGCTAGTTTGCGGCCGTCTCAGCCAGTATCCTGGCGTGGTTGTTTCTGCAGAAGTCTGAGCAGTACATCGGTTCATCGGGGATCCCGCCCGTGTAGGGCACGGACGCATCGCAGTGAGGGTGCCCGCACGGGACCCTGTTCTTGGGAAGTTTCCGATCCGCCTGTGGCGAGGCTTTAGCGATCAGAGCGGGATCTGCAACTGGCTGGTCCGGATCTCGATCGGGTGCAGATTCGTCCGCCTGGGCCGGTTGCGGCGCCTTCTTCCCTCTCGAGGGCCTGGGATTGGCGCGATCGTAGCATTTCCGGCACAGACCCTTGGCCACGACCACATTGGTGCAACCCTCGACGCTGCATTTCTTCTTGCCCGTGGCAGCTTTCTTGCCGGCGGGCTTCTTCCGCCCGGCGGCCTTCGACGGTCGCTTGGCGGGTTCCTCCTTCGATTTGGAGCGCAGCTCGGTACGAAAGCTCTCCTCAGCCTCGTAGTCCGTCAGCACATCGAGCGCGTTGCGCAGCAATGCAGCTTCTTCCTCGACGGCCAGCAGTCTGTCTTGAACGTACTCTCTAAACTTGCTGCTCATCGGCTTCCTCCTCCTCGTTCCCCGCGGGGCTATCCCCTCCCTGAGGGTTGAAATCTCTCGACGCTTGCGGAATGGTCATGCCCTTCTCCGTGATGATGTCCTCGATGTATTTCAGCGCTTCGGGCATTTGCGCCAGGTACTCGGTGATCGAATCCCAGTTGATCTGCAGGACCTCCTGGGTTACCTCCTTGCCGATCTCGTCGCGGACGAACCTGCAGAGGGCCCGCTTCCTGTTCTCCTCATCGATATCGCCCAGGGGCAGGAGCGTCCCGTCCGGATTCAGCTTCCAGTACCTCTCCTTCGGTTGCGCCGCAGGCGCTTTCCTTGCCTGTCCTGCAGACTTCCTCCGGCGTGTCTCCCCGCCTCCCTTCTTCCCATGCTGCTGCGCCGACGGCGCTATGGGAGCGTCGCCCACGTCGATGTCTTCCGAGAGATCTCCGGTCGGGATGATGAACTTCGACCGGAGGTACATCTTGAGGACGTAGGTCGCGACCTGGGCCCTGCTCTGCGCGTTCTGGTACGGGTGAAGGAACGTCTGCCGCTCGAGCTTGGAAGGATCCTCAGGCGTGGGCGTATCGATGAGGCCTATGCGGTAGGTGATGGTCATGAGGTTCGTCTCGCGGTCGTAGTTGAAACTCTCCTCGTCCATCCATACCGACAGGCCGGCCTCGGCGATCGCCCGGCGGCACGCCTCGAAGATGCTGTCGGCGCTGGCGTAATGGTATTTCAAACCCTTGTTGAACTGGTCTTTCTCGACGCCGCTGATCTTCGCGGCCGCGGCGGCGATCTTGTTCTGGACTGTGGATTCTGGCTGGCTCATTGCGCCTCCGTTCCGGCGACACCGGCCACCGTGGGTGGTTCTGCCACTTGCTGGCCCGCCGTTTCGGCTACCGCGATGTCCTTCCGGACAGCGATTTCCAAGTACTGGCGTATGGCTTCGGCGACGGTTATGCCGGCAGCATCCGCCCTGAACTTGATGTCGAGGTACAGGTCGTCGGGCAGCACCAGGTGTACCCGCGAACTCATGGGTTTCTTGGGTTGTAGCATCGTTAACCTCCCGTAGTGGGGTTTCCACCCTCTCGGGCGCCCGTTTGGCCAGCACGGGCCGCGCATGGGCGCCCTGAGGGGTTCTGTTAGATGTCCTTGAACACCTTTCCGATCAGCCAGTTCACCAGGACGAACATGCCCAGGAACGTGCCGGCAAGGACGAGCAGCA
>JAPPKG010000620.1:0-9530 GCA_026914085.1 Caldilineaceae bacterium | reverse complement strand
CCCCCGCACAAGGGAGGGCCGAATAGGCCCGACCGCCCAGAAAAGCAGTGGTCAGTAGTCAAAGAGGGCGCTCATTCTGGCGGAAACTGGAAAGGAAACTGACCGTGGCTTGGGTGCCTCCTGAGGTATACGAAAGTTCGCCCCAAATGTTGGGATGCATTCGCATGAAATCCTGTCAGGCCCTCTGCCGTCAAAAGATATTGGATTCGTAGGTATCTGGTCAATACACTGTTTTGTGAGCGAAGAGGAGCCTTGCATGGGAGGGTGGAAACCGAGGGTGGGCGTGGTTGGCGCAGGTGCGATGGGCTGTCTTTTTGGGGGCCTGCTTGCTGAAGGTGGCCTGGACGTGACGCTGATTGATGTATGGCAGGAGCACGTCGATCTGATAAACCGTGACGGGCTGCAGATGCTCGGATATGGGGGCGATCGAAGTATTCCGGTCCGCGCTACGACCGATCCGAGCGAAGTGGAATCAGTAGACGTTCTCTTTGTTCAGTGTAAGGCTCCATACACCAAGGAGGCGGTTGGGCGCGTACTTCATTTGCTGCATGAAGGCAGCGTGGCCATCAGCTTTCAGAACGGACTGGGCAACGAGGAAATCATCGGCAAAGTTACGGGTATGGAGCGTGTCTTGGGCGGTGTGACGGCGCAGGGCGCGGCCGTCGAAGGGCCAGGGGCGGTGCGGAACTTCGGCAATTTGCCCACGCACATTGGCGAGATGGGCGGAGGGATCAGCGAGAGGACAGAGCGGATTGCATCGGCGCTTGACAGGGCAGGTTTGCAGACTTCGGCTGTCGCGGATATTCGGCAGGCGATCTGGAAGAAGCTGCTTGCAAATATCGCCATCAGCCCGACCTCTGCCATTGCCAACATGACGATCAAGCAGGTGTTTGCCGTACCGGAACTGCGAGAGACTGCATTTGAGGCTTTGGATGAAGCGGTCGAGGTGGCGCGCGCCGAAGGCATCGACCTGAATGCTGCCGAGACCCGGGAGGTCATTAACCAGATCGCTGGGCCTGAAGGAACCGGCGACAACAAGTCCAGCCTTTGCGTAGATATCCTCAACCGCCGTCCCTGCGAAGTCGACGTCATTAGCGGGGCGATGGTGAGGCTAGGCCGCAAACATGGCATTCCAACTCCGGTCAACAAGACGCTGGTGGCCGCGGTGAAGGCACTTGAAAGCCACTATCTCAATTGACGCCCGATGAGAAACAAGGTAATCGACGCCCAAGAGGCCGCCGCGCTGGTCCCTGACGGTGCCACGCTGGGTACGGTTGGCGGGGGAGGCGGTCTTGTCGAGGCCGATACGCTATTGGCCGCTGTCGAGGAGCGCTTTCATTCCAGCGGCTCTCCGCGAGGTCTGCGCGTAGTCCATTCGCTTGGAATCGGGGACCGCGATCGACGCGGTCTCAACCGGCTGGCCTACGAGGGGCTGGTGCGTAAGGTGATTGGCGGCCACTGGATCTGGTCGCCGCGCATGCAGGCGCTGGCGCGTGAGGAGAAGATTGAGGCTTACATTCTGCCCGCAGGCGTAACGGCACAGCTGATGCGGGAGATCGGCGCGGGCCGGCCAGGGCTGATCACGCACGTGGGTCTGGGTACGTTCGTCGACCCCCGCCAGGACGGCGGCCGAATGAACAATTCAGCTAGAGATGAGCTGGTAGAGCTGATTGAGATTGACGGCCGGACGTTGTTGCGCTACAAGCCGTTTCCCGTGAACGTGGCGCTTCTGCGAGGCAGTTACGCGGACGTGGACGGCAATATCAGTATGGAGGAAGAGCCGGCCAATCTGGAAGCCTTTGCAATGGCGCTCGCGGCACACAACAGTGGAGGGATAGTCGTTTTCCAGGTGCGGGGCCTGGTGGAAGCGGGCGAGATTCCGGCGCGCCAGGTGCGAATCCCGGGAGCGCTGGTTGACGCGGTGGTTGTTGAGCCGGAGCAGCCCCAGTGCCATGCCTTCTACTATGACCCCTCGATCTCGGGGCAGCAGAGAGTCAATGGACATCGGGATGCCGGTCAAAGGATTCAGGCGGAAGCGGACGAGCGTCCAGGGCCGAGAGCAGTTATCGCGCATCGAGCCGCTCTCGAACTTTCCGACAATGCAGTGATCAATTTCGGATTCGGAATTCCCGACGCGGTGGCCAAGCTGGTGGCGGCGCGCGGTGAGACTGAGCGCTATTACCAGACGATTGAGCACGGCACGTACGGCGGCGAACTTCTCGACGGCGTGCTATTTGGCTTCGCGCGTAATGCCAGTTGCATGATTGATTCGCCATCGCAGTTCGATCTGTACAGTGGGGGCGGGCTGGATATTGCATTTCTCGGCTTTGGCGAGATGGACAAGGCGGGGAATGTGAATGTGTCGCGGTTGGGCGGCACGACTGTCGGGCCGGGGGGATTCATGGACATCGCGCAGAACGCCCGCAAGGTCGTATTCTGCGGTACGCTTGAGGCCAAAGGCGTCGAGTACGAAGTCGACGGGACGAGCATTGCGATCAAGCGCTATGGTCAGATAGGCAAAATGGTTGACCAGGTAGACCAGATCACTTTCAGCGGTCCTCACGCGGTTGAAAGCAATCAGAAGGTGCTTTGCATAACCGAGAGGGCAGTTTTTGAGCTTACGGAGGCGGGAATGTATCTTAGGGAGGTCGCGCCTGGAATCGACATTCAGGCTGACGTTTTGGACCGGATGGGATTTGAGCCGATTCTGCCCCCCGAAGTGCGGCAGATGCCGTTTCCGGAAGGTTAAAGGTAGAGCAACTTGAGGCTCTCGCCCAGGTCGCCTGCACGCCAGACTTTCGTGAAGAGAAGTACAGCCACAGAACACACAGACAGGAAAGAACCGTAGAGCCATGACCGAACAGTCTACCTTGCCCCCTCCGCCCAGCCTTGCCGACGTACTGGCGGCACAGAAGGTGTTGCGCGGCTACCTTGCGCCAACACCGTTGCACAACTACCCGGTTCTGGACGCGGCCACGGGGGCCGAGGTCTGGGTAAAGCACGAGAACTATCTGCCTATCGGCGCCTTCAAGTTGCGCGGGGGCATAAACTTCATGGCGGGTCTGCCTGCCGACCAGCGTAAGAGGGGCGTCGTTACCGCGTCGACTGGCAATCACGGGCAGTCGGTCGCCTACGCGGCGCGGCTGTTCGGCGCAAAGGCCGTTATCTCCGTGCCGGAAAACGCCAATCCGGTAAAGCTGGAAGCGATGCGCGCCAACGGTGCGGACGTGCGGCTGAACGGCGCCGACTTTGAACAGGCGAAGATGCATGGTGAACGCATAGCGGAGGAAGAGGGGATGCAGTTTGTCTCTTCGGGCGATGAACCGGCGCTGATCGCAGGTGTGGCGACGCACACACTTGAGATTGTGCAAGAGAAGCCGGATATCGATGCCATCATCGTTCCAGTTGGCGGCGGGAGCGGGGCGTCGGGAGCATCGATTGTCGCCAAGGGGGTAAACCCCGCGATTCGGACGGTGGCGGTATGCGCCGAGGCTTCGCCGGCGGCCTTTCTGGCATGGCGGGACCGTGCGTGGCGGGAGGCGCCGAACCGGACGGCTGCCGAGGGGCTGGCAACGGGTGCGCCCTACATGCTGCCCCAATCGATCCTGTGGGAGAATCTGGACGACTTTTTGACCGTTTCTGAGGGGGAGATGTTCTCTGCGGTGCGCATGTACCTGGAGACGGCGAAGACTCTCGCCGAACCAGCAGGCGCTTCACCGCTGGCCGCCTTGCTGCGATTGAAGGATGAACTTGCCGGAAAGAAGGTGGCCTTGATCCTGAGCGGTGGTAACATTTCGCCGCAACAGTTACGCACGGTATTAGAATCGCAAGCCTGAGTCTCGGATGAATTTGGCTACGGCTCTACGGGCGGAATTTCTGACTCCTCCGAACCTAGTTCCCCATCGTCGTAGGCCTGCAACAGTTGGCGCAGTGCGGCCATGTCCTGTTCCTCGATGAACTTGTGTAGAGTACGGCTGTTTTCAAGCAGCGTCTGTCCGAACTGGCTTTGGGCGAACATGCGCAGATCCTCTTCGAGCGGGTCGGTGATGCGGTGATCGGAAACAACGCGGCCGTCCTGCATACGGAGGATGCGCTGGGTCGCCTGGGCGACGCGGCGGTCGTGTGTGACGACCACGATTGAGGTTCCCTGGCTCTCGTTCAGCTCGGCGAGCAGAGCCAGGATTTCGTCGCTGCTCTGGCTGTCGAGGGCGCCGCTGGGTTCATCGGCCAGGACGAGGGCCGGGCTGTTGGCCAGAGAGCGGGCAATGGCCACACGCTGACGCTGACCGCCCGAAAGCTGACCGGGAAGATGGTCGCTGCGGTCTCCGAGGCCGACGAGGTCGAGCAGGTGCGCCGCCCGTTCCTTGCGTTCTCTGCGGCTGTTGACGTGACCCTGCAGCGGCACTTCGACGTTTTCCTGCGCTGTCATGGTCGGCAGAAGATTGTGCTGCTGGAAGACGAACCCGACCGTTCTGGCGCGAAACCGGTCCACGTTCTTCAGTTTCGATAGGTCCTCACCTGCAACCCAGACCGTCCCTTCGGTCGGTTGGTCGAGTGCGCCGAGCATGTTCAGCAACGTGCTTTTGCCACACCCGCTCGGACCCATGACGGCCACGAATTCACCTGCCTGCACTTCAACAGAGAGCCTGTCGAGGGCGCGTACGGCAGTTTCACCGCTGCCGTAGATCTTTGTCAGGTTTTCAACTCTTACGATGAGTCCGTCCGTATTCTCGGGTTCCATTGCCTCTGCATGGGAATCAATTGTCAAGATTGCTGCTGAATCCAACGCCAAGTACTCTTGACCCGCCCTGCAAACCCTACTGAGGCGCAACGAGGATATTTACGAAGGCGGTCATGCCCCAGCGCAAGTTGTCGTCCAGCTGCGGGACATCGACGTGAACGGTGAAGTTGGTGCTGCCCCTGTCGCTGGTGCTCACCGGCGCGATGTGGGTGATGATGCCGTCGAAGATCTGATCGGGCAGTGAATCGAAGGTGACTTCGACCTCCTGGCCGCTCACGAGCTGGACTACATCGGTTTCGCGAAGGTCGGTTGTTTCGACGTGCATGCTGCCGGTATCGCCTAGGAGGACGAGCACCTGGCCAGCGGCTACGAGTTCCCCGCTGCGGACGAGGAGAGCACCGACCTGGCCGGAAAAGGGGGCGACTATCTGGGACTGGGCAACGTGGGCCTGTGCGCTGGCAAGTTGCGCCTTTGCCGTACCGATGCGAGCCAGAGAAACGGCAACGTCTTCAGAGGAAGCGCCTTCCTTGATTCTGCGCAGATTTGCCTCGGCACTTGCGAGCGCGGCTTCGGCCGATTGGACGCCGGCCTCGGCTGCGGGTATCTGACTTTCCGCGACCAAAACACGCGAACGCGCCTCCTGGATGCGAGATCGGGCGACGGCCAGCTGCTGTTCGGTGGCCCCCTGGGTTGCAACAGCCATTTCGGCCTGGGCCGCCTTCAGGGACTTGGTCGCCTGCTCCAACTGTAGTGCCTCAAGCAGCGTGCTGCCTATTGTGGGATCGCCGCGCACGGCGTTGTAGACGGCCTGCGCGTGGTCGAGGGCCGCCTGTGCGACTTCGACGCGGGCGGCTGCCGCGGCCCGTTCTGCTTCAGTGGGACCGGCGGCCAGCTCATTGAACTGTTCCTGTGCGATAGTAACTTCCACTTCGAAGAATTCGACGTTTTTCTGCGCCTCGAGCAGGCGACCGGCTGCCAAAGACACCTGCGCCTCAGCCGTCGCCACACTGGCTTCGGCGGCTGCAATTTGAGCCTCACTTGCCCCTGCCAGCAGCCTGGCGTGTGCTGCCTCGGCTTCTGCCAAGGTTGCGGCTGCGATTTCGACCTGGCTCCTCGCGGCCGGGTTCTCAAGCTGCACGAGTAAGTCTCCGCTTTCGACCCAGTCTCCTTCATTGACTTGAAGCGTTTGGACGATTCCCCCTTGCAATGGCGACAGGTTTGCCCATACGGTAGGAAGCAGCTTGCCGGAGGCCCAGATGACTGAATCCAGTCCAGGGTCAAGTTCCTCCAGGAGGCTCCCGGCTTCTTCTTCTGCGGCCGACTCTGTCGCTTGGGAAAGGAGAGTGGGATCGACGTAGGTCACATAGGCCCAACCGCCTGCGGCCAGAATCACGACCAGTGCCAAGGGAATCCAAACTCGTTTCATCGTCTTTCCTACAGTCTAACCAGGCACCGGCCGTGTTTTCAATACCGACTGGTGCATTTGAATCACTCGTAACGCAGCGCTTCAACTGGCTGCAATTTACTTGCCCGCCAGGCAGGAAAGTACCCGCCCAAAAGACCGAGCACGATTGCAAGGCCTATGGCAATCACAAAAGTGGTCGGCTCCCAGGTGGGACGCAACATGGCGCCGCCGGCGATCGGAATCCCGGAAAGGCCGCCGAGCAGAATGACCGCGCCGATGCTGCCAAGCAGTGCCGAAAGCAGGCACAGGAGCAGACTTTCCTGCATGATCTGTGACAGGATGCGCTTACCGGGCCAGCCCAGTGCCCGCAAGGTACCGATCTCTCGTGTCCGTTCGTAGATCGACATGATCATGGTATTGGCAACGACGATGCCGCCGACGATCAGCGCAAGCATGCCTATGGCAGCGGCCATGCCCTGCATGGAGGCAATGTCATTGGTGTTTTGGGCGAATTCACTGCTGAGGCTGGCCCTGACCTTTGGAAATCTGTTGTTGATAGCGTCCTGGACCGGTACAGCCATGGCGGGGTCTTTGACGTCTACAAAGAGGAAGCTGACGTTCCGAGGGCGATTGAGAATGCGCTGCGACTCCCGCAGTGCCAGGATACCTCCACCTTCCTCCCAGGCTACGCCGGTCTCGTAGATGCCGACTACCTTGTAGCGTGCGTTGTACAGGGAAAGTGTGTCGCCCAGTCCAAGCTTGTAGGATTCGGCGGCGTTGCTGCCGATTATTATCTCGGAAGGTCGCTGGAAGCGGCGGCCGGCCACCAGCTTGTAGTGGTCCATGGCGTCACTATTCGGATCCAGACCGTGGAGGATAAAGAGCGGCAGTTCCGGCGTCAGGACGACGCCCAGAACCATTGGGCTGACCGATTCAACCTGGGGCATGGCCTGTATCTGGCGGACGACGTGCTCGTCGATGGTACTTAGCGACATGTCGGGCACGTCCCGTTGCATGACGGTGATGTTTCCCGGGCTGCCGCTGCCGGCGAGGTTATTCATCTGACCGACGATGCCGGCGGTCAGGCCGCCCAGCATTACGAGAGTGCCGACGCCAATGCCAATTCCGGCAGCGGCGAGCAGAGTGCGATTGCGACGCCGCCACAGGTTGCGGAAGCTCTGGTTGCCAAGGCGACTCAAGGCACCGCCTCTGAAGTCGCTTGCGCCGCCGCCTTCGTACGAGAGTGCTTCCACAGGCCGGAGACCTGAGGCCCGCCAGGCCGGATAAACGCCTCCGACAAGTCCCAGAACCAGTGCCGTGACCAGGCCCTGGATGAGGATGGCAGGAGTATAAACGCCTTCCAGCAGTACCCCCATACCGGGAACTGTACCCGCCAGCTCCGCCAGGCCGATTCCCAGGAATACACCGATAACTCCCCCAAACGTGCTCAGAGTCAGCGATTCGCCCAGGATAATCCAGAGTATACGCCAGCGACTCCAGCCCAGGGCGCGTAGCGTTCCGATCTCGCGAGTCCGTTCCAGAACGCTCATGACCATGGAGTTCATCATGCCGAGGCCGCCGATGAAGATGGCGATGGCGGCGATGCCCCAGGCGAACCCCTGCAGCATCTGGTCGTACTGCTGGTTGGTCTCGCGTTCGCTGGTCTTGCTTATCTTCAGTTCCAGGTCGAGAGATTCGATGCGCTGGATGGTGGTATCGGCGTCGTCGCCGCGGCGCAGACCGATCTCGTAGAGGCTGACCTTGCGTTCGAACTGGGCGGCGTCCTGCGCATCTTCCAGCGTAAGTACGCCGCCGGACTCTTCGATGCCCTGACCGGTCTCGTAGATGCCGACGACCCGATACGGTGTCCCGTGAATGCGGATATTGCCGCCGACGTCGATGTCTATCGATTCGGTGGCGCGGCGACCAATGGCGATCTGCCCGGGACCGCTCACGGGTTTGCCCTCTACGATGCGATAGTGGTCCATAGCAGTGCTGCCGATCTCGTAACCGAAGAGGAGGAAGAAGGGCAGCTCGGGCGTGGTGACCCAGGCGTAGACTCCGGGCTCCACCCGTTCCACACCCGGCACAGAGAGCAGGCGTTCGCCGATGGTATCGTCGAGGCTGCTGAAAGCGGGGTCGATGGCATCGGCCTGGGTAATCAGGAGGTCATTGCTGCTACCGCCGACAACGACTGCAAAGTTGGTGGAAATGCCTTCGGCGATGGAGCCGAGCGCCACCACTGCGGCAACGCCGATAGCGATCCCGAGCAGGGTAAGACCGCTCCTTACGGGCCGTCGGATCAAGTTTCGGAAGATCATGGGACGTCAAGGTACCGGTGTTTTTCCGACCAACGACTGTCAGATGTCAGAAGTACAAGAACGTAGCCAGTCGAGCAGCTCTTGCAATCTGCCAGCTGATAATGAGAGCTGGCCGAAATCCGAGTAATGCCTGCCCTGTTCAATAGGGCAGGGCACTTCCACAATCTTCTCAAACATTGGGCGTTGCCGACTGACGACACTATGTCAGAATCCTGACAGCTGGCTTACTCGGCTGACGCGGGCACAACCTGCAGAAGGGCCGCCATGTCAGCTGCCAAAGCGTGCTCCTCACCGGCTACCTCCACCAACACGGGGCCGTCAAAAGGGGCTTGTTCGTGAAGGAAAACCTCCACATTCAGGTGCAGTCCCAGCTTTCCCAGATAGGCGAGCCGTTCTTTTTCCTGGCTCAGGACGCGCACGAGACGGTAGGCGCGCCCAGCTTCGGACTGAGAAAGAGGGAGGCCCGGCGTGTGGCTGATCTCGCCATTCTTGGAGGGAATGGGGTCGCCGTGGGGGTCTACTTTGGGGTAGCCAAGGGAGGCGGCAATCGCGTCTTCAAGGGCTTCACTGAGTACGTGCTCGAGGCGCTCGGCCTCTTCGTGCACTTTGTCCCAGGGAATATCCAAGGTCTTGTGCAGGAAGAGCTCCAGCAAGCGATGGTGGCGCAGAATTTCAAGAGCGACGCGCCGGCCGGTGGGCGTCAGCGCAACAGCCTGGTGCGGACGGTAGATGACCAGATCCATTTGCGCGAGCTTCTTTACCATGTTTGTGGCGGAGGCCGGTGTGAAGCCGATGTACTCGGAAAGAGCGGAATTGGTGACCTGTTCCCCGCGCGTTTCCAGGATGTAGATGGCTTTCAGGTAGTCTTCGTGGCTTGAGGAGAGCGGGCTGCTGATCTCGGAGGCGTAGTTTTTAGTCATGGCTAAATTATATCTGCGAATGATGCTTCTGTCAAGTTCGTGGCTTTGGGAGGGTGCATCCCAAAATGGGGGCGAACTTCCCCATGCTTCAGGTCGCTGCGGAGCACCAACCATCTCGCGATCAACTCTGAGTCAGAGGAAAC
>JAPPKG010000489.1:0-9646 GCA_026914085.1 Caldilineaceae bacterium | reverse complement strand
CCCCCCCCCCCCCCCCCCCCCCCCCGGGCGGGGGGGGGGGGGCCCCCCCCCCCCCAAAAGGGAGGGCCGAATAGGCCCGACCGCCCAAAAAAGCGGGGAGAGAGTGAAGAGGAGTGAGGAGAGAGAAAACTTCGCTCGCGTCGTTCAAGGTTGCGATACGACTGTGGCCGAGTAGTCACTATCAGCAGTCTCGACAATGTGCAGCGAAGACTGATTGCGCAAATTATCTCCTTCCGGCATGGCTAGATTGTAGAAGCCGGTCAGGCGTCTTTACATTGCGATAGTTTTTCAGGAGGTTGATTTATATGAAGGGGGTGATAACCAGACAAGACCGATGAGTACTCGGTACCGAACGTGTGTCGTGCCTATCGCTCTCTATCTGTTCACAGAAAGGAGATCAGGAGATGAACCCGTTTCGTGTACGAATTGGTAACCGCCGTTCTTTGATTTTTTTGGCTGCACTGAGCATAGCAGCCCTGATTTTCGCAGCCTGCGTACCTGTGGCTGCGCCGGCCGCCGACTCCCCTGCGGAAGCAGTTGCCGAAACTGATGAGGGTGGCACCCTCACGATTGGCTCGGTACAGGGCAGCGCCGCGATCCCCACATTCCTTCCCTGGAAAGCGCACAGCAGTGCGCAGTCGTTCCACTGGAACCTGTTCATGAACTCACTGGTGATGCAGGAGCACAGTACGCTCGAGTGGGTTCCGGATCTGGCCGAGAGCTATGAGATCAGTGAAGACGGTCTGACATACACCTTTCACCTGCGTGAGGGTGTGACGTGGCATGACGGCATGCCGTTTACTGCCAATGACGTCTCCTTCTCCTTCCACGCGGCCCTGCTGCCGGAAGGCGGATCGACAGCGTCCGGCGGGCTGAAGGATGCGATCGTAGGCGCACTTGACTACCAGGAAGGCAACGCAGAGAGTGCGGAGGGGATCCAGGTCCTGGACGATTACACGATCCAGTTTCAGTTGACCCAACCGCAGGTGACGATCATCGAGCGGTTCGCGATGCGAATTGCCCCTGCCCACGTGTTCGAAGGGCTTGCGCCGGAGGAGTGGCTACAGACCGAGTTCGCCACGACGTTGCCTTTCGGCACCGGTCCTTTCGTGTTCAAGGAGTATATTCCCGACCAGCACACGATCTTCGAGCGCAACGAGAACTACTTCAAGGGCGCCCCCTTGCTGAAGAACGCCGTGATTCGATTCTACGGTGACAACAGCGTGATGATAATCGCCCTGGAGAAGGGTGAGATCAACATGGTCGGCTTCCTGAACCCGAGCGCCGATGAGTTCGACAAGGTCACGAACCTGCCCGGCATCGCCTGGGAATACCAGGACAAGTTCCCGGCCTACTTCTTCTCGATCACTTTCCAGGACGAGGCGCTGGCGGACAAGCGGTTCCGGCAGGCGTTCCTGTACTCGATCGACCGTGTGGAGATTGCCACCCAGCTCTGGGGCAACGCGGACCTGACGAAAGTACAGCCGGTGTCGCAGTGGGCTCCTCCTCCAGGTGTTGAGCTGGACATTGAGGAGTACGCTTACAACCCCGAAAAGTCCAAGATGTTGCTGGAAGACATGGGCTGGGACTTCGACCGCGTCGTCGAGATTGTCTGGTTTGGTACGGATATGCCCGATCAGCTGCCGATCCTGCAGCAGTTTATAGAAGGCGTGGGCATCAAGACCAAGCTGGTACAGACCGATGGGGCCAGGGGTTTAGAGGTCTTCTACGAGACCGGCGACTATGAGATCAGCTGGGTGGGCGGCTGGGGCCGGTCCTACTATCCCGATACGACGGTTGTCGGGTGCGACCGAGTCTACCCCAACGGCTACAACTCGAGCCGCTACTGTAACGAGGAGCTGGACGCTCTGTACAATGAGGCGCTCGCAACGGTTGACGACGACGCACGCAATGAGCTGTACACACGTGCCACCGCGATCTGGAATGATGAACTGCCGTGGATTCCTCTGTATGCGCCACAGTCTCTGCTGCTGATACACGAGAATGTCAAGGGATGGCGGGACAGCCTGATCGGGCCTGAAGGATCGGCCACAATTGGCGCTGTCACCGATCTAGAGAAGTGGTACATTGAGGAGTAGCTGCAGTGTAGCGCCATCCGAATAGAATCGGATCTACCTGGCGTTGTGGGGTAAGGATTCCGATGTTGGGCCAACTCTCCTTTGGGGAGCATCGGTGGTGGGGTCGGTTGGCGCCGGCCCCGTCGCCTCCCTCCCATCCTTCGTACCCTGGTTGAACTGAGGGGGAACCACTTTGGGACGCTATATTTTACGGCGTATCTTGATCTCGTTCCCGGTATTGTTCGGCATCACGATCGTGACGTTCACATTCGCGAACCTTGCGCCGGGCGATCCGGTTACGGCGATGATAGACCCGATGAGTGGGATTGAACCGGGTGAGGTTGAGAAACTCAAAGAGGCGCTGGGCATCAACGAGCCGATCCCGGTGCGTTATGTTCTGTGGCTGAAGGAGGTACTGCGCGGCAACCTGGGTTACTCGTACGTCACGCACAGGCCGGTGGCCGCCATGATCGCCGAGCGGTTGCCGCAGACGTTGCAACTGATGTTCACGGCCCTGAGCATCAGCATCCTTCTGGGCGTTTCGCTGGGCATCTACGCTGCTTTCAACCAGTACTCACTTCTGGACAATGTGTTCACGCTGTTGGTGTTCATTGGCATATCGGTGCCGGCATTCTTTTTCGCGTTGCTGGCCATTTACATGTTCTCATTCAGGATACCTCTCTTTCCGACCTCAGGCATTAAGGAACCTTTGAGCACTCTGCCACCAATCATCGACCGTCTCCATCACCTGATTCTTCCAGCCACCGTTCTGGGAATTGAAGGGGTGGCAGGCTACCTGCGCTATACACGTTCGAGCGTTTTGGAGGTAATGCGCCAGGATTATGTAACCACTGCGCGGGCTAAAGGGCTGCGCGAACGCGCTGTCCGTATTGGTCACGTACTGCGCAATGCGCTGCTGCCACTGGTGACGATTGTCGGTTTGAGTCTACCAAGCCTGATAGGCGGGGCACTGTTCATCGAAGTCCTTTTTTCGTGGCCCGGCATGGCCCGCATGGCGATCGAACACACACTGGGCCGGGATTACCCTGTAATCATGGGAATCGGCCTGGTTTCTGCGACCATGGTTCTTTTCAGCAACCTGATTGCCGACATCGTATATACAGTCGTAGACCCCAGAATCCGCTATGAGTAGCTCGGTCCAGGCTTTACCTGGAGAGCGGAAAACTCATCGATAGTCCTCATTCCCGGATAGAGGAAGAAATGGCAGTCGAGGCGAAAGAGACGGCAAGGCAGGAGTCACTTGTCAGCGAAGAGCTGCAGCATATGGTGCGCGGTGAGGCGGTCGTCGGTCTGCGCGAGCTGATCTGGCGCCGCTTCAGCCGGCACCGACTTGCGCTGGTATCGATTGCCATCATGTTTGTGCTGGCACTTTCGGCCATTTTTGCCCCCTTGCTCAGCCGCCCCAATGACCCTTACACGGCCGACCTGCAAAACCTGCGGGCGCCACCCAGTTCTGAGCATATACTGGGGACAGACCGCTCCGGACGGGACATGCTGGCCAGTATTCTGCACGGCGGCCGCGTATCGCTTTCGGTGGGGCTGATAGCGACGTCAATCTATATTTCCATCGGCACGATCCTGGGCGGCGTGAGCGGTTACCGAGGCGGGGTGACCGATTTTGTCATTATGCGTATCACCGACATCGTGATGTGCTTTCCCAGTTTGCTCATTATCCTGACTCTGGTTGCGGTCATCGGCCCCAGCATATTCAATATCATGATCATCCTCGGTTTATTGGGGTGGCCGAGTATCGCGCGCCTGGTGCGGGGCGAGTTTTTGTCGTTGAGCGAACGTGATTTTGTGATGGCGGCGCGCTGCTTGGGCGCGACGGAGCGCGGTATCATCTTTCGGCACATTCTGCCGAACGTGGTGGGCCCTCTTGTGGTGGCCGCCACGTTCGGTATTGCCGGGGCCATCATGGCTGAGGCAGGGCTGAGCTTCCTGGGTCTGGGGGTGCAGGCGCCGAGGCCGAGCTGGGGTCAGATGTTGAGCGCGGCGACGTCGCTGACGACGCTGGAGAGAAGGCCCTGGATCTGGATGCCGCCGGGCGCGATGATTGCCATCACTGTGCTGAGCATCAATTTTATCGGCGACGGTTTGCGCGACGCGCTCGACCCGCGGACGATGCTGGACTAAGTCCCGTAGACAATTCAGGAAGGCCGGTCAGAATTCAGAAAGAACGGGAAGCCTGCAGGTCTGTGAGGGAAGTTTCTGGCTTGCGTGTTGTGATAAACAGATCTGTCCGCGAAGGCACGCGAAGGGTCGCGAAGAACACCGAAGGCGTGTTGAGTTTGATTGGATGCGCGTTCCTTATGGAGAGGGAATAGTGGCAGAGGCCATTTATTTGACCGACATGTCAGAGTGTCTGCCTCAGGAAGCGCTGTCGACGACGCCGGAAAGGCACAAGTGGCAGGTAGTGGAGTATACGGCGGAGGAAGGCCTGGCTGGCAAAATGGCCTTCGCGCACGCACTCTACGAGACACCGGCTATCACGTTGCCTCTGAACGTGGAGGGGTGGCATGCGTTCAGCATTGGTTTCTGGCCCGGCGTGGAGCAGGAACATACGAGCCTGGTCAAGTACAGGCTGTCCGGTGAGGCAGTGTACACGGTTGTGGAGCACTATGTACAGAGCCCGTCGCTACCGGGGAATTTCTGGGACAGAACGGAGGTCGTCGAGACGTTTCCCCGGTTTGCCGACCTGACAGGGCAGGACCTGCTCTTCAGCAAGCAGAATACCGCTCATCCCCCGACCCTGGCGTGTGTTGCTTACGTCAAGCTGGTGCCGCTCACGCAATCGGAAGTGGAAGCCATACAGCGGGACAGGGAGCAGAGGGAGACGCGCAGGGTCGTTGGCATGATTGACGGCGAAGGTCTGTTTCACCAGAGGTGTCCGACGACGAAGGAGGAGCTCCAGGAGCAGATTGAGCCATTTCGGTACGCGGATGTGGGAAAGGTGCTGTGGGGCGTCAACTTGAGTGATCTGACCTATTATCACTCCAAGGTGGGACGGTTCTATGGGACTGAGGATGCGGTGTGTCCTGTGCTGCGCCACGAACATGCGCTAAAGAGCCACAAGGCGCTGGCAGAGCAGGGTATCGTCCCGTTCGCGGCGGCGATGGAATATGCGCATGAGCTGGGTCTGGAGTTCCACACGTACTACCGGCTGAGTATCGTAGACAAGGCGCAACCCTACTTCTTTTTCTCGACAGAAACCAGATTTGTCCGGGACAATCCGGATTGCCGGATAGTGGCCAAGGATGGCTCGCCGCTGATGAAGGCCAGCTATGCCTTCCCGAAGGTGCGGGATTTCATGGTCTCTCTGATGGAGGAGGCGATGGAATATGATATTGACGGGGTACACCTGTGCTCTACGCGCGGGCCGGAGTATATCGGTTATGAACAGCCGGTGCTGGACGAGTTCATGCGGCTTTATGGGGAGGACGCTCGAGAGGTAGCTGATGACGACGAGCGGCTGTACGCTGTCAAGGCGAGCTTTTTAACGGAGTTCCTGCGGGCTGTGCGAAAGACGGCAGACGAGCACGGGGCAAAAAGAGGGCGCAAAATGCAGGTGTCGGCGATTTTTGAGGGCGGCAAGGAGGACATGCGCTATTTCGCGTACGATGCCTACACTTGGGTAAAGGAGAAACTGGTCGACTTTATCATCACGAATCCGCCCTCGGACCTGGTCAGGCTGGCCAAGGATAACGGATGCCAGGTGTACATATTCGCTACGAAAGATGACAAGGTGCTGACGATGAAGCACGCGTACGCCGGCGGAATGGACGGGATGGCCATTTGGGACATCAACACGACGCGTCCGGAAACGTGGGCGATAGAAAGCAGATTGGGTCACCGCGACGAAGTCATCGATCTGCCGAAGCCGGAACGGTATCCGAAGATGAAGCGGACCAGGTTGGTCACCATTCGAGGCCGGGATTTTTCGCAGACGGTAGACAAGAACGTTCCCTCAGGATGGCCTCCAGAACTGCTTGTCATCTACACCGGGGGATGAGAAAGGACTGAGGAGGATTCCCATGTGTGCAGAACGAAAGGCCATCTACATCTCCGATATGGGCCGCTGTGAGCCTGGATCGGCCATTTCCGAGACGGCCAAGCATGGTCATTGGCGGGCGATCCCGTACGAAGCGGAGGGCGTATCGGGCACGATGATAACGGCCGGCATTGAGTGCAAGGCGCCCACGCTTAGCCTGCCTCTGGAGGTGGAAGGATGGTATGCCATCCACCTGGGTATCTGGACCAATTGGGTGGACAGGGTGACCCGGGTCAAGCTGACGGACGACCCGTGTTTCAGTACAGCGACGACGTTGTATCCGGACATAAAGAAGACGAACTATTTTGCAAGTATCGGCGAGGTGTACTGGAAGTGCGCTGATCTGACGGGCCAGGCGTTGCATATCGGCCAGCAGAGCCACGGCACGCCCTGGGCGTCGGGAATCGCCTATGTGAAGCTGGAGCCTTTGACCCCTGAAGAGGTTGCTGCGATCCAAGAGGATCGAGCCGGAAACGAAACGAAACGGCTGGTCGCCTACAACGACGCGTGGAGCGTTTTCGGCGAACGGGCGCTGTACACGAAGGAGGATATCATCGAGGAGGTAGAGCCCTTTCGCGATTCTGACTTCAAGAAACTTCTGTGGGGGATCGGCGCGGGGAGCATGGTGCAGTACTTGTCCGAAGTGGGCGAACTTGCTGAGAAGGAGGGCATGAGCGACTTTTCGCGGTACTGTGACCGCCAGGCAGCAGAAAGTTTCCGTACGCTGAGGGAGAGGGGGATTGACCCTCTGAAGACGGTGATCGACCATGCCCACGATCTGGGTATCGAGCTACATGGTACGTACCGCGTGGGCGGATGGGTTTTTCCGCCGCCGGATGATTTTGAAGACGGGCTTTACCGCCAGCATCCTGAATGGCGCTGTGTGAGCCGGGACGGGCGGCCGGTCGCGCGCCTGAGCTATGCCTTTGCGGGCGTCAAGGACTTTGTGATCTCGCTATTCCGTGAGGTGGCGGAGCGGGGGGCGGACGGCGTCAACATGGCCTTTATCCGCGGTCTGCCGTGTGTACTGTACGAGCAGCCAATCGTGGAAGGATTTCAGCAGTTGCACGGACAGGATCCGAGAGAGCTGCCGGAGGATGATCCTGAATGGCTATCCTACAGAGCGAGCTGGATGACGTCATTCATGCGGGCGCTGCGCGAGGAGATGGACCGGGTGGGCGAGCGGCAGGGGCGACGTATTCAGGTATCGGCTTACGTTATCGAAACGCTGGCGTACAATCTTCAGTATGGCCTGGATGTGGCGGCCTGGGCCGAGGAAGGGCTGGTTGATTTCATTATTCCCAACCCGTGGCACGGCGATATGGATGTTGAAGTTGCTTCTTTCGTTGAGGTGACGCGCGGCACCGACTGCAAGGTCTACGCCGACATTTTGCCGAGGCGGATGGCGGCGCAGGAGTACCGGCAGCGGGCACTGGACTGCTACGCAGCGGGGGTCGACGGGCTGGCATTCTGGGACACGAACAGCCGGTACCCGTTCCTGGACGAATGGAGCATGATACGGCGTTTGGGGCATGAAGAGGCTCTGAGCGGGTGGGCGGCTGACGAGTGGCCTGCGTACCGGCTGGTGCCTTTGCACAGTATGGGGGGGCACCATATGGGTAGTTATTCGCCTTACTGGTCGGCTTGAGGCGTGCGGGTGCAGGCGAGGGTAGTGACGAAGTAGATCTTTGATCCGCGGAGGAACCTGGAGAACACTTTTTTTTCCGCGAAGGCACGCGAAGGGTCGCGAAGAACACCTTTTGATCCACGAAGGGCTACGGAGAGCATTTTTTTATCCGCGAAGGCAGGCGAAGGGTCGCGAAGAACAGCAAGGGCGTACCGGATTTTCTTCGCATGACTGCGCGGTTCTGTGCAGATTAGCCGCAGTTTGCTTCCCCAAATCGTTGCTCTAACAGACTCCAACAAGTCCTAAAGACTTCCCAACAGTCTGACTTACGTTTTCCTTCCGCTCATCGGTGTGAGGCCCGTTTTAACACATTCTCCGCTTTGAGCTACCTCGGAGGGGGAGTTTAGCCATGTTCGTGGACATGCAATCTGAGGACTATCAGCCTGTACTGCCTTCGGACCTGCGCCACGGAATCGGCATTGTGGGATGCGGCATCACGGTCCGCGAAGCGCAGGTGCCCGCCTACAAGAAGGCCGGCTACCATGTGGTCGCTTGTTGCGACAGGATAGAGGAGAGAGCGCACAGTGTTGCAGCCAGTTTCGGCATTCCGTTGGTTACAACAGACGTGAGAGAACTGTTATCGCATCCGGAGGTGCAGATTGTTGACCTGGCAGTGCACGCTCACCAACGGCTGCCACTGGTTGAGCAGATCGCGGACGCGGGCAAGCACATACTTTCA
Source organism: Caldilineaceae bacterium (assembly GCA_026914085.1). GTDB lineage: Bacteria > Chloroflexota > Anaerolineae > Caldilineales > Caldilineaceae > Bin5. The sequence goes on along the minus strand of JAPPKG010000489.1, from coordinate 1,130 downwards.
CAGAAGCCCCTGGCTCCCAGCTTGCGCGAGGCCGAGCGCATTGTCGAGATGTGCCGCGACGCCGGGGTGACGCTGATGGTCAATCACCAAGCGCGGTGGGCGCCACCGCATCGAGCGCTCAGACTCGTGGTCGAACGGGGCGTGCTGGGGCATGTCTACGCCATTACCCACTTGCACCGGGGCTACCAGGACTATGGCTGGTATGCTGAGCGAGAGGATTTCAACATCGTTGATCACGGAATCCACTATATTGATCTGAGCCGTTTCTTCAGCGGTTACACACCGCGGCGGGTGAAGACGACAACCGCGATGGTACCCGGCCAGAATGCGGTCTCGCCGATGATCTATTCGATCCTCTTCGAATACGAGGAACCGGCCCAGGTCATGACGACGCTGCACTTTAACAACATCGCTTCTGCGCCCGCTCTACATGATCATGTGTGGTACGTGGATGGGACGCACGGGAGCGCACTGCTCAGCGATCCCGCGGGAGCGGCCAAGTTGAGCGTGTCGTTCAAGGATTCTCCTGAACGGGTGCAGAGTTTCGATATCGTCGGCACATGGGAGTATGAGGGGTTTGCCGGTTCGATGGGCGAGATGTTGCTGGCAGTGGAGGAGGGGCGGGAGCCGGAGAGTTCGGGTCGGGACCATCTGGAGAGTTTGGGGATGGCGTTCGCGGCGGTGGAGAGTGCCGGTTCGGGTGAGAGTGTGGAGTTGAGGGGGTAGGGAGCACTGCAGCCTGTCCTAGGACACGGCCGAATGGAGCGTGTTACGGCGTTTGGGACACGAATAGCCATTGGGAAAGTGGGCGCCTGACCAAAGACCTGGGTGCCGGCAGATCCCTTTGCACAGTTTATGCGGAAACCATAGGGACAATCATTCGCCTTGCTGGTCGTTTTGAACCGCGCGCCTGCCGCTGGCGTGCATTGGACGCGCCCTAGCCGTATTGGGGAAAGGAGGCGTTTCAGCATTCCTAATGCAGTCGAATCGCGGTCGGGCCGGAGGACTTCAGCGTCGGGGAACACCAGGTCGTTGGGGACAAATCATACAACACGATGAATCCTTTTTCCTATGAAGGGTAACTACTAAGCCTATGTAACGAGAAAGAGCTAATGTGCGATTGCACTTGG